>JASJGQ010000172.1:0-19162 GCA_033791425.1 Acidobacteriota bacterium
CTGTTTTCTGGGTCGGGTCCCGTTTGATAACTTCGTCCACCACCACCTCGGCGACCAACCGGGCGAGATCGTCGAGGCCGCGACAGGCACGGTGCTCGGCATGCACCGCGGCACGTGGTATCACACCATCGGCCAGCGGCGAGGGCTCGGTCTCGGTGGAGGCCCGTGGTACGTTGTCGAAAAAGACCAGGAGAGCAACACTGTCACGGTCGTCCACGCGGACCAACTGGCCGAGAGCGCGCGCCGTTCCTTCCGCATACCTCTGCCGCACTGGATCGCGGATCCGCCGTGTCAAAGCAGCCTCGAGGTGAAGATCCGCCACGGCCAACGCATGGATCCGTGCGAGGTGAAATTTGATGATAACGGGGGGCTTTCGGTCGCGTTGGTTGACGTGGAAGATCCCGGCATCGCACCAGGCCAGTTCGCCGCCCTCTACGACGGCGACGAGTGCCTGGGCGGTGGAGTGATGGAATAGGCTTGGGGTTTGGGGCTCGTGAAACAAAATTGCGAGTGAGTCGTATATTCATTCGCATCACAACCTCTTCGAGTCGGCGGCCCCGTTCCCCCCACGGGGCCGTCGGCATGTTTGCCGGCCACCCGTGCGGCGGAGGTGCCATTTTCAATATTGTTGGACTTACCAACACCCCAGTCGACAAGGAATTACAGGCCAATAATGTTGAAGGTGGCTCCTCTCGGGTACGCCGTGCTCAAAGGCAGGTTCACTCGAACGCTCGAATACGGCGCACCGCTGACGTGGAGAGCTTCCCTGCAAGAGATTTCTCCGCTCGCTCCGCTCGGTCGAAATGACAGATTCTGTGGGTTTGGGAAATCGTGGAATAGCGCGAAAACAGGCCCCGTTCACCGGACGTGCCGTCTCCGAACGATGTTGCGATCCGCTGCCCTCCAAGCGAGTGGATGCATCGGGCGCAATCATCTTCGGAGGGGGCACTCACGGGCAATCGTGTCGAGAGCATCGGGATGTCGACAACGGAAGAACGTCAACGGAGCAGAAAATACCCGCCGCTTTACCCGCTCAGTCCCCGCCCGACACATCCACCCCGAGCCGGTGGATCATCTCGTTGAGGGTGGTGGGGCTCAGCTTGAGGAGCTTGGCGGCGCGGCGCTGAACACCGCCACTGCGTTTGAGGGCCTCGTGGATGAGTCGTCCCTGGTAGTCGTTCACCGCCTCGCGGAGATCGACGCCATCCGCCGGAAATTCGATGGCGGTCGCCGTGGCCGGTCCCTCGCCACGAACCGCCAGCGGCAGTTCCTCGAAATCGATGGTATCGGCCTGACACAGGACCACCGCGCGCTCGACCGCGTTTTCGAGCTCACGCACGTTGCCTGGCCAATGGTATTCCGCCAGCGCATCCATGGCCGCTGGTGACAGCCCCTGCACATCGCGTTCGTTCTCCTCGGCGTAGACGCGCAAAAAGTGGGTCGCGAGAAGAGGGATGTCATCGCGGCGTTCGCGAAGGGGCGGCAGCTCGATGGAGATCACGTTGAGGCGATAGTAGAGGTCCTCACGGAAGCGGCCGGCCTGGACCTCCTGCCACAGGTCACAGTTGGTGGCGACGACCAGGCGGGTGTCGACCTTCCTCGCCTCTACGCTGCCGACCCGGCGGATCTCGCGCTCCTGAATCACCCGCAGCAACTTGGTCTGCGTCTCCGGCGAAATGGTCCCCACCTCGTCGAGAAAAAGGGTGCCCTCGTGAGCCGCCTCGAAGAGGCCTTTGCGGTTGTTGATCGCACCGGTAAATGCGCCCCTCACATGACCGAAGAGGGTCGACTCCAACAGGTCGGCTGGGATGGCGCTGGTGTGGACGGGAACGAAGGGACCGTCACCTCGGGTGCTGAGTCGATGGATCGCCCGCGCCGCCAACTCCTTACCCGTGCCGGACTCCCCAACCAGGAGGATATTTGATCGCGCGGGCGCCGCCCTCCGGATCAACTCGAAGACCTCTTCGATGCGCCGGCTGGAGCCGATAATCTCGCCCATGCCTTCGAGCCGGCTCCGGAGTTGCAGGTTCTCCACCTGCAGGGCCCGCTGTTCGGCAGCTCGCCGAACCAGGTGCAGGACCTCTTCGTTTTTGAACGGTTTGGGCACGTAGTGAAAAGCGCCACGCCGCATGGCCTCGATGGCGGACTCCACAGACGAGTACGCAGTGATGACCACCACCGGCAGGTGCGGATCAAAGACCTTGATCTCCGGCAGCAGGTCGATCCCCGAACGGTCGGGAAGCATGAGGTCGAGAAGCACAACGTCAATCTCCTCGTCGCGCAGTACACGCATCCCGTCGGCGGCCGTCATGGCAAAGTGATAATCGAACCCATTTCCCTCAAGGAGGGATCCGAGCACATCCTGGAGGACGGGCTCATCGTCAATTACGAGGATTGATTTGGATCCTGCCATCGTTGGAGTCTGATCGTGGCGCGGGCCCCGCCGTTCGCCCTGTTTTCAAGTCTGACCCTTCCACCGAGTTGCGCGATCATATCACGCGTGATGGAGAGACCGAGCCCACTGCCGCCGCGGTCGGTCTTCGTCGAGAAAAACGGTTCGAACACGCGTTCCTCGCTGTCGCCCGACAGCCCAAGGCCGCAATCGTCGACGCGGATCTCGGCCCACTCACCATCGCAAATGACGGTGAGCTGCACGTTCTCTCCCGGAGGCGACGCCTCGATGGCATTGCGAACGATGTTGCCGACCGAGAGCTCGAGGGGGGCTACCGAGGCCCAGACCATCACCGGTTCGACACTTACCTCGACTTCGAGCGCGCCCTCTCTGCCGAGCGATCTGGCGGCGTCGTAAGCGGCCCGCTCGACGACGCCGTTGATGTCGAGCACCATGCGGCTGTCTGATGATCCGCGCACGATGGACCGGAGGTTGGAAACGATGCTCGAGACCCGAAAGCTCTGGTCGACGAGCTTGGTTATCAACTCCGAACGCGGATCGCTTTCGGGTGTCATCTCGCCAAGCATCTGGGCGAAGGACGAAATCCCGGTGAGCGGCGTGTTGATTTCGTGCGCAAGCCCCGACGCGAGTCGGCCGAGACCCGCCAACCTCTCCTGTTCGAGGATTCTGTCCTGGAGCTCGCGCAGCTCGGTGACGTCCTGCAAAACCACCACTCGGCCGTTAAAACTGCCGCTGTCGAGCTCGAGAACCGACACTGCCAGAATGACCCGGCGCGGCGGTTCGGAGTGGGTTCGTGCCTCGGTGTTGACGGCGTGCAGGGGAAGCTCGTCGTGCCAGGTCTCGGGAAGATCGACCAGCTCACCCAGCGGAAGACCGACGAGAGCCTGGGCCTCACGCCCAAAAATATCCGCGGCGTGCCGATTGGCGGTCAAGATGTGGGCCGAAGCATCACACACGAGGATTGCCGCCGCCGAGGATTCGATAATGCGCTGGGTGTTGGTATGGAGGATGCGGTACTCCTCCGCCTGACGACGGAGATCGTCCAGATAGCGCGCGCTTTCCAGGGCCAACGCGGCCTGCGCGGCGAATGTCCCGACCACCTCTTCGCCTTCGCTGCCGAGCGGAAAAACTCCGCGCCGGAGCCCGAGGTAGAGCAGACCGTGAACGGTGCCGACGCGTTCCAGGGGGATCCTCACCGCAAAGCCGGCGAGTTGGAGCGGATTCTCGTGCCGTCCCGGAAATTCGGTCTCTGAAACCACGGCCGGAAGAAAATCCGGCAGCGTGTCGGCGTTGCCGGTGACCCGCTCGAAGATCTCACCCGCGACCCGTAAATAGGTTGCAACGAGATCGAACTCCAACCCGTCATGGAGCGTCTCTGAAAGCCGTTCGAGGAGCTCGCGGGGATTGGTCACTCTCGCCAGGTCACGGCTTGCGCTGGTGAGCAGGGAGCGCGGCGCCTGCCTGCCATGGTGAAGCCACTGGTCGAGGAACCGCTCAACCCGCAGCCGCACCGGTTGCAACAACACCACCAGGAGCACCCCCGTAGCAAAGGCGAAAAGATTTCGGAGAGAGCCGAGCCCGCCCGTATAGCGGAGCAGAAGGTGGTTGGTGAGAGCAAAGATGAAGGCGCCCGTTACCACGACGAGGGTCGCCGAAAGCAGGTCCCGGGCAATCGGTTCGAGATCCCAAAAACGGTACTCACGGAGGGCGGCAACGATGGTCACCGGGATGGCCACCATCGGGAAGACTGCCAACCATGTGAACGGCTCAAAACTGATCCCGATCCAGCGCGGCACCATGACCAAAGAGACAAATGGCGCCAGACCGACAAAAAGACCGAGGGCCGCCCACTCAATCTGACGTCGGATCCTGGCCTCACGAGCTGATTCCCGCCACCGCCACACCTGAACCACGATGCCGACGATCAAAGACAACGCAAACATGACCCTGATCAGCGATGCCGCCGCGGGCCACCACGCCTCAGCGCCGCGCAAAAACGCCGTCGCGCCGGAACCCGCGACGACTACCAGCGTCACCAGATCGAGTCTCGTCATGGAGCGGGAACGCTCGGGAAAGATGGCAAAGAACCGGGCGATCAAAAACGGCAGAGCGGCGCCCGAGGCACGGCGAATGACCTGCAGGGCAAGCTCCGCCGCCGCGATCCGATTCGGGACCGCTCCAATGAGCAGAGCCGCCGCAGCCAGAAGCAGGAAGGTCGCCGCCTCTCGCCGTGGGGTTGCCCAGACCGTATACAGGGCGAGGGCGAGACCAATCAGCCCAACCGCGGTCCGCGCCAGATAGACCGAATTGACCGTCGGAGGCGGTGATCGAAACCGCAGGTCCTTGACGCCCCCATCGCTCTGGAGCACCGTGATCCCGTGTTCGTCGCCACCGGCGAGCACGAAGGCGGGGTCCTCAAACTGCTCGATGGGGACACCGTCAACCTTGATCACCATATCGCCCCTGGCGAGTCCCGCGGCGGCGGCACTGGAGGCCTCCGGCACATTGTCCACCAGCAGCCCGGCCTCCACCCACGAGACCCGGAAATCAAGTCGATAGAAACTGCGAACGGTGCGCGCAATCGACGAACCCGACACCACCACCGCAAAGACGGCAATCAGAGTCAGAAGCACTCGTCGGGAAAGCATCGTCCAAGTATAGAGAAAACCATCGGCCAGGGGCCGAAAGACGCTTCTTTGTTAGGGCGTGTGGCCGGTGTTCAAGCACCCCGGGCGTGGATACCACCCGGCGGCGCCTCGTAGCTGCGATCGACATTGACTACGCCGGCCAGCAGCATGTCCCGGACGGCCAGACCGACCTGACCGCGGCTGAACGGTAAGACCTCAGCCAGTTCTCCCCATCCGCAGGGCTCGACGGACAGCTGATGCCAGATCTGTTCGATGAGCTGGGTATCGTTGCCGCCACTCCACACCAACTGGCGGGACGAAGGTTGGAGGATCGCATCCGACGGCACGGTGACCCCGAAGTGGGCGAACTCGTCCTGGATGCGCGCGGCCTCCATCAGCAGGGGCTGCAGGGGCTGAAAGCTGCCTTCTTCCTGTGGGGCGGCGAGACTGGAAAAGCGAAAGGTCCCGCGTTTGGGGGGCGCTGCCATGATCTGGAGAAAGGCTTCACGTCCGGTCAGTCTGCCGCAGTGCATCCGGCCGATCTTGTGTTTCCGGGTGTGGATCGCTCCGAAATTGAGCCCCTCTGCATCGAGGATCTCGAGCACGCCGGATCCACCGGCATCGACAACTGTCTGGAGGATCGCCGGAAGATCGAAGTGATCCAATCGGCCACCGAGGTTGCTGCCCTCGTTGGCGCCGAGATTGATGATGGTCCCCTCGAGGCGGCGGGCAAGGCTCTGCAGATAGTGCAGGGCGAGGTCTTGAGAGGAGTACAGCTGACGCAGAAGAACCGGGCGCGGCCAGGTGAGCGTGACGCCCCCCTCCGGAAACTGCGCCAATGATGTCAGGGCAGTGCCGGTGATGACCTTGCTTTCCAACACCGTCGAACCCGCGCCCATATAGGCGACAGGCCGTATCCCAAGCTCGCTGCTCTCCTCACGGGAGATTTCAACAACACCGTCCAAAACCAGGTAGAGGGCAGCAGGCACTTCACCCGGACGGAAAAGCACGGTCCCTGGCGCGTGCACATCCACGGCGCCGAGCCGCGCCAGGGAGACCTGCTCATGGGGTGGCATCCCGTGAAAAAACGGGCTCTCCCTGATCGCCTTGACCATATCGTCGAACTGCATATGTTCCGATTATCCCATTGTCTGCGGAGGCGAGCAAATAGGGCCAATTGCCGATCCCCATCCCAGTCCCTTCCTCATTCCCGTTCCCGTTCCCGACTGAGCCCGGGTCGGAGAGTCGGCGTGACCGGCAAAAACTTGTGAAAACCTTGAACCGGGTCCGGCCGGTCATGAAGAGAAACTCGGGTACGGGAACGGGTGCGGGTAAGGGTACGGGCGTTTCTGCGAATTCTCGCTCCACTAACGGATATAATGGAGAGATGGTGCGCGACAAGAAATCACTCGATGCCTTCAGGCACGTTCTCAAGGAGGACCTGCAACGCCCACTGTATCTGACTCCCGAAGAGGTCGGTGGCGGATGGTGTGAGATCTTTCCTGCCCTCGCCACCTCACTGCCCGCACCATTCCCGATCTTTGCTCGTGATGAGGAGCACGTGGTCACCTGGGGCTACCCGCTCCTGTTGTCCGACGGCGTGCGCAAACTGCGCGGCGCCCTCGACAACCTCATCCGTTCCGAAACTCAGCTCCGGTCCCAGCCTCCGCCGGGAAACACCGAACTCAAAAGAACTGTGTTGAACTGCCGCGAGAAGTATCACAACAGCGTTGCCACGACCCTCGAAAACGTGTTCATGAACGATTACCACCGTGGTCTGGTGGATCTCTTTCTGCTCTTTCATTCGGGTGAGGTCATCCGCTCACTCGCCCAGGCCTCAAAGAGCATGGATACACAGGCCTCCTCATCCGGCGTCTCCACCGAACGACGCGCACAGGTCGCGTCGGTGGTGGCGGATCTCCTGAGACGGGCCGCGCTGACCGCCGTCGACAACCTGCGCCAACTCGCCCAAGTCCAAGTCACACCTGCGCTGACACCCCTGTTGGGCATCATCTGCCAGGATCAACTGCTCCTGGTCGAAAACCGCCCACCAAGCGATCTCACTCAGGTCAGCTCGTATCTGCAGGCCCGTTTCCGGCAGAACGCAGAAGCTCTTCACACAGCGAACCTGAGGGTCCTCGAGCGACTCAACGACCTCGTCCTGCGGCGGCCGGAAGTCGGCGGCCTGCTACGGATGGCGGTGGGCTCCAACCTCAAGCTGGATCGTCCGGAAGCGCTGCTGCAACCGCGTCTGCTCGATGCGATCCGCAGCGCCGGCCTTGCAGAGACCCTCAACCTGCCCGCGGTCCAACTGGATTTGTTGCGCGACCTCGGCCTCCGCCTCAAGACCTTCGAGCTTTTGTCCGCATTGAGGCGGCGCATTTTGCCCATGCAGCGTCGGGGCACGACCTTGATGTTCGCAGGACCGTCCTCGGCAACTCCTATTGCCAAGACCACCCGGCCCTACGACTTCACGGCCCCCGGCGTTGTCGATTCGGCCGTTCGCCGCTTCGGCCTCATTTACGACCTTTCCAATTTCACCACCGTGCTCGAGGAAATGCGGAAAGCGGGACGCATGGCTGAGGAGCGGGCGCTCCAGTTCATGTATGTCTTTCAGAATCGCCTCGAGGCGATCAGACTCCGGCGGCGCCTGACCTTTGAGAAGTTCCTCGGCGACGGCGCCTTCTACACCTCGCGTCGCGCCCTCCGCGTGATCGCCGCAGCGTGCGAGATTCAACACGTCTACGAGGAACTTCGAATCATCGGCTTTCCCTTCAATCACGGCATTCGCATCGCGTTGAACTATGGCGTGTACCGTCTGCTGCCGATGCTCCACCCCGGTCTCGAAGCCAAACGATTCGAGTTCTTTGGTCACGGCATCGTCGAACTCGCGCGCCTGACTACCGGAAAAAGCACCCGTGAGGTCTCCGATATCGCCGAGTTCCTGGTCCATTCAGGCTACGACCCGAGTGAGGTGGACGGCTTTCTCGCTCCGTTGTCCGAAGTGCGCAGCAGCCAGCCACAGCAGTCGTTCCGACGCTACGTCGCAACTCTCGATGCCCACGGCGAACTGGTCAACGAAGGCATCGTGGTCGCCCTGCCGTTTCTCGAGGAGTTGGAGCTCGAACTCGACATCGAGACCCTGGTGGTGGCAGAGATCGACAACCTCCAGTACCTGGTGTTTCCAATTGATCCCAGCTTGCCCGATACACTGTACGTCGGACTGAGGTACCTCGGCGTCGCGCGGCTCAAGGGCCTGCCGCCCCAGGAGCTGGCCGAGGCAGCGGTATGGACACAGTTCCCACCCGAGGCGAAGACCATCCCCTTCAGGCGCCCCTTGATCGACTGCCTCCGGCGTCTGGTTGTCGCCGACGAGGACGATACTGCCGCAGTCTCGGCCAGGGCCCAGGAAATCGGTGACAACCTGATCGTTATCACCTATGTTCTCGAAGACGGTACCCGCAAGTGGATCTTTGGCGAGTACCGGGACACGGACGACGTGATCCTCCATTCCCTGCAGGTACCGATTCAAACCCCCGAGCTGAGTCCGGGTGAACCGATGGAGATGTGGTTGTTCCGGAATCGTTTCGATCTGGCTCAGATGTACGAAGGTCTGCGCCGCGAGTCCGCGGGGATCATGGTCCCCCTGTCCACCCTGCGCGGCCGGCCGGGTTATCTGGCGTGTTTCCTCGCCGCACCCCACCGCGCGATTGGATAGGGGCAGAGGGGCAGAGGAACACCTCCGGCGCTCGCGGCACGTATCAGCACGCTCTTCCCGAGAGGAGCCACCCCATGCATTGGTTGCCCAAAACGTCCTAGCGGCCGATGAGGCACATGATCAAACAATGCAAAGGATGGCACCTCCGCCGCACGCGGTCTTTCTCGTCAGCACTCGGCCTTCCCTGTCGGTGGGGTGTTGGGATGGGAATTCCTAATTCCTAATTCCTAATTCACCCTTCGAGGGCCTCTTCGAGGATCTTCTGGTAGCTGGCGAAGCGTCCGGGGTCGATCTCGCCCGCTTCCGCCGCTTCACGCACGGCGCACTCGGGCTCGATCTGGTGACTACAATCCGAATAACGACAGACGGCGGCGTGGCGGGCAACATCGGGAAAGGCCCGCGCGAGTTCGTCGGCCGTCGCTTCCCAGACGCCGAACTCCCTGAGCCCCGGCGTGTCGACCACGAAGCCCCCGTACGGCAGGGGCATGAGTTCGGCGAGGGACGTGGTGTGGCGGCCCTTGCCGGTGCTCTCCGACAATTCGCCGACCTTGAGCCGAAAACCCGGATAGACCGCATTGAGGAGTGACGACTTCCCGGCGCCCGAGGGACCGCAGAACAAGGTGGTGCGGTCGACCAGCAGACGCTTGACCATGCCCAGCCCCCACCCGCTCCGCGCCGAAACCCGGACCACATCGAAACCCAGCTCCTCGTACACCGGTAGGAATTTTTCGATCTCGGCGAGTCCCTGGTCGACCTTGTTGATCGTGATGACGGCGTGGATTCCCGCGAGTTCGCACGCCACCAGAAAGCGATCGAGGAGCCCCTGTTTCGGAATCGGTTCGCGCGCCGCGAACACCACGAGGGCCTGGTCGACGTTGGCGGCCAGGATCTGCGCCCGGTTCTTCGATGCAGCCCGCCGGAGCAGGCTGTTCACACGTGCGTGCACCGCGACGATGACGCCGTCCTCGCCCCGCATCTCGACCGACACCTTGTCGCCGACCACCAGCCGAGCCGCCGAGGGCGTGCCGCCCTCCCAGTTCAAACGCCGGCGCGAGGCCACGACGAGGGTATCGTCACCGACCTGCACCCGCACCAACGGGCCGTGCATCGCGATGACGGTGCCTTCGAGGATCTCCATGCCGGCGCCGAGTATACCCATGACCCTGGCGTTTTCAGGTCAACGAATCGACCCGCAGAAGCGGAGGACGCCGGGAGTTGACGAGGAAAGGGAGGCGGAGGTTGTCCACAGATCACCCAGATTGACCCAGATGGCGGGCGGACGGGCTGATTTCGGCAGCCAGGAAATCAACGCAAAGGCGCAGAGGTGGCCTGGGCAACGTCGCTGCACCTGATACCTACCCCGGCCGCTGCCGCTGCTCCCTGTCGCTGTCCCTGACCACTGATGCCGGAGCCCGGCTGGCGGCTAATCGCCTGCCTTCTCGAGCCGCGGTGGACGGGTAGTGAGCTCGTCGAGGGCCTGGCAAAAGCGGGCGAAGGCTGCGAATTCTTCGGGCTCCACCCGCTGCGCCGGAACCTCGATGTGCAGGACCGATCGCTGAGCCCCATCGGCGTCCGAGAGCGTCTCCGTGACCGATCCCCAGTTGGTGCTGAGCCGTCTCGGGGGCCGCGAGACGACCGACCAGCCGTCAGGCGCCACCAGATCGAGTTTGAGCCGGCGCTCGATCGGCAGTCTGAGGACCAGTGGATACTGCCGTTCCGGCAACGACGCCAACACCGGCACCAGGGGGTTCGACAGGACCAGGCTGCGGCAGACGAGTTGGCCGTTCTCCACCTCACAGGCTCGCGGTGCGGTGAGTTCGAGGAGGACCACCGCTTCGTCGTCGCCGCGCAGGATCTCCCCTGAAACCTGGTCGGCGCCGGGGAACAGGGACACCGCCATCTGGCGGTAGATCATGGCGATCTGGTCCGATGGCACGCTGTCCACCCTTTGCTGCAACTGTTCCGCCTGGCCCCCACGGAGCGGCAGGCGGAAGGTGATGCGAGCGTCTCCCAAAGCCGACACCACGGCCTTCACCGACACCTCTTCCACCAGGCCGGGATTGGCAAAGGTCGGCAGCCGATCGATCAGCGTCACCGCTTGTTGAGGATCGCTCAGAGGCAGGACCAGACCGTCGGCGCCCTGGAAGAGCGGGTTGATGTGACCGGCTCCGCGGCGTTCCTCGCGCATGTCGATCCAGACGTCACCATCGCCACGATTCACCCTGAGCAGCGCCACGGGAAAGGCGTCGAGGGTCGGTACGGTCAGCTGGTTGCCGCGCTGGTTCCACGCCCTCGTCAGCACCAGATCCACCTGCCACCCGGCATCCACGAGCACCGCCGCGAGGATGCCGAGTCGGTTGCCACGCCGATTCGAAAAGCTGTCACCGGCCGCGGAACCGACGGCGAGATCGCCGTCACCGGCCTCGACGGTGTCCACCAGCGCACCGACAAGGGATCGAACCTGCTCCCCGGAGCTGTCGCCCGAGAGGGCGGTACGACCCCACGTGCGCAGTTCTGCTGAGGTTCGCAGGACCGGTATGAAGCGATCCCGCACAATATCGCCGACATCCTGCCAGGTCACGCCAAAGCCGTAGTTGAGCCACGGCATGAGGTCCTGCGCAGGCGGAGCAAAGGGCTCGGTGGCCATCGGCGGTACGCCCTCGGCGTGCCAGTTGAGCACCCTGAGACCCTGCCACTCCGACTCGCTGCGTTCGAGACCCTCGAAGTTGCCGTCCACCTGGAGGTCAACCTCGGGCGGCACCAGGAGAACGTACTCGGAGAGACCAAAGGCCCGGTCTTCGTCGGCAAAGCGATACAGGTATGGAGGGAGGTGGCCCTGGCGGGTGGCGCCGGTCGCCCCCACTCGCGCCACATACTCCTCCTCCACCAGGTCACCGGGCTCCACCTGATTGAGAGCGACAAAGCCCTGGCCCGTGCGCACATCACTGGGAACAATGACCGATCCGTCGGGTTTGATGACGCGCACCTTGATGAAATGGGCGTCGGGCAGCGGCTGCAGGATCGAAGCGCGTCGGACACCCACCGGGGTGTTGGCACGGGTCAGGCCGTGGTAGTAGTAAAGACTCGACCCGTCGGCATAGATCCGCTCGACCGCCTGATCGAGAAGCAAAACGACATCGACGTCTTTGCCAAGGTCCCGGTGGGACGCCGCGAAGTCGCGGGCGTCGACCTCGAAGGCGGCGAAAAACGGCACTGCGCCGCGACGCCACGCGAGGGTCAGGAGTTCGAGGTTCGAAGGGTGTCGCTCGAGTGCTCCGGCCAATGCCCGGTCCATCGCCGCCTCATCACCCGCAGCCAACACCAGCGCCAGTTGATCAAACACCTCAAGGTTGCCCCAGGTGTCGCGTGCCCGACCCAGGGCCGCCCGGGCGCCTTCGACATCGCCGTTTTCGAGGTTGAGCCGCACCAACTGGACGTCGAAGTCCGGGTCGGCGACAGAGGCCTGGAGACCCTCGGTCAGACTGACGGCCTCGCCGACCAGACACCCGGATGCGAGCTGCCCGATCCACCGCGTGTCGACGGGTTTGACCGCCGCCAGGGCGCGCAGGAGTTGTTCGCGTTCGTCCCACCGCTCGAGGGCCGAAAGGACTTCGAGCCTGAGGCCCGTGACACCGTGAGAGCTCGGTAAGGCGTTTTCGAGGCGTTCGAGCTCCTCCTCACCCTCTCTCGCCCAACCGCGCCGCACGGCCTCGCGGACCCGAATGCTCAGAACGCGGACATCGGTGGCGTGTTCGTCGGCGAGAGCATCGAGGATGCGCTCGGCATCCTCACTCCGCCCTTCGCGAACCGCGACGGCCCGGTCGAGAAAGCGTGCACCCGGGATCGACCCGGCCTCGCGCAGGAGCGTGCCGATCCGGCGCGCCCTTTCACCGGTGGCGGCGCCGCCGCTCTCCAAAAATAGACTCCGCGCCAGAGCGAGCGCTGCCCACGGGTCATCAGGGCCTGCCGCAACCGCACGCTCGGAAAAGCCGATCTCGCGCACCCGATCGCCGCGCCCCCCGGCGAGACGCGCTGCCAACAAAAGCTCTGCCACGGATGCCTCACCGGCGTCGACACGGTCATCGAGTTCACGCGATGCCGGTGGCAGCGCGGGCTTCACCTCGGAATGCGACGGCTCTGACGGCACACTTTGAACCACCGTCACGCCGGAAAGACGGGCGCCCCGATCGTCGAGGAGGCTGAGTCGTGCCTCCGCGAAGTCGGGCGCAGCCACCTCAAGGCGAATACGATGCTGGCCGCTGCGCAGCTGCAGCGAGTACCAGTTCGTCGAAGGGTCGATCACGCCGCACTGGCGCCGGTCATCAACCGCCTCGCCGTCGACCTCGAGGTTGTAGCCGCCACGAGCCTCCACCACCATCCAACCCGTCGTGTCGTCGGCCACCTCGAGGGTCCACGCCACCAGATACACACCATCGACCACCATGCTCGTGGGTGGCCCGAAAAACCCGTCACGAGTGCGCAGCGAAACCCGAAACGGGCTGGCCTCGTCGAGCCAAACCGTACCGACCGGTGGCAGTTGGTCATCGGGAGGAACGACCGACCGCTCGAGATCAAGGTTGCTGAAAACCCCATACGGCCCCGACAGCTCGGCCGGCACCAGGGTGCCATCGGGTGGTTCGAATCTCAATGTGGCGGCAATTCGAGCCAGGACAAAACCGAGTTCGGCGTCCCTGTCGGTCCAGGCCAGGGTCAGGGGTTCTTCGGGATCCGGCAGGTTGTCGAGATTGGCCAGCCACCACATGGCCGACGCCACCGCGTCGGCGCCGGTCGGGTCGGTCGTCATGCCTGCAAGGGCGAGCTCACGGGCCGCCGGAAGATCCAGGCTCTCATCCGCCTGCCACGTCTCGAACCATCCCGCCGTGGATGGGTGTGCGACAAGCAACGCCATCACCAGCACGCCCGTGAGGCGCTTGAAAAACGTCATGGCGACTCCAGCTTTCGGCCGAGAAGACGCTCGACCGTGACCAGGAAACGGCGCAGTTCGTCCACCTCGGCCGCTGCCACGAGGCCTGGATCCAAGTGCAGGAAACCCTCGACCCGGTAGCCCTTGTCGTTGCCATCGATCTGGAGGCGAAGTTCACCGAAAGGTGTCTCGATCTCGGAGGACTCCGGGAGGGTTCCAGGTGGCCGTCCGAGTTCCACCTCCAGCGTCCACTCAAGATCCGGTTTCACCACGACCATCAGAGGCCCGTGTCGAGCCCCGCCCGGGACTGAACTCGCCTTCCACTCGAGCTCTCCCGGGAAGACGGGAATGCCCCCGCTGCTCTGCAGGGCGCTGCGGGCGATGGAGCCCTTGACCTCGATCAGCGCCGGATCGCGGCTGGGAAAGACCTGTGCCACGGGCTCACCCTCCACTTGAACGCCCGGGAACTGCGAACGGAGCCACCGCGCGAATCTTTCACTCTCCCGGCTACCGGCGAACCGCGCGCGCCGCATGTCCGCAGCATCGCCGGAGTCTTCGCTGCGCACCTCGATATCGACCATGCCGTCACCGGCTGGACGAACCCGATACCGACGCGAGGACAGGCCCGCGCCGACAACCGGTGTGGTTTGGAGGACGCTCGATGGACCATCCACCACCAGAGCCACCGCGTCCTGATCCAGGCTCGGAGGTGGAAAGACGACGTGGCCAGAGGCGGTTCCGTCGAGCCACAGATCGTCCTCGGGGAGGTAGGCGATCGCGTGGTTGAATATTTCAAGCACGGCCAGTTGATTGCCGACCGGCCCCAGATCGGCCGTCCGAATCATCACCATTCGTGCGGGCACACCGGCCACATCCAGGAGCGCCACAAGCAGCGCCGCCTTGTCTTTGCAGTCGCCGATGCGGTGGTGCAGAACCCAATCGGCCGAAAACGGACGGAATCGGTGCTCACCGAACTCGAGACCAACATACTTGATCTCGTTGGTCACAAAGCGGTAGATGCGGTTGATCCTGTCGAGACGGTCGTCGTAGCCGTCAACGAGACGTTGGGCGGTTTCCTCTACCTGCTCCGATACCCGCAGACGGGGCGCTACGTGCCGGTCATACCAGTCGGCAAGATCGCCCCACTCGGGGTGGTTCGAATACACCAGATACGGACTGACCATGAGAGGTGGCGCGGCAGGAACGTCCCTCGGAACAGGCGGCAGATCACGCCACTGCCATTGCAACGTCACGTCACCGTCGGGCGTCTCCCCGACAACCGGTGCCCCTTCAATGCCAACCAGCTCCCACGAAGGAAGAGAAGCCTGAGGGCCGATCAGCTCTACCTCCATCAGCGCCACCGGAATCGAGCGGCCAAGGGGCAGCAGACCGCCGTTGTAGGGGCCGGTTTCGTTCGCCTCCTCCGTCTCGGACAAAACGTAGGAGATCTCCAGCAGGTCGCCGTCCTCGAATTCCGAGAACCGGAGGACCCGCAAACGGGTGTCGTAATACAGGTTGAACTCGGGCTCTGAGAGGCGCGGTGAGTTACTCTGACGGGCAGCGACCTCCGACCCATCACGACGCAAGATCCTCGCGTGGAGGATGCGGAGACGTTCGGACTCCGCCACAAAAGGAAGGGTGTTGACGAGGAAATCTCGCGCACGGTCCGCCGAGGTGATGAGAAAGGCCTGTTGAACCCGCTCCTCGGTCAAATTCGACGGCAGAAAGCGGATCTCATGGCGGTCGAGAAGGGCAACCGCAGGGTCCCCGGGTGGGGCTTCGTCGGCCATCTTCCAGAGCTCGTTCTCGGATCGCAGCCAATCGAGGTTTTCGGAGGACTCGCCGAGAAGCTCAAGGAGCCGCTGTGCGCGACGGTCCTGTGGGCGGAAATCGAGCACCGACCGTGCGAGTTCGATCGCGCGGCCCTGGTCGCCTCCCTCGTTCTCCAGCCGCGCCAGCTCGAGCATGAAATCGACGTTGGTCGGTGAACGCACGAGACCATCGGCGAGAACCAGCCGCGCCGCCTCGAGATCATCACCGGCGGCCAGCAAGCGGGCGAAGCGCAGCTTGAGCTCCGGTTGATTGGGATCGAGCTCGACGAGAGCGCTGACGAGAGAGCGCACCAACTCTCCGTCACCACAATTTTCGGCGAGCCGCTGGCGGAGGTCCGAAACCACGGGAAGGCCCGGAGTCAAGACCGCCAGACGCTGAGCCGCCTCTGCTGCGAGGTCCCAACGGCGGCTCTGTTCCGCGGTTTCGCCGAGGATCAGGTTGGCTTTCAGACAACGCGGATTGGCGCGCGCCAACTCGGCCAGCTCCGGCAGAATGACGGGGCCCCACAGAAAGCCATCCATCTCGAGACTGGTGCCGGCAACCGCCGGGTCGTCGGCGATCCCTTCGGCAAGCACGTCGTGGGCCTGGTCAAAGAGGCCGCGTTCCCCCAACCAGGCCGCAAGCTCTAGTCGGGCCCACACGAGGTCGGGTTCCGCCGCGATGGCGTCAGCCAACAACTCACGCGCCAGACCAGGCTCGGTCGTATCGATCCACTGCAAAAGCCGCGCTTCACCCGGCGCTTCGGACCGCGCGGCGACACACGAAGCCTGGACGCCGCCACCGCCGACGGGCTGTGGCTGGCGAGCGACCAGGTACGCGGCCAGGGCAACTTTGGCTCCAGGCACCGCCTTGGCAACCGCCGAGCGGATTTCGCTTTCGAGATCGCGGATGGAGGGCGTCTTGCGGCGGCTGCCGGGCGCCGTTGCGGGTCGGTCCAGGATCTCGCCGACGCCTGCGAGAGCGTCTCCGTTCGGCGCGGTGAGACGGGCACGGAGCCAGAATTGACTGTCCTCGGAGGCCACCGCCACCACCACCGTGTTGCGGCCCTGACGCAGCCACCCTCCGCCGGACACCTGATCCTCGCCGCGCCGCAGCGGTTGTCGTGTTGTCAAGACCTCGTCGCCGTTGAGCCACGCTCGCGCCACCTGGGCGGCCCCCACACGGAGCGCGACCGGCTGTTCGCGATCACTCACGACCGTGGTTGCGAGGTAGGCCATCTGCCGCTGTGACGGCCAGGTCAGACCGGACAGCTGCACCCACCCGAGGGGGTCGGTGCCCAGTACGGCCCTCCACGCTGCATCAGGTGACGGCGGTACCGCGAGGTCGTCAAAATCTGCCAGCTCCTCGAGAGGCTCGGGGCCGGCGATCCACCAGCCCTCGAGGCCGCCCATGGTTCGGAAGAGCTCGGCGGCCGCCGCAGCCCGACCACGGTCGACAAGGGTTCGGGACCGGATCAGCCGCAACTCGTCGACCATCAGAGGATCGATCCTGCGAACTGCGGTCAGACGGTCGAGGTTGTGCTCGACGTCCATCCAATCGCCCAGGGTGGCCCGCCAACTGAATGCCATGAAGAGATGGTGATAGTCCGCGGGCGCCACACCGCCCGAGATCGCAGCGTCGACGTGGCTCTGCACCCGGTCTTCGATGGACCCCGCAGTCGCCAACCCCGCAGATATGGCGAGGATGACCGTCACGGTCGCCAGCAGGCCTCGGGGCGTCACCATCATCAGTGATATGCCCCAACGCTGAAAAAGGCACCGACAAAAAACTTGCGGTCGCACCGGAGAAGTATGGCAGATCCGGTCGCAATCCCGTTATGCTCTCGCGATGGAAACCAACGGTTATACGGCGGTCACGTTCGACATCGGGGGCACGCTCCTGTTCAGCGACCCGAGCCCGGCCGAAATCTATGCGACCCATCTCAGCCGCCACGGCCGCGCGGTTCGTCCCGAGGACGTGGGCCCGGTGTTTGCCGAGGCGTGGGCCCAGATGCAGAGCCGCACCGCTCCGGGAAGCGACCGCTACAGCTCGGTGGCCGGGGGCGAGCGAGCGTGGTGGGGAGCATTCGTCCGTGAGGTCCTCATCCGCCTCGACCACGACGCCCCCTGGGAGAACCTCCTCGATGATCTTTATCGGGCGTTTTCAGAAGACAGCGTGTGGCGCACCTACCCCCACGCACGTGCAACACTCGATGGGCTCGCCAAACGTGGGGTGAAGATGGCGGTCATTTCCAACTGGGACCGCCGCCTGCCGAAGATGCTCGACGCCCTCGAGCTGACGGACCTCTTCGAGGTCGTCACCGTGTCCTCGATCATCGGTGTCGAAAAACCGGCACCTGAGATCTTTCAGCGGACACTTCGGGAGCTCGGGGTCGCGTCTGATCGAACGCTGCACGTCGGCGACTCGCCTCTGGAGGATTACACCGGCGCCGAAAACGCGGGCCTCGGCGCCGCACTGGTCGACCGCCGCGGTCTCTTTGACGGACAGCCGTATCGGCGGATCGGCAGCTTGGTTGAAGTTCTGGAGCTGGTCGGTTGAACGGCAGCACCCGAGACCGGCGGGCAGTTTCCACGGTAAGATGAGGCCATGTTGCACGCAGTGATCATGGCCGGTGGGTCGGGGACGAGGTTCTGGCCGGCGTCGCGCCGAGACCGCCCCAAACAACTTTTGGATCTGATCAGTGTGGCGCCGCTGCTGCGGCTGACCTATGACCGGCTTGATGGGCTGGTGCCCCCGGAACAGGTGTGGGTGATCACAACCGAGACCACCGCCGAGGCGTGCCGGCGAATTCTGCCGGAGGTGCCGGCCGGCAACATCCTCGCCGAACCAGTCGGTCGCAACACTGCCGCGTGTGTCGGGTTGGCCGCCCACGCGGTCGGTGCCGGAGACGACGACGCCGTGTGCATCGTCCTACCCGCCGACCATCTGATCGGCGACGACGAAAATTTTCGATCCGCGATGGCGGCGGGAGCAGACTTGGTCGCCCGTGAGGGCGGTCTCCTGTCATTCGGCATCCAACCCACGAGACCGGAGACCGGCTACGGCTATCTCGAAGTGGGCCGCGAGCATGCGCGCGACGGCCGATGGACAGTTCATCAGCTCCAGGCCTTTGTGGAGAAACCCGATGTGCACCGCGCGGAGGGCTATATATCGAGCGGCCGTTTTCTGTGGAATGCCGGCATCTTCGCCTGGCGTGGGCGCGATCTGCTGACCGAGATGGAGCGACAGCTCCCCGAACTTTCGGCCGGCCTCGAGCGCATCGGCCAGGCTCGGTCAAGCGCCGACGCCGACGCGATTCTCGCCGAGGTCTATCCGACCCTGCCCGCGACTTCGGTGGACGTCGGGATCATGGAGGGAGCTCGGCAGTGCTGGGTCATGCCGGTGGACTTCCCGTGGTCCGACGTCGGTTCATGGCCGTCCCTGGCCGACGAGATGCCGACCGACGACCGGGGCAACGCGGGCCGCGGGAGGATCACAGCCCTCGACGCCGCCGATAACGTCCTCGTCAGCACCGGACCGGTGTTGGCGGTCATGGGCGTCGACAATCTGGTGGTGGTGGCCACACCCGATGCCGTCCTGGTGGTGCCGAAGGACCAGGCACAACGCGTCAAGGACGTGGTCGACCGGCTGCACGACCTGGGTTGGGA
>JASJGQ010000173.1:0-3460 GCA_033791425.1 Acidobacteriota bacterium
CGACGCGTCGGCATTGTGGTTGTGATGCTGGCGGCGGTGACCGCGATCAGCATCTTCGGATGGTTCGCCTTACAGCCCGGTCCGGACCTCGTCCAGGGCGAGGTCGAGGCCACCGAGGTCAAGGTCGCTTCGAAGATCCCGGCTCGGATTCTCGAAATCACCGTTCAGGAAGGCGATCAGGTGTACGCGGGCGATCTCCTGGTGAGGCTGTCGAGTCCAGAGATCGACGCCAAACTGGATCAGGCCGAGGCCGCCCAGAGGGCGGCGGCGGCGCAATCGGACAAGGCCGATGCCGGCGCCCGCGAGGAGGAGATTCGGCAGGCCCATAACATGTGGCTGCGAGCAGTCGCGGCCGCCAACCTCGCGGAAACAACCTATGCCCGGGTGACCCGTCTGCACCGCGACGGCGTGGTCCCCGAGCAGCGTCGCGACGAGGCGGAGGCGGGCTGGAAGGCGGCTCGTGACGCCGCCAACGCCGCCGAAGCGGTGTATGACATGGCCCGCACCGGCGCCCGGAGCGAGGATCGACAGACCGCAGCGGCCCTCGAAAGCCAGGCCGCCGGCGCCGTCACGGAGGTCCAGGCGTATCTGGACGAGACCACCATCCGTTCCCCCCTCGACGGCCAGGTGGCCGTGGTTGTGGCCGAGGAGGGTGAGCTGGTCGCGGCCGGATTCCCCATCGTCACCATCGTCGATCTCTCGGACGTCTGGCTGACGTTCAATCTCCGCGAGGACCGTTTGACCGCCATTCGGATCGGAACCCGAATCACGGCGGAGATCCCCGCTCTCGGTGGCGAGGCTGTCGAGCTGGAGGTCTACTTCATTTCCCCACAGGGCGCCTTCGCCACATGGCGGGCAACCAGCGCCGCAGGCGAGTTTGACCTCAAGACCTTCGAGGTCCGGGCCCGGCCCACACGGCCGATTGAAGGCCTGCGCCCGGGAATGACCGCAGTCGTCGACTGGGACGCGGTCGCCACGCACTGAGGGGCAGGTCACTCCATGTCTTTGCCCCCGGGTGTGCTCGCGGTTGCGAGAAGAGAGCTGCGACGGATGAGCACCCGCATTCTCTATCCTCTGTTGGTGGTGGTGCTTCCTCTCGTTTCCTTCGTCCTCCTTTGGGTGATCTTCGCGGCTGGCACGATCCACGACCTGCCGGTGGTGGTGGTTGATCTCGACGGCTCCTCGTTCTCCCGGCGACTCGTGCGCATGCTCGACGCCAGTCCGACGATGGCGGTCAGCCACCGGGTCGGCAGCGGCCTCGCCGCCGAAAAGCTGATGCTCAAGGGCGAAATCTATGCCGCGGTGCTGATCCCGCGTCATCTCGAGCGCGACCTGCTGCGGGGGGCCCCGACATCGGTGGTGCTTTACCGAAACTCGCAGCTCCTGGTACCGTCGAGCCTCATTCGCCGCGACATGATGGCGGCGGTTGGGACCATGTCCGCGGGTATCGAGATCCGCCAGCGAGTGGCCCGCGGCGACTCTCCGGCCGGTGCTCGGGAGCACTTCGAGCCCATCCGGTCCGATCGCCACGCCCTTTTCAACCCCTGGCTCAACTACGTCTACTTCCTCGTCAGCTCCCTCCTGCCGACCATGCTCCAGCTTTTCGTCATCGTGGCCGCGGTGCACGCGGTCGGGATCGAGATCAAGGAGGGGACCGGTCCGGAGTGGCTCGCCGCCGCGGGCGGCAGTGCAACTCGCGCCATTTGCGGCAAAATGCTGCCCTACACCGTGGGCTATCTCGTGGTGGCCTGGCTCATGATCGCCTTCACCCTCAGATTCATGGGCGTGCCGCTGCACGGCGATCTGACTACTGTTCTTGCGGGCACGACGCTCTTCATCCTCGCCTACGAGGGCATCGGCGTAGTGCTCGCCGTCTGGTTCGCCAACCTGCGCTTCGCAACCAGCGCCGCTGCCTTGATCGCGACGCCGGCGTTTGCGTTCGTCGGGCTCACATTCCCGACCATGGCCATGCCGCCGGTCGCCCAGGCGTGGGGGGCGATGCTCCCTCTGACCCACTATCTCCGCCTGCTGATCGAGCAGGTCATGCGCGGAGCTCCTCCGGTGGCCTCTCTGCCCGAGCTCGGGGCGCTCGCCGTCTTCCTCGTCCTCACACCCCTTCTGTCCATACGCCGTCTCGGGATTGTGCTGACCGACGACAGCTACTGGGGGCGGATGTGATGCGCATCCTTCGGGTCTGCGTCGCCGAGTTCCACCGGATCGCCGCCGATCCCGGAGCGCTCCTGATCCTGGTCGGGGCGGTGGTGCTTTATGCGTTTTTCTATCCCCTCCCCTACCTCCCCGAGGTGCTCAAAGAGGTGCCTACGGTGGTGGTGGATCTCGACTGCACTCCGCTCTCGCGGCAACTCGTTCGCATGACCGACGCTCACGAACTGATCCGTGTCGTCTCGCGGTCCCCCGATCTCGCGGACGCGATATCCGCTGTCCGGCACGGCGCCGCGGGCGGGATCTTGGAGATCCCCGCGGGCTTCGAACGCAGAGTGCTTCGCGGTGACTCCGCAACCGTCGGCCTCTATGCGGATGCGGCGTACTTCCTGATCTATCGGCAGGTCACAACCGGTCTCGTGGAGGTGACCCGAACCATGTCGGCCGGCATCGAGATCCGGCGGCTGGAGGCTGCGGGCATGCCGAGGGCCCAAGCCCTTATCGCCCGTGATCCCCTGCCGGTTGTCGACCGACCCTTGTACAACCCCGCCGAGGGATACGCCAGCTATATCGTGCCCTCGATTCTGGTTCTCATTCTGCAGCAGACCCTGCTCATCGGGATCGGCATCCTGGGCGGCACCGCGCACGAACAGGACGCGACCCCACCGATCGCCGGCCCACTCGGTACTGTCCTCGGGCGCACCCTTGCCTACCTCGCGCTCTATTTCGTGCACGCCATGTTCTATTTCGTCGTGGTCCACCGGATCTTCGGCTTCCCGCACCGAGGCGACACCGCAACAACCATGCTCTTTGCGCTGCCGTTCCTGCTCGCGGCGATCCTCCTGGCCCTCGCCATCTCGACGGTGTTTCGCCATCGAGAAACCGCCCTGCAGGTGCTGCTCTTCACATCCCTGCCGGCGGTCTTCCTTGCCGGGTTCTCATGGCCGAAGGAGATGATCCCCGGTTGGCTGAACACAATCTCGCTGCTGCTGCCAAGCACTTCAGCGATCGCGGGCTTTCTTCGCATCAACCAGATGGGGGCAGGGCTCGCTGACGTGGCGGGCGAATGGCAGATTCTGTGGTGTCTCACGGGTCTCTATTTTGGACTCGCTTGGATGGCTCATGCAAAATCGGCAGGCGCCAGGTCAGTATAAAAAGAGGGGGAGGGAATGACTCCCGCCCCCTGAATTCTGAATGCTGGGGAACGTTGGGACCGCTACTCGTTCGGCTTCCACTCCTTCCAGACGTTGCCGACGAGATCCGGGCCGGGTTTGAGCACCGGGTCTCCCGGCATCCA
>JASJGQ010000174.1:0-11962 GCA_033791425.1 Acidobacteriota bacterium
CGATCGACTGGTGGTCGATTCCAGGCATCGCGCCGAGCGGCGCCGAAACGCCTGTACCGGGGACCACGAAGTGGGGTTGCACCAGCATCTTTGCATCGAGGCGGGTCTCGGCGACGAGGTCGCGCATCGCCGGTGTGCGGCGCAGGCGGCGGGGGCGGTTGATCAGATCGTACATAGTTCCTCCGCGAGACTTTCCATGGTCGGTTCTTTAGGGATGCGGCACTCGATGCCGAGACCGGCGGCGGCCTGCTGAGTCGTTGTTCCGAGCGCCAGGTGGGGGCAGGGCAGCGGCTTGCCGCCGACGCCCTCCAGATAGAGAGTTGCCGCGCGGGGTGAGGTCAACACAACCGCTTCGAGGCTTGGCCCGAGGGGCGGCAGTTCTCGCGGCGGCGTCGGCACCATCCGGTAGACAACCAACGGGAGGACCGCATGACCGGCCTCTTCCAGCGCCAGCGGCAACTCCTGACGGCGCTCCTTCCCGCAGGCAAAGATCACTGGAGCTTCAGGATTCAGGGTTTCGGTCAGCTGTTCGGCGAGTCCGGCACCGTTTCCCGGGCCGACCAAATCGATGTTCAGGCCTGCCTTTTCGGCGGCCCGAGCGGTCGAGGGGCCGACGGCGGCGGCCGGCAGATCGAGGAGGTTTTCGAGACCGCGCTCGCGGCAACCTCGCACGAATCGCTCCGGAGCTCGCGGTGATGCAAGGACAAGCCAGGCGGGAGCTTCGACTGCCGCTTGTGACCGGGAGACCGCATCCCAACCGGTATCGTCGTCGATGTCCTCGAGACGAAGCACCGGATAAGGTCGCACGGTCAGACCACAGGCCGAAAGCAGTCCCTGGAGCTCCACGCAGTCGGTGGGGTGACGGGTGATGAGCACATATCGACTCACGACGTGACCACCTCGGGCAGGGCAAGGCGGAGCGCTTCGAAACACACCTTGGCTGCGGTCGCCGGATCCGCAGCGGCCCCGCCGACCCGGGCGACGGTGGCGTTGGTGGCCTCGTCGTCGATGGCTCCGAGAACCGCCTGCAACCGAATACCCGTTTCTTCAGCGGTCGCCAGACAGCCCAACGGGAGGTGGCAGCCGCCACCGAGCAGAGCCAGGAGGGACCGTTCGGCCTCGACACAAAGCGCGACCTCGTCGTCGTGGAGTTCGCGCAGGCCCTCGCTCGCCGCGTCATCCGCGCGGGTCTCGATGGCGAGCGCTCCCTGTCCGGGGGCGGGCAGCATCAATTCATACGGAAGCTCGAGACTGACCAATCCCTCGAGATCCAACTCCAGCCGGGAGACACCGGCCGCGGCCAACAGGATAGCGTCGTACCCTCCGTCGCGAAGCTTGCGGATTCGCGTTGGGACGTTGCCGCGCAGTGCGCGAATCTGAATGTCCGGCGTTCTCGCCAGGGCCTGGGCGGCACGGCGCAGCGACGAGGTGCCGAGGACGGTCCCGCCGGCCAAGGCGAGAGGGTCATCAGCCGGTGGCGGCTCGATATCGCAGCGGACGAGCAGGAGATCCGCTGCGTTCGCTCTTTCCGGAATTGCAATTACCGTGAGTCCGGGCGGCTCGTCCGTCGGCAGATCCTTGAGCGAGTGAACCACCAGATCCACGCGGCGCTCGAGCAGCGCATCCTGCAGCTCCTTGGTGAAGAAGCCCTTGCCTTCCATCTTTCGAAAGGCGACATCCTGGATGCGATCGCCCCGGGTCTTGATGATCTCGACGGTGCATGCGATCCCGAGTCGGTCCTTGATCATCTGCGCGACGTGGTGTGCCTGCCAGAGGGCGAGATCGGAACCGCGGGTTCCGAGACGGAGAGCCTGCGAGGTCATTCTTTTGAATCCTCTTCAACGCCGTTGTCGCCCTCGAGACCCTTCATGAAACCGTCGATGACGGCGCTCGAGTGGTGCCAGGCAGCCCCTTTGAGGCCCTTGAGCGGAACCTGGACCATCCTCTTCGCCATGCCCCTGGCGAGACGCTCTACCGCCTTCTGGTCTGGCTCACCGAGATGAGAGAGCTCCTTGCTCAGAGAGTGGCGGACGGCTCGGTCGGCCATTTCCATATAAGACTTCTGGATACTTCGGGCGGCGGGTGAGAGGGCGCGGTCGAAGAGGTGCCGTCTGAGGGTGCCGAGTTGGTGTTCCACCAGTTTTTCGCATCTGTCCATCTCTTCAAGACGGCGCTGGCGGTTGATTTCGGCAGCCTCGTGCATCTCGTCGATACCGTGCAGGGTCACCCGGGCCAGCGCTCCGGCGCTCGGCTCGACGTTTTGCGGCATGGCGAGGTCGATGACGAGGAGCTCCTGGTCGTCGTCGAGATGGTCGCGCACGGACGCGACGCGCTTGCGGCTGAGCAGGGTCTCGTTCGACGAGGTGACGGCCATGATGGTGCCAACCGTTGGAGGGTTTTCGATCGCCTCTGCGAGGTCGATCGTCTCGCCATTGGCGTCGTCGGCGACCATTTCCAGGGCGCGGGCGGGGGTCCGATTGGCAACGATCACCCGCCGTTCGGGATCGCCGGTTCGCACCAGCCGGAGTGCCTGCCGGGCCATCTCGCCGGCGCCGAGAATCAGCACCGGGGCATGCGAGGCCTGGAGGTGCTCGTGCAGAGTTCGTTCGACCAGGGTCACCAGGGACACCGGTCGGCGCGTGAGTTCGGTTTCGGTGCGGATCCTTTTGGCGAGGTGGAACGCCTCGTGAAAGGTCTGATCGAGAATGCCCCCGAGCAGCCCTGATTGGTGCGCGATCTCGTGGGCCTGTTTTGCCTGGCCGACGATCTGCGCCTCGCCGACCATCATGGAGTCGAGGGCGGAGGTCACCCGAAACAGGTGGCGGACCGCCGAGCGCCCGAAGTGGACGTAGAGCCCGTCATCGTCGGGCAGCTGGCAGCCGCCTTCGGTGAGATCGGTGAGGCTCCGCCTGAGATGAAACAAGAGGGGATTGGTGTGGATGCGGGTATCGCCCCTGAAGTAGAACTCGACGCGGTTGCAGGTACCGAGATAGACGAGCTCTGAAAAACCCGCGAGACGTGCCAGTTCGACCAGGTTCTCCCGCGGGAAATCGGCAGGCAGCGCCGCCGCGGCCAACGCATCGACCTGAACAGTCCGATAGGACGTGCCGACAACCCCGATTCGATCCAAATTCAACCTCCCGCCGGGGATTCTACGCGAAAGCGGCTCTGAGATGGGTCACGGCGGGGTAAAACCCGCACTTTGCTGGACGTTTTGCTGGATTTCGCGCGTTATCCGGGTCGGAGGCGAGTCGGATGAAGATGGCACGCCGCACAGAACGAGTCCGTTCTTTGACAGCTGCGGAGGCACCGGATGGCCATTGAGAAAATGCGGCGGCCGGAGTAGCCTCTATCGACGGGCGTCGGCGGGTCGACCTGGTGCCGGTGCCACACAAAAGGAAGGGGTTCGGAAACTCCATGAATCAAGCCGTCGGGTACTTCAGTTCGACGCTGGGCAAGAAGGTGTTGATGGCCGTCACCGGCATCATCCTCTTCGGTTTCGTCATGGGCCACATGCTCGGCAATCTCCAGATTTACCTCGGAGCCGAGCGTCTGAACCACTATGCCGAGCTCCTGCAGGCCAATCAACCGTTTCTGTGGGCGGTGCGCTCGGTGTTGTTGTTCTGTGTCGGCGTTCATATTGTAGCGGCGGTCCTGGTGTGGTTGAGAAATCGTGCCGCCCGACCGGTCAAGTACAGAGTTTTCAGGCCGCCCTCCGTCGATTATGCGGCGCGGACCATGATGTGGAGTGGGCCGATCATTGCATTCTTCATCATCTACCACATTCTCGACTTGACAGTTGGCGTCGCCAACCCGGATTTCGTCCGCGGAGATGTCTACCACAACGCACTGGCAAGCTTTTCGAACCCGCTGATCGCGGGCCTCTACATCGTCGCCAACCTGCTCCTGGCTTTCCACCTCTACCACGGTCTTTGGAGCCTTTTCCAGACCTTCGGCTGGGACCACAACCGGTTCGGGTGGATGCGACGGGGAGCGGCGATTTTCTTTTCGGTGCTCATCGGCGCCGGCAATATCTCGATCCCGTTGGCCGTGCTGACGGGCGCCGTGCACTAGGGAGGTGACGGGATGAAATTGGATGCACGCATTCCGTCGGGGCCGCTCGCTGAAAAGTGGCAGCGGCTGCTCGACGAAATCAAGCTCGTCAGCCCTGCCAACAAACGGAAACACACGATCATCGTGGTCGGCACGGGCCTTGCCGGCGGCTCCGCCGCGGCGAGCCTCGGCGAGCTCGGATACAACGTCAAGGTTTTTTGCTATCAGGACAGCGCCCGCAGGGCCCACAGCGTGGCCGCTCAAGGTGGAATCAACGCCGCCAAGAATTACCAGAATGACGGCGACTCCGTCTACCGCCTGTTCTACGACACAATCAAGGGTGGGGACTACCGGTCGCGCGAGGCCAACGTCTACCGACTTGCCGAGGTCTCGAACAACATCATCGACCAGTGTGTGGCGCAGGGAATTCCCTTTGCCCGAGAGTACGGTGGGTACCTCGCCAACCGGTCGTTCGGAGGCGCCCAGGTCTCGCGCACCTTCTACGCGCGTGGTGAAACTGGCCAACAGCTTCTGCTCGGCGCTTATTCGGCTTTGAGCCAGCAGGTGGCGGCTGGGACTGTTGACCTGAACACGCGCAGCGAAATGCTCGACCTGGTGGTGGTCGATGGCCGAGCGCGCGGCATCATCACCCGCGACATGGTCACAGGTGAGGTGGAGGCCCACGCGGCAGACGCCGTCCTTTTGTGCACCGGCGGCTATTCAAACGTCTACTATTTGTCGACCAACGCCAAGGGGTGCAACGTGACCGCGGCGTGGAGGGCCCACAAGAGGGGCGCCGGATTCGCCAACCCCTGTTTTACCCAGATCCATCCCACCTGCATCCCACAGGCCGGCGACTACCAGTCCAAACTCACCCTGATGAGCGAAAGTTTGCGCAACGACGGCAGAGTGTGGGTGCCCAAGGCGGAGGGCGACGAGCGAGCCCCGAACGACATCCCCGAGGACGAGCGCGACTACTACCTCGAACGGATCTATCCCTCCTTCGGCAACCTGGTGCCGCGTGACGTGGCCTCCCGCAACGCCAAGAATGTTTGTGACGAGGGGCGCGGCATCGGATCGAACAAGCGCGGCGTCTACCTCGATTTTGCAGACGCCATCGACCGGCTCGGCGTCGATGTTATTCGCACCCGGTACGGCAATCTCTTCGATATGTACGAGATGATCACCGGCGAGGACCCCTACGATGTGCCGATGCGGATCTACCCGGCACCCCACTACACGATGGGCGGCTTGTGGGTCGATTATTACCTGATGAGCACGATCCCCGGTCTCTTCGTGCTCGGCGAGGCCAACTTCTCAGACCACGGCGGCAACCGACTCGGAGCGTCGGCGCTGATGCAGGGCCTGGCAGACGGCTACTTCGTGATTCCCGATACCCTCGGTGAGTACCTTGCAACCGCCAAACTCGACACGGTCGACACCGACCGCGACGAATTTTCAAATTCCATGAGCGAGGTGGAAGAGCGTACCAAGAAATTGCTTTCGATCGATGGCACCCGGAGCGTGGACTCGCTGCACCGTGAACTTGGGATGTTGATGCTCGACGAGTGCGGGATGTCGCGGAGCGAGAAGGGCCTCGACGAGGCCATCGAGAAGATCCGGGCCCTGCGAGAGGAGTTCTGGACCGACGTCAAGGTGCCGGGTGAAGGCGCCGAACTCAACCAGGAACTGGAAAAAGCGGGAAGGGTTGCCGATTTCTTTGATCTCGCCGAGCTGATGTGCATGGACGCTCGAGAGCGCAAAGAGTCGTGCGGGGGCCATTTTCGAGAGGAATACCAAACCGAGGAGGGCGAAGCCCTCCGGGACGACGAGAACTTCGTCAATGTCACGGTGTGGGAGTACAAGGGGGAGGACACCCCCGAAGTCGCCCACAACGAGGACCTTGATTTCGAATTCGTCAAGCTCACGCAGAGGAGTTACAAATGAAGCTGACCCTGCATGTTTGGCGTCAGACGCACGCCGATGACAAAGGTGGCTTTCAAACGTATGAACTCGAGGACGTCAGCACCGACATGTCGTTTCTCGAGATGCTCGACGTCCTCAATCAGGACCTGATCTCACGGGACGAAAGTCCGATCGCGTTTGATCACGACTGCCGCGAAGGCGTGTGCGGCACCTGCGGATTTGTCATCAACGGAGTCGCCCACGGCCACCAGAAGGGCAGCACCATCTGCCAGCTCCATATGCGGCACTTCTCCGACGGCGACGAGATCACGATCGAGCCATTTCGCGCCAGGGCCTTCCCAATCATCAAGGACCTCGTGGTCGACCGGTCTTCCTTCGACCGCATCATCCAGGCCGGTGGTTTCATCACGATTCGAACCGGGAGCGCTCCCGAGGCCAGCGCCATCCCGATTTCCACCGACACCCTGGAGCACGCGGTGGATTTTGCCGAGTGCATCGGCTGCGGCGCCTGTGTCGCGTCCTGCCCAAACGGGGCGGCGATGCTCTTTGTCGGGGCCAAGATCTCTCACCTCGGCCTCCTGCCGCAGGGGCAGCCTGAGCGCTCGCGGCGGGCGCTGAAGATGGTTGAGGCGATGGAGCGCGAGGCCTTCGGAGCGTGCACCAACTACCGGTCGTGCGAAGCGGTGTGCCCCAAAGAGATTTCGATATCAGGCATTGCCCGAATGAACAAGGACTTCCGGCGCGCATCGTTCGCCGGCGCCGTACCAGCCCACGGAAAGAAACGCTGATCGGAAGATAGTAGGGATACGGCCCGCGACCACCGGACGTGCCGTCTCAGACGATGTTGGGATCTCGAAATCTGTTTGCGAGGCAATATCTCGGGCCCAACCATCGTCTGAGGGGGCACTCACGGGCAATTCTGCGGAGAGAATCGGGATGCCGAACCGCGAAGAGCGTATTGAAAGGCGGCAGGTCAACCGAGCAGCGACGAAATAATCATCCCCGCCACCATAATAAGAAGGAGCCCGCCGAGGATCGCCATGGCGATTTCCCCGGCGCTGTACTTCTCGTTCTTCTGGGAAGATTTCCGCGGCTGGGTCTGACGGGCGGGCTTCTTTTTTCGTGGTTTCTTCGACATGACGCACCTATTGTAACGTGGGGCGCGGAATTGAACCCTTCCGATTCACGTAGTACATACCGAAGATGGACCGTATTACACCCCCGAATCCGAGATCTGAGCTCGTTTCTTCAACCCGATATCGAGGTCGGCGAGGGGCTGCCCCCGAGGTCCCTGGCCCCGGCGACAACCACGTAAAGGTGGGTATAATGGTGGGCACTAAAGGTGGGTACTGTATGGCTGCAGGCGGTAAAACCGCCCGAGCAAGGTGGGCATGCCGCCGGCCCGTGAAGCCTTCCGGACTCCCTCGTACAAAAACGAGCAGGGATTTTGGACCGATAACGACATGACAATATATTGATACGCAATTTTCGTGCCGAGGTTCACAAACGAATTCGACCGCCGATTGCGTCCAAATGGCACGCTTTGGTGTCATGATGTCGCACATGAATAACAAGGAGGCCTGAAATGAACGACGGTATGGAACGGGCGCGAGAGCGTCGCAATATCCTCGAGGAGTTGGGCGCTAAGATACCCGGTTTCAGGGGTTATCTCGAGGCTGAGCTTCGCCGGGATGTCGACAAGATGCAGCGCGATTGGCTTGCCGGTCAGGTGGATCGCGCTCGATTTGCGGTCAACGGCAAGATCAGGGCCTGGACAAAAAACGGAAGGCTGGATGTTCTTTCGACAGCGGGCAGCGTTGAAAAGGCCCTGGACCGGCTGGCCAACCGCATCCGCCACGCAGACTACGGTTCTTCAGGTTTTTTTGACGCGGTGAAGATCGGGGCGGATGAGCTCGAGGCGATTTACGCCTTTGATCTGGCACTGAGTGAAAATGTCGAATACCTGGCCGTTCTGGTGGAGCAGTTGCCTGAGACCGCCGACGAGGACATGGTGGCGCGGTTGTACGACGCCGTGCAGTCGGCGGACCGCAGATTTGATGAGCGTGCGACGGTCTTTGAAGACGTCACGCAAAAGGGAGGTAAGTGATGGCGCAGACGTTGGAGGTGCTCGAGCACCACGATCCCACGGGCGAAGAGATCGTCTACCGGTTCCCGCAGTCGGGCAGTGCCGAAATCAAGCTCGGTGCCCAACTGGTGGTTCACGAGGCACAGGAGGCGGTGCTGTACCGCGACGGCAAGGCACTGGATACCTTCGGACCCGGTCGCCACACTCTGAGCACGCAGAATATCCCACTGCTGACCAAGCTGTTGTCGTTGCCGTTCGGAGGCACCTCGCCGTTTCGGGTGGCAGTGGTCTTTGTCAACAAACGCACATTTATCGATCAGAAGTGGGGCACCCGCGAACCGGTGGTGTTTCGTGACTCCGAACTCGGCATGGTCCGTCTGCGCGCTTTCGGTGTCTACGCATACCGGATCGAGGACAGCCAGCTCTTCGTCAACACTGTCGTGGGTTCGCAGGGTCTCTTCGAGACGACCCGCCTGCAGGACTTCTACCGCGATGTGATCGTCTCCAGGTTGAATGATCTGATGGGGGAGACCCTCAAGACAATCTTCGACCTGCCCAAGTACTACGATGAGCTCGGAACGGCGTCCAAAGCGCGGGTTGCCGAGGACTTCGCCAAATACGGCGTCGACCTGACCGATTTCTACATCAACTCGATCACGCCTCCCGACGAGGTGCAGGAGAAGATGGACGAACGTTCCGCCATGGGCGCGGTGGGCGACATGAACACCTACATGCAGTTCAAGGCTGCGCAGGCGATTCAGGACGCCGCGAAGGGCGGCGCCGGCGGCGGTGGTGAGGGTGGCGGCGCGGCGAGCGCCGGCATGGGCCTCGGCCTCGGTGCCGGTTTCGGCGCCATGATGCCGGGGATGATCGCCAACGCCATGCAACAGGCCCAACAGGGTGGTGGCGGGGCTGCACCCGGTGCCGCAGCCGCTGGTGCAGCGGCCGCCGCGGGCGGTTTTTGTTCGGAGTGCGGCAAGGGAGTCCCTTCGGGGGCAAAATTCTGTCCGAGCTGCGGCCATCCGCAGGGCGGGGTCGGATGTTCCGGTTGTGGACAACCAGTTCCGGACGGCTCGAAGTTCTGTGCGAACTGCGGCACGAAACAGGGTTAAATCGCGGTGGCCGTCGCCTGTACCCAGTGCGGGGCGAGCATCGAGCCGCGCGCCGGCGAACGACTGCTCGAGTGCCCCTATTGCGACACCGCCCTGGTGGTGGACGGCGGGGCCACGCTGATCCACGAGGTCATGGTCCCGACCGTGACCATGGAGCAGGTCCCGTCTCACTTGAGGAGGTTTCTCGGAGGAACCTCGACCATTGCCGATCTCGACAAGAAGGCGCGACTCGAGGGGTCTCAGCTCCAGTATTTTCCGTTCTGGGCCTTCACGGTCGTTGGTGACGGCGGAGAACAGGTCGTCCTCGAACCGGCCGCGCCGTCGAGCCTGCAGGGTCTGCAGGGGCTCGAACTGCCGGCCGGCAGCACTCGCCCGATGCGGCGCGAGGTGATCGGCGAAGTCCCGATCGTCGAACCGGAAGTGCCCCTCGAAACCGCCCGCGACTGGCTGACGTCGCGCCACGGCGAGGTCGAGGTGCGACAGACGGTCCTCTACCACCTGCCCTTGTACCGGACGCCGTACTCGTGGTCGGGACGGACCTACCAGGCGGCGGTTGACGGGGTCACCGGCAAGGTATTTCCCGCCGATTTTCCGGCAAAAGCCGAAAAACCCTACATCGGTGTGGCGGCCCTGGCCTTGATCGTCTTCGGCCTCGAGGGCCTGATCATCCAGAACCTCCTCGTCAAGCTCGCCGTCTACCTCATATCCGCCGTGCCGATCCTCGGCATCGCGTGGATCACCAGTCGGAAAGTGTGAACACGAATGAGGAATGAGGAATTAGGAATGAGGAATGCCGCCCACCAAAGCGGGAGGCAGTCTACGGGTTGGTGTGGTTGGAAATTCCTAATTCCTAATTCCTATTTCCTAATTCAAGGCGGCGGGTCACGATGAGTGTCAAACCGCCTCCGCCTCCACCACCGCCCCCACCACCACCGACGAGTGGTGAACCGCAGACCAAGGCGGCGATCAAAAATCCCGAGAAGAAGCGGGTGCTCACCGGGCTGACGTGCGCGTCGTGCGCCGGCACCGTGGATGTCCAGGAGGGTCTGACCAACGTGATATGCCGCTACTGTGGCACGCCACAGGCGGTGGTGGGCCGGCGGGGCATCCTGCGAGTCATGGTGCTCAACTCCATCGAACGCGAGACGGCGAGCCGAGCGGTCCGAAAATGGTTTTCGAAGGGCATCCGTAAGGAACCTGCGCTCAAAAAGGATGCACGATTCCAGGAGGCGTTTCTCGCCTGGTTCCCCTTTGTGCGTGCCCGCCTCGACGCTGTCGGCTGGGTCCTCGGTGTGCGGGAAAAGAAAAGAAAACGCGGCAAGCGTTGGGAGACCGTCCGTGAGCCGGTTGAGATCGACGTCGAACGCTCGATTGACTGGACGATGGCAGCCGCTGACATGGGCGAGTTCGGTGTTCACCGCATCGATCTGACCGGCGACCAGGTGCTGCCGCTGGATGACCAACTGCTGCGAAGCCGCGGCATGGTCTTTCGCCCCAATCGTTCGCTCGAGGAGACAGCGGACGCGTTGAGCGAGCGCGCCCTGGAGAGCATCACCCGGTCGAACCGCCTCGATCACATCTCGTTTTCGTGGCTCGCGGCCGTCCGCCGCCGGGTCGCCCTGGTCTACTACCCGATGTGGGTCATCCGGTACGGCTTCCGTGGGCAGACATACCAGGTCCTGATCGACGCAGAAGGCGGGGGTGTGGCCTATGGCAAGGCGCCGGGGAATCACGTCTATCGCGCCTTCAGTCTGGTCGCCGCTTGCGCCGGCGCGACTTTTGTGGGAACCACGATCCTCCAGCACGCCTCGGCCTTTCTGCAATCGGAGAACGGGTTGGTTGGGCTCGGGCTGGTAGGGCTCGCGCTGGCCGGTCTCGTCTATTGGGGGTACACCCAGTTTCGCCACGGCGGAGTCATTGAAGAGGGGACTGGTCTTGCCGCCGACCTCGAGCACCAGACGCTGGTGGGCACGGTCGAGGACGTGGTGAGGAAGTTCAGATGACCCTGAAGCTGGTCTCCCTCGACTGCCCCTCCTGCGGCTCCGCCCTGCGCGGCGAGGGCCTCGATACCATATTCTTCTGCGAGCATTGCGGCGATGCCGCGACCCTCGGCGAGAACGGCCTCGAGATTGTGGAGAGCTCGGCGTTGGTCCCGGCACCCGGGCGCAGCGCTCGCGTGTGGAGGCCCGCCTGGCTGATCGAAGCTGATGTCACTGTTGCCGATCGGCTTCGCGCCGGTGGACGAAAGTCGAACGGTTGGAAGGCTCGCAAAACCCATATTATCCCTGCCTTCGTGACCCCGCTGGCGGATTTGACGCGTCTCGCGCGAGCGCTCAGCGAGGCTGCGGGCACCACGGCCGAAGTCCCCAGAGAGCCCATCCACGGCGGCAACCTCGCCATCGAAGACGCGGTGACGCTGATCCGTCACCTCGTGATCGGCGATGAGGTTCGCAAATCCGACATGTTGGCCTCGATTCAGGTCGACATCGAGGTCATCGCAAGTCGGCTGGTCGCCATCCCGTTTGAAGAGAGTTCCGGCGGCCTCCGCTGCGCAATTACCGGTGTAACGGTGCGGACGGAATGAGAAATTTCGGATTTCGGATTTTGGATTTCGGACTTTCCACCCGCACCCCCACCGGTGTGAAATGCTCGGGTTTTCAGGGTGGGCGGGACCACGTGCGGTGGCGGGGCCTGGCATGCGGGCCGGCCGTCGGGCTGCGTGCCTGGCTTCCGCTCGTGAAGAGCTTTCGGAACCGCGCCGCATGCGTCGGAGGGGCCTCTTCCC
>JASJGQ010000175.1:0-26525 GCA_033791425.1 Acidobacteriota bacterium
GGTGCGCGCGTCCCGCCCGCACACGCAGGCGGGACGCCTGCGCCACAAAGACCGCCGACGTGGCGCGTGCGGCGGAGGTGCCACTCTTTCTAAAGGGGTGGGTTACGGACCTGCCCCGTTTCGGTGGACACCAAGAATAGCGCGTCGTCGTCGTGGTTGTGGAGCCTGTGGGAAACCCAGAGGGTTTTCCAAGTGGCTGCTGGAAACGCGAAGCGTTTTCCGCAGACACGTCAGGATCCACAGCCTGGTGAATCATGCGGCGACCGTTCCTTCGTAGAATCGAGCCTCGGCCTCCATAGGGCTGATGCTCCCGATTGTCGTATGCCGCCGCTGGCGGTTGTAAAACACCTCGATGTAGTCAAACAGGGCCTCGTGCGCCGCACGGCGTGATGAAAAGCTGTCCCCAAGCTCGACCTTCAGGGTCGCGAAGAAGCTTTCCGCGACTGCGTTGTCCCAGCAGTTGCCTTTCCCGCTCATGCTCACGATCAATCCGTTGTCCTCGAGCTTCTTTTGATAGGCATTGCTGGTGTATTGGCATCCTCGATCGCTATGGTGGAGAAGGCCCTCGGGACGACCCCTTTCGAAAAGGGCTCGATCCAACGCCCTGGTCGCCACCTCCTGGCCAAGGTGTGCACTGACCGCCCATCCCACGACCCGCCGGGAAAACAGGTCCAGGATCACCGCCAGGTACAACCACCCCTCCCGCGTCCACAAATAGGTGATGTCGCCCACCCAGGCTGTGTCGGGTGCATCAACGGTAAACTGCCGACCGAGCACATTGGGAGCTTTCTTGTGGTCGGGCTCCGCAATCGTCGTGCGCCGAAAGCGACGTGCTTTCTTCGGCACCAACTGATCTTCTTTCATCAGCCGGGCGACCCGTTTTCGACTACAACGAATTCCTTGATCCCGCAGCTCGTCGAGAATCCGTGGACTCCCATAAGTCTGCCGGTTTTGCTTGAATATCAACCGGATCTTCTTCTTCAATTCGCGATCTTCTCGACTACGCCGGCTTTCCGGTCGTCCCCGCCATGCGTAGTAGCCACTCGACGAGACTTCGAGCACATTGCACATCACCAGCACCGGGTATTGGTGTCGGTATTTGTCAATGAACGCGTATCTCACCGGCGCTGGCCCGAAAAGATCGCTACCGCTTTTTTTAATATGTCTCGCTCCATCCGCAGCCGCTCGACCTCTCGTCGCAGTCGCCTCATCTCTTCATCTTCGGACTTCATGCGACCGCTGCCGGGGAATGCCTGCGAACCATCCTTGTCGAACTTGTGAATCCATTTTCGAAGCATGTCCGGCCGGATCTCCAGGTCCTGGCACACGTCGAACACGTCCCGACCCTGACCCACCACCATCCGAACTGCTTCGATCTTGAACTCCTGGCTAAACCTTCGCCTCTTTTTCACTCGAACACCTCCTCGCCTAGTATCCAGGCTTCTCTAAGTGTCCATCAAATCGGGGAAGGTCCAACCGAATCGAGGGACCCATTCGACTCGCTACGCTCGCTCAGGGCAGGTTCTCGGTGGCGAGGCACCTCTCATTGGCGTTCGATAATGACCGCTTGTTGTTTTCGAAAACGAATAGGGGAGCGTCTCCCCCGCGCCCTTGACCCCGTGCTTCCCTGCCCCTCGAGCGCGGCTACGACTCGAGGATTTGTGCCTACTCCTGATATCATGATGAGGTTGGAACGTGGAGGACCTTGAGGTGATCATCACCTGCCCCCAGTGCGAGACAAAATACCGGTATGACGAGGCGCGCTTCGGTGGTGCCGATGTCAAGCAGGTGAAGTGCACGAGCTGTAGCCACTCGTTCGAGGTCCGTAATCCGTTGGACGAGCCGTCCAATGCCACCTCGATCGGCAAGATGTTCGGGGCCTCGCCGGAGGTTGTCGAGGCTGCAGTCGAAGCGGCGGAGCCTGATGTTCCCGAGCTCCCGGAACTGCCGCCTCTGCCCAAGGATCAGCGTTTTTCGTTGGCTGTCATTGCCGGATCACAGGCGGGAAGCGTCTTTCCAATCACAGAAGCGCGGGTCTATCTCGGCCGTGGTTCTGCGGCGGACGTTCAGGTCAAGGACTCGGAAGTCTCGCGGAAGCACGCGATGCTCGAGGTCCGAGGCGGCAGCGTCGTGCTGGTGGACCTCGGGGCCACCAACGGCACCTGGGTCGGCGGCGAGCGGGCAGAAGAGGCGGAGATTCCCAATCAGGGCGAATTCACCCTCGGCTCAACGACCCTGATGCTGATCGTCACCGGCGGCCCACCCGCGGGATAACACCTCCTGCACGGCCATTTTGACCGGTCTCCGAAAAGAGTACACTCTGTTTCCAGGTCTTGAATCTGGTTCGAAATTTGCTTACGGTTTGCCTTTGATGAGAAGCAATGACGCGGTGCGGGCGAGAAGTCCACACCACACGAGTTCGGGCCCGCCGCAAAAACCGGGATGCGGCGACCGGTAGGAGGTGCGATCGATGATCGAAGTTGAAAACCTGTCCAAGACCTACGTCTCGGAGCCGGTGGTCAAGGATCTCAGTTTCTTCGTCCCCGAAGGCCAGGTGCTCGGCTTTCTCGGCCCCAACGGCGCGGGCAAGACCACCGTCATGCGGATGCTGACAGCTTTTCTGCCGCCGACCACCGGCCGCGTCGTGGTGGCAGGGGTGGATCTGGAAAAGGATCCGGTGGGTCTCCGCAGCAACGTCGGCTACCTGCCGGAAAATGTTCCGCTCTATCCCGAGATGAGGGTCGATGAATACCTGCGCTTCCGCGCCGAGGTCGAGGGCGTCCCCCGGACCGAAATGAGCGCCCGTACTGAAGACGTGGTCGACCGGTGTCTCCTCGGGGATGTACGACGCCAGGTGATCGGCACTTTGTCCAAGGGTTATCGCCAGCGGGTGGGTCTGGCCGGCGCGCTCATCCACCAACCGCCGGTGCTGATTCTCGACGAACCGACGGTGGGTCTCGACCCCAACCAGATCATCAAGGTGAGGGAGCTCATCACCGAGCTCGGCCGCGACCACACGGTGCTGCTCTCGACCCACATCCTGCCCGAGGTCGAGCAGGTCTGCGAACGGGTGTTCATCATCGACCGCGGTCGCATCGTCGCCGACGGCACGCCGGACGCGCTGCGCGCCAAGCTGGTGGGCAACCCCTCTCTGGCGGTGGAGCTCAAGGGTGCCGACGAAGAGGCCGAGGCCGCGCTGATATCGCTGCCCGGCGTGGTCGGGGTCGACCAGCGCGGACGGGGTCGATACCTGCTGGAGCACGGCCCCGGCGCAGACCCCCGGGAAGCGGTCTTCGAACTCGCGGTGGACAAGGGCTGGGTGTTGCTCGCTCTGACCCAGCAACAGGCCAGTCTCGAGGACGTCTTTGTCCGTCTGACGACCCGAGAGGAACCGGTACTGGCCGCGCCGGTCGAGGAGGTGTCCAATGCGTAAGACCTGGGCGATCATCCGACGCGAGCTCATTGCCTATTTCTCGTCGCCCCTGGCCTACATCGTGATGACGGCCTTTCTGCTGATGCAGGGCTACATTTTTTATCTCATCGTCTCTTTTCTCAACAACCCGCAGACCCCGGCGATGACGCCGTTGCGGCTGTTCTTTGGCGGCACCATCTTTTTCTGGTTGTTCCTCCTCTTCGTGGTACCGGTGATCACCATGCGTCTGATCGCGGAAGAACGGCGGTCGGGGACGATCGAGGTCCTCCTGACCTCGCCGGTGAGCGAAGCCCAGGTGGTGGTGGGAAAATTCACCGCGGTCCTGATCTTTTATGTCGCGTTGTGGCTGCCCACGATCCTCTACGTGGTGGTGCTCAAACGCAACTCCGAGATCGACCTCGGTCCGGTCGTCGCCGGTTATATCGGCGTGCTCCTGCTCGGCTTCCTCTTCTTGTCGGTGGGCACGCTGGCCAGCACCTTGAGTAACAACCAGCTCATCGCGGCCATCATCGCCTTTGCGGCCATGGTCGCCCTGTTCTCGATCGGGCTTGTCGAGCAGCTCCTGACGTCCTCCTTTTTCAAGGCGGTACTGGCGCACATGAACCTGTGGACCCAGATGGACGATTTTGCCAAGGGCATCGTCGACACGCGCCACGTGGTGTACCAGCTCTCGGTGGGGGTGCTGTTTCTTTTCCTCGCAACGAAATCTCTCGAAGTCAAGAAGTGGAGGTGAAGGGATGAGGCAAAAGGCCATCCGTTACACCATCTCGGGCGTCGTCGCCGTCCTTCTCGCGATCGCCCTGACCGTCATGATCAACTGGCTTGGTGCCCGACGCTTTGTGCGCAAGGATCTGACATCGACCAAGATCTACACCCTGTCGGAAAAGACGGAGAACATCCTCTCCAACCTCTCAGACGAGATCGACGTGGTGGTCCTCATGACCCCCGCGACTCCCATGTACGACCAGGTCCACGAGTTGCTCGAGCGCTACAAGGCGGCATCGGACAAGATCTCGGTCGAGTACATCGATCCTGATCGGGAACTCCTCAGGACGACGCAACTTGCCGAGCAGTTCGGTGTCGAGGTTGCGAACACGGTGGTATTCGTCCTCGGTGACCGGACGAAGTACGTCACCTCCGACCAGATGGCGGAAATGGACTACTCGGGCATGCAATACGGTCAGGGCCCGACCATGCGTGCCTTCAAGGGCGAGGAACAGTTCACGTCGGCGATTCTCTCGCTGGTGGCGCCCAGCGTGCCAAAGATCTACTTTGTCACCGGCCACGGCGAGGCCGCCCTCGGGGGCGGAGGCGGGGGTCCCGCAGACCGCAGCCTGACGGTTCTCAGCGACACCCTCAAGCGGGAGAACATGGAGGCAGCTGACGTATCGCTGCTCTCCGGTGAGGTGCCCGGAGATGCAGACGTCGTGGCCATCGTCGGTCCCACCCGCGCCTACACCGAGCCGGAGATTGCGGCCCTCGACGCCTTCCTCGATCGCGGTGGCCGGTTGCTGGTGGCCCTCGACCCCCTGATCGAACCCGCCGGCATCATGCGGCCGACTCGCCTCGAGGACATGGTCGCGTCCCGGGGGGTGACCGTCAACGACGACCTCGTGGTCGATCCGTCCCGCCGCCTGCCCTTTTACGATCTGTCGGCGGTCTACCTCGAGGATTTCCCCTCCCACCCCGTGACCACCGGGCTCGAGGGTTTCGCCGTGCTCTTCACCGTCGCCCGCTCGCTGACGGCGGATGATGCGGCGGCGGCGGTCCTCGTCCAGACCTCCGACGAAGGCTGGGGAGAAACCGACCTCGGAATGCTGCTGCGCGGTGAACCGGTGGCGGTCGACGATGGCGACACCGCTGGCCCCGTGGCGGTCGTGGTGGCGGTGGAGGGAGCCGGCACCGGAGCGCAGGGCGATGAGGCGGAGCCTCCGAACTACCGTCTGGTGGTCTTTGGCGACTCCGACTTCATGACCGATCTCGATATCGCCAACGCGGGCAACGCGGTGCTTGCAGGCAATGCCTTTAACTGGCTCGCGGCGCGCGACACCCTGGTCGGCATCCCGCCGCGGGACGTCGAACAGGTCAGCCTCTTCCTCACCCAACAACAGATGCGAAACCTCATGCTGCTGGTGCTGCTGGTCATGCCGGGTGCGGCGACCGTCGCCGGGATTCTGGTGTGGCGCAGACGGCGGCACTGAACGAAATTAGGAATTAGGAATGAGGAATTTCCATCCCCACGTCCGCCAATATTCAGGTGGCTTGGGTCAGTGCGCTCCATTCCTAATTCCTAATTCCTAACTCCTCATTCAAACCGGGATGATCCAATGAAGACGAAAAACCTTGCAATCCTCGCGGGTGTTGTCATAGCCGTTTTGGCGTACATCCTCATCTTCGAGCGCCATCAGCCGACGTCGGTCGAGGCGCGGCGGGACGCCGACAAGGTGTTTCCGGGTCTCGAGGCTGACGACATCACCGGTCTCCTCGTGGAGGGCCCCGATGGGCGGGTCCGGCTCGAAAAGACGGGTGAAGACTGGCGCCTGCGCGAACCGATCGATTACCCAGCGGACGCCTCGACGGTGGGCTCGACTCTGAGCTCGCTCACCGGTCTGTCCGCCGATCGTCGTCTGCCGGCGGACGAAGTGGATGCGGCGGAGTTCGGTTTGGACGCGCCGGAGGCCGAGGTCAGCCTGGTGCTGGGTGACGGCACCGAGATGACGTTCGCGGTCGGCGGCGAGATGCCCCTGGGTTCGAAACGACCCATCCGGCTCGCCGACAGTGACGAGATCGCGATCGCCCCCGGAATGTTCATGAACGATCTCGAGCGCGAGGTCGATGATTGGCGGTCGCGCGAGGTCACCGGTCTGCGCAGCGACCAGGTGGCCTCCATCGAGATCGAGGCCGGTGCGGACACGATCCGAGCGGAGCGAATCGGAGATGGGTGGCGGCTCTTGAGACCGATGGAAGACATCGGGGACCGCGACCACCTCGAGGCTCTGGTGTCGGATCTCAGTTCGCTGCGGATCGAAGAGTTTCTCGACGGCGGGATCGACCCGGTCGCGCTCGGTCTCGATGCGCCGGAGTACTCCGTGATGGTGGAGCGATCCGACGACGGCGAGCCCCTGCGACTCGAGCTCGGCGCCACCCGCGAGGGCGCTGGCGGCACCGACGTGGCATGCCGTCGCGGCGATGGTGACTACTTCTGGGCTCGGGACAGCGTCCGTACCAGGCTCTCCAAGGCTCCGGTTCTGTGGCGCTCGAAGAAGGTCGCGGACTTCGACCGACAGAGGGCTGTCTCTTTGCACCTCAAAAAGAAGAGTGACGAAGTGTTGATCGAGAAAGAGGACCCACAAACTTCTTGGCGTCTGCCTGACGGAACCGAGGCCGATCAGGCCCGAGTCTTCGACCGCGTCAACGCGTTGTCGAAACTCGAGGCCACCGACTACGATCTGATGGCGCCGATGACGGGGGAGATGGGAATAGCCGAGATCTTCTTCACCGCAAACGGCGAAGGCAGCGGGAAGGAGCCGATCGCCTTCACCTTCTATGCCCCGCTCGGTGAGGGCGGCCGGGCGATGGTTCGGGTCAGCGGCCGCGACACCCTGATGGGCGTCGACCCCGCTGCTGTCGCATCCGTCTTTGCCGACTTTGACGACCTGCGGCCCACCTCGGAAATTGTCGAGGACTCGGTCGGCGAGTAAGAGCTACAATAGTCGAGATGGTGATTCGTCGTGTTCCTGCACTGACCGGCATTCGGACTCCAATATGGTCTTCACCGGTGCCGCATGCCGCCTGATTGGCGCCAACAGTTTGCCGACCTCCGTGACCGCCGACCGGATCTTGCGGACAGGGTGTGTCGCCGGTTACTCATGGACCTCCAGCGCCAGGGTCTGGTGGATCTCGACGCCATCGACGATCTCGCGGTCGCCCTGAAACTCGGCGGCGCTCGCCCGGTTCACGACCCCAACCGCCCCAAACCCCAGCTCTCCAGCGAATCGCGAATGGCGTTGTATGAGCTCGCGCTCGATTACGCCGAACGCCACCTTTCGCCGGACAAGATCGCGGCCACCATCCTCCAGGTCGAAAAAAGAATGCTCGCCCACGAGAGCGCACGCTTGGCCGAGGATCCCGATACCCCCCTGCCCGTGCTGCGCGATGCCATCCACGAATTCCTCAACTTTGCGCCGGGCGAAGTGGTGGCGCCGCGGGAAGACGTCATCGGCACCCGCGCCGCCCTGGTGCGCCGGCTGCTGACCGATCAGCTGGATTTCATTGCGGTGGCGAAGAGGTTCATCCGGGTTCGCGAGTTCGCCGAGGTGCTCGACCACCTCATTCTCACCGACAGCCGCTCGGGCCAGCTCGGAGGGAAGGCTGCCGGTCTCATTTTGGCCGATGCCATCCTCAAAAAGGCCCAGCGCCGGGGTCGTTTGAGCACAGAGTTCAAGGTCCCCACTTCGTACTTTCTACCCTCGATCGGCATCCTCGAGTTTATCGAGTACAACGGCCTTGAAGAGCTCATCAACGTCAAATACAAGACCCCCGAAGAAATTCGCAACGAGTACCCTCTGGTGGAGCGGCTCTTCAAGAGCGGCGCCTTTCCACCCACCATTCACAAGGGCCTCAGCGAAATGCTCTACAAGCTCGGTGAGGTGCCGTTGGTGGTGCGTTCGTCGAGCCTTCTCGAGGACCGCATCGGCCACGCATTTTCGGGCAAGTACAAGAGCCTCTTCATCCCCAACCGCGGCCCGATCGAAATGCGGCTGGCCTCCCTCGAGGACGCGATCGCCGAGGTCTATGCCTCGATCTTCCACCCCGACCCCATCGAGTACCGACGCGAACGCGGCCTGATCGACTTCCAGGAACAGATGGGCGTTCTCATCCAGGAGGTGGTGGGCCGGGAAGTCGGCGGCATGCTGTTTCCGGTTTTCGCCGGTGTCGCGTTCTCGCGGTGCGAGATGCGATGGTCGCCACGCATCCGCCACACCGACGGCATGGCCCGACTGGTGCTGGGTCTCGGCACCAGGGCCGTCGACCGGACGGTGTCGGACTACCCGGTGCTGGTGGCCCTCGAACAACCGGGTCTGAGGTCTGTCCAGCAACCGAACGAGGTCTACCGCTATTCACAACACGATGTCGACGTGGTGGACATCCGTGAAAGCCAGTTCGAGAGCCTGCCGCTGGTCGAGTTCATGAAAAGGGTAGGACGCAAGATCCCCAAAATGAATCGGATCTTCTCCATCTACCGGGATCGCCAGATCTTGCCCATGGTGGGGGTGATGGCGCAGGTCGACCCGAAGGATCTGGTGGTGACCTTTGACGGGCTGTTGAACTCTCCGTTCCCGCGTGACCTCAAAGTCATGCTCGACCTCCTCGAGGAGGGGCTCGGCGAGCCGGTGGATGTGGAGTTCGCCCACGACGGCGAGACGCTGCACATGCTGCAGTGCCGCGCGCTGAGCCGCGGCGCCTTGGCGCAGCGGGTCGAGATCCCCGACCCACCCGACGAACTCAAGGTCTTCTCCGCCAATCGCTATGTCCAGATGGGTCAGGTTGCGGACCTCGAGTATGTCGTCCTGATTGATCCCCGCGACTACGAGGCCCTCGAAACCAGGGAGGCGATGGTGCGGGTGGCGCGCACGGTCGGCGCCATCAACAAGTCGCTCCCGGCGCAGCGCTTCATCCTCATGGGCCCGGGGCGGTGGGGAAGCCGCGGCGACATTCGTCTCGGGGTGCCGGTCACCTATGCCGACATCAGCCGCACCTCGGTGCTGGTCGAGATCGCCCGCAAGAAGGGCTCGTATCTCCCGGACGTCTCGTTCGGCACCCACTTCTTCAACGACCTCGTGGAGTCAGGCATTCACTACCTGCCGCTCTACCCGGACGATAGCGGAGTGGTGTGGAACGACGACTTTCTGACCGGGTCCGACAACTGTCTCGCCGAGGTTGCGCCGGACTTTGCCGACATGGCCGGGGTGGTTCGGGTGATCCGTATCGCCGACGCGGCCGAAGGCAAGCTCCTCCAACTGGTCATGGACGCCGAGGCGGACAAGGCGTTGGCGTTCCTGGCGGAACCCCAACGCTGATTAGGAATTAGGAATTAAGAATTAGGAATTTCCATCCCACCTTCCCACCGGAATCATCATTCCTGGGATGGGTGATCGGCATCCTAATTCCTAATTCCTAATTCCCGATTCGCGAAGCGACGCTTCGCGCACCCACCTCACGAGATCCTTCAGCTTTGGCTTCGAACCGTGCATGAGGATCCCCACCCGGTAGATCTTGCCCACCACCCAGGCGGCGACGACGATGGCCGCCAGCATGAAGACCACCGATGCGACGAGTTGCACAACCGGCACCTGGGTCAAGGTCATCCGCAGAAACATCAGCATCGGCGTGAAGAAGGGGATGAGCGACAGCACCACGGCCAGCGTGCCGTCGGGTTGGTTGAGAATCTGCATCATCAGCACCATCGGTATGATCAGAAACATGGTCACCACGCCCTGGAAGTTCTGCGCCTCCTGTTCGGTATCGAAGGCGGCGCCGATGCCGGCATACAGGGTCCCGTAGAGCAGAAAGCCGAGCACGAAGTAGACGACAAAGAAGAACAGCAGCTGCGCGGGAACCGTGGGCAGTTCCATCCCGCTGATGCCGAGGGCGGCCACTGCACCGGGGGCGGATATCGCCGCCATCAGAATCGCCCAAATCAAGAACTGGGTGAGACCGACCGCACCGATGCCGAGGATCTTGCCCAGCATCAGTTCGAAGGGCTTGACGGTGGAGATCAAGACCTCGACGACGTGTGAGCTTTTTTCCTCGAGCACCCCGCGCATGACGTAGATGCCGTACATCAGGACGGTGACGTAGATGATCATCATGAAGACGTAGGCGAGGATGAAGCTCTGGCCCTGGTCCGAGGTCTCTTCGCCGCCCTTGCCCAGCTTGAACGTCGTGAGACCGGGGCGGCGGGTGAGCTCGCTGACCGCCTCTGGGTCGAGGCCGGCGCCGGTCAGGCGGTCGGCGACGGTGACCGTATTGACCGAGCGTTCGAGCACATTGATGAGTTTGAAGGCCGAGACGTTGGGCGCCACGTACTCAGGAGTTCCCTCATCCGGTAGATCCGCAGGCAGGATCAACACGCCGTCGAAGACCTTGGCCTCGACCTCAGCCTTGAGACGTTCCCGCGTGGCGTCGACGTTGTTGCCGGGGTCCTGCCGGACCAGAGTCACGCTGAGTTTTTCGTTGTCCCCGGAGAGCATGCGCTCCACCTCGGTCTGGACAGGTTCGAAGAACCGACCCGTGAGATCGAGAACTGCGACATTGAATTCCCCGGCGCCGCGGGCGGCGAGGTAGGCGGGCAGGATCATCACGGCGCCGAGAAACACCGGCACCAAGAGGGTCGAGATCCAGAAGGCCTTGGTGCGGACCCGTTCGAGGTACTCGCGGCGGATGACTGCGTAGATTCTATTCCACATGGGCTCTGTCCTCTTCCACGGCGCGGATGAAAATATTCTCGAGGTCGGGGATGAAGCGGGTAAAGGTCTCGACGTGGCCGCGGTCCAGCAGCGCCCGGAGCAGGTCGTTGGGCTCCTCCCCATCCTTGAGCTCGACCAACAGGTCCTTCTTCAATGGGTGGACCGAGACGACACCCTTGAAGCCTGCCAGATCGTCTGCCTCGACGCCGGTGCTGATCCGCCAGGTGTTGCCGCCGTATTCGGCTCGGATGCGATCCAATGACCCGTAGAGGATGGGCCGGCCGCGGTTGATTAGACAGATGTCCGAGCACAGCTCGTCGACCTGCGGCAGCACGTGGGTGGACAAGACGATGGTCACCCCCTCCTCCGCCATCTCCTGCATCAAATCCTTGAGCGCGCGGGTGTTGATGGGGTCGAGCCCCGAGAAGGGCTCGTCGAGAATTAAAAGCGGCGGCCGGTGGAGGATGCAGCCGATGAACTGGATCTTCTGCTGCATCCCTTTTGAGAGGTCCTCCACCTTGTGAGTCGCCCACTCGTCGAGCTCGAAACGTTCGAGCCAGGCCGACGACCTTTTTCTGGCCTCGCCCGGTCGCAGACCGCGGATAGTGCCCAGGAAGACCAGGTGTTCGAGCACCTTCATTTTCTTGTATAGCCCGCGCTCCTCCGGCAGATAGCCGATGATGCGCCGCCGGTCGTCGTCGACCGGTATGCCGTCTAGCAGCACGGTGCCCGAGTCCGAGGCGATGATCCGCATGATCATGCGGATGGTGGTCGTCTTGCCGGCCCCGTTGGGTCCCAGCAAACCAAAGACCGACCCGAGGGGGACCGAAAAACTGATGTCGTCAACCGCCACGTGGTCTCCGTAGCGCTTGCATAAATTCTGGATTTCTAGGATTGCGTCCACTGCATCTCCTTTTTTGGTGCCGCAGCATACTACGCGAAACCCGGCGTTCTGTTCCATCATCGATCCAATCCCGATCCGAAAGGCCGTGGACAGTCAACGGATCTGATGGTGGGCCTTGTCCCACCGTCTACGCTGTCATTTCGACCGAGCGAGTGAAGCGAGTGAGCGGAGAAATCTCAATCAGGATTGATTTTCCAATCCCCAATCTTTCGCCGGGCTTGCACTGAGATTGTCCCTGTGGCAGAATGCGTTTCCTTGGCGTGCGCCGATGGCTCAATTGGATAGAGCATCTGGCTACGGACCAGAAGGTTGGGGGTTCGAGTCCCTCTCGGCGCGCCACCTTCTTCCTCATTAAATCCCTCAAAAGACGTATGGCCTGCTCGAGGGGTTGCTAGCGGCCTACGGCCGCTGCGTCCCACCACCACCAGCGGATGGCTGTAGGCAGACCGCCCGACCCATCCTTCCGACGTCATCAGCCCGTGCTCGGTCGGCCACAGCCATGGACCGCTGCCGGCGGCGTGATCGAGTCCCTCTCGGCGCGCCACTTCTTGTTCAAACAACGTTTGAATGAGAAGTGTCCCGGCGAAGCTGGAAGCGAAGCCGGACAGACCCTCCCTCATCCCCCAGGACATACGGTTGTAGGCCACCCCCCATTCGACAGATATGGCGCCGCGTGCTGACGCCAGTTGCAGCGTGCAGTGATCGAACAAAGCCACCGTCTCGACGCATGTAGGAGATAAGAGACAGGCGTTGAACACCGCCCAACCCTGTCCCGGGGTCGCCGACGCGGACGGCGTTTTCCGGGCCTGCCGGAGTATCCACAGAAACCCAAGGCGATGTTGTCGGGCGAGATCAACAACAGGGTGATGCGAAACTGCAAACTGCGGTGATCGTCAGCCGGTCACGCCGACAGCATCTGGGCCACGATCTCCTTGAGGAGCTTGGCGGCGACCATGGCGGTCATGCCGTGGATGTCGCGGTCGGGGTTGAGTTCGACGATGTCGGCGCCGATCAACGGACTCGGCAGCGTGTGGACGATGTCGAGGACCTGCCGGGTCGACATTCCGCCCGGCTCGAAATGTGAGATGCCCGGGGCGAAGGCGGGATCGAGGACGTCGAGGTCGAGCGAGAGATAGAGGGGCGGCGCGAGATTTGCGAGGACCCCGGTCACGTCGTCGGCGGGGCCGAAGGTCTCGACCCCGAAGCGTTCGGCCTGTTCGCGTTGGTGGGGGTTGGCCGTGCGGATTCCAATCGAAACCATGCGATTCGCCAATCCCTCCTCCATGACGCGGGCGAAGGGGCATCCGTGCGAGAGCCGTGATCCATCGAGCTCGTCGTAGAGGTCGGGGTGGGCGTCGAGGTGGAGGACGGCAAGCCCCTGGTGAGTCGCTGCGTGGGCCCGTACCAGCGGGAAGGAGATCGAGTGGTCGCCGCCGAGGGCGAGAACGCGTTCGCCGTTGACCACCAGACGGCCGACACGGTCTTCGATCTCGGCAAAGGAAGGCTGTACCTCGGATGAGCCTACGTCGCCTGCATCCCGCCACCGCGAGTCCGCACCGAGATCCATGCCGTTCTCGGCACAGAGATTCGAGGACGGGCTGTGAAGGGCCTCGCGTATGTGGGCCGGCGCGCCGGCAGCGCCTCGCAAGAAAGAGGAGTTTTCATCCAGCGGAACTCCGACGATTGCGACCGATGCGTGTTCTGTCATGCATTGGATTGTAGCGGGACATCGAGCGATTCCGCCGCAAGCCCACAGCGGAGAACGACCCCGACCGCTGGACTGAGTCGGGTTCGCGACATACCATGAAGAGCGAATTGACACGGTCACAAAGTCACGGTGGCGGAGGGGCGGACGGCCCCCGGCGTGTCGCACACTTCGAGATCCTCGGTCGGCTTGGAGCGGGCGGCATGGGGGTGGTGTACCGAGCGCGCGACGAGGTGCTCGAACGCGAGGTGGCGCTCAAGCTTATTCGACCCGAGGTTGCCGGCGATGATGAGGTCCGGCGCCGCTTCTTTCGTGAAGCCCGTCTCGCGGCCTCGATCAACCATTCCGGGGTGGCAACTCTGTACGAGGCTGGCGAGGCCGTACCCGAAGGGGATGACCAACCACAGTTGTTCTTCGCCTCCGAGCTGGTTGAAGGCAAGAGCCTTGACCAATGCCTCCGGGATGGTGTCATGGCGCCCGAACGGGTTGTCGATCTCGGGATCCAGCTGGCCGAAGCACTGGCGGCGGCGCACACTCTCGGCATCGTCCACCGCGACATCAAGCCCTCCAACCTCATGATGGGAAGTGACGAACGACTCAAGGTTCTCGACTTCGGGGTGGCAAAACGGGTCGGTTGGGGTGGGGAGCCGGGAGACGAAGAAAAGACCCTGACCTACACCGCCCGTGGTGCGGTCGTGGGTACGCCCGCCTATATGGCGCCGGAGCAGGTGGCGGGAGGCAACGTCGACGCGCGGACCGATATTCACGGGGCTGGGTGCGTGCTCTATCAAATGCTGTGCGGCCGCACCCCCTTTGGTCGGGGGTCGCCAAGCGAGGTCATGCGGCGCGTCATCGTCACCCCTCCCGCAGCGCTGAGGACACTGCGCGCCGAGGTCCCGTGGCCGCTCGCGGAGGTGGTGGAAAAAGCGCTGGCCAAAGAGCCCGGCGACCGGTATCAGACGGCCGGTGAGTTGGCAGAGGCCCTGCAGGCGGCCGCCGACACCACCGGCGTCCGCCGTGCGCTGGGCGGATTCCGGCTCAAAGGGTCACGGCGGCTGCTGCTGGTGGGCGCGCTGGTCATCACTGCCGTCGTCTCGCTTGTCGCGGGAAAGGTGCTCCTCGGGACGGCCATGCCGTTCGAGGGCCGGGACTGGTTGCTGGTAGCGGATGTGGTGAACAAAACCGGGGACGAGGGCTTCACCCTGGCGCTCCAGAGCGCCCTCGAGACCGATCTGCGACAGTCCCGCCATGTCAATGTTTTCGATGCGGGCCAGGTCGGAAACACCCTCAAGCTGATGCGTCGTGAATCGACCCACGCCATCGATCTCGAGACCGGGCTCGAAGTCTGCCGCTTTGCCGGCGTGCGTGCCTTGCTGGTGCCTGAGATTCACGCGATGGGGGACGTCTATATCCTGCAGGCCCGTCTGATCGATCCCTCCACCGGGCGCACGGCAGACAGTATCCGTCTCACCGCACAGGGGCGCGACCAGGTCCTGCTCGAGTCTATCGATACGCTGACCCGCCGGGTGCGGCGGCGCCTCGGGGAGTCGCTGCGTTCGATCGCCGAAACCGACCCGCCGCTCGTGCAGTACACCACATCATCCTGGGAGGCCCTGCGCTTGCTGGCCCTGGGCTCGAAGGAGTGGGCGGCGAGCCGGATGCCGGAGGCGGCCCACTGCTTCGAGCTCGCGCTCGACGAGGACCCGAAATGTGCAACCGCTCGCGGTGCTCTGGGTCTGCTCTATATCCAGTTTCTCGGGCGCCAGGATGAAGGGCGGCAGTTGCTCGCGCAGGCGCTCGTCGATGCCAGCGATGTCTCCCGCCGCGAGTATCTGCTGCTGCGCGCAGTCAACCGGCAGTTTGTCGACGACAATCCGGAAGAGGCTTTGGCCGACTATGCCCTGGTGAGCGAGTTCTACCCCGACGCTGTGGCCCCGTATAACAACAGCGGCCGCATCCTCCAGGGCCTCGAGCGCTACGAGGAGGCGGTACGAATGTACCGCCGAGCGCGTGAAGTCGACCCGCGGAGCCCGTTCCCGGTTTTCAACTTGTGGTGGGTCCTCAATATGAATTTGATGCAGCCGGTGGCTGCGGAGGAGTCCGCCCGGACGCTGGTCGAATTGCAGCCCGACTCGCCGTGGTCCCGCCACGCTCTCGCCTGGTCTCTCGTTTCCCAACGCCGTTTCGACGAGGCCGAAGATGGGATGCGAAAGGTGCTCGAAGTTGACCCTCTCAACCCGTATGCCCTCCCGAATCTGGCCCATTTGTTGTTCCGGCGCGGGGCCTGGGAAGAAGCGCTGTCGATCTACAGGGAACTCTACGAGCGCTCTCATGACAGTGATGAGAGCGGAACCCAAACTCACGACAGCCTCTGTCTGGGGCTCGCCCTCGAGGGGATCGGCAGATCCAGCGAGGCCCGAGAGGTGTTGGAACGCGAGCTGACGGAGCTTCAGGAAAGAGGAGTCGAAGCGGAAGATCAGGGGCGCCGACTCTGTCTCCTGGCGGCCCTTGGCCGCAGCCACGAGGCACGGTCGCTTGCCAATGAGATCGAGGGGCTCGATCCGGTGGATCCGCAGCAGCTGTTCTTTCTCGCCGAGGCTTACAGCCTTCTCCGTGATCGAGACGCTGCGGTCGATGCTCTTGAACGGGCCGTCGCGGCTGGATATGTTGATCGCTACTATATTCTGCTCGATCCACTGCTCACAGATCTCGGAAGCGACCCGGTTTTGGAGGTCCTGGCCCCTCCGTTTTGATGAGCATCGCGGCCCGCAGCCCCGATGGGGTCCTGCAACGGGGACGGCTCAGCCTGTGGGCATGAAAAACCCCCTCGAGACGAGGGGGTTCGTATTTTTGTTTCTATGTCAGTCCTGGTCTACCAGCCGCCACCGCCGCCATCGCCGTCACCGCCACGGTAGCCGCCGCCGCCACCGCCACCGCCGCCACCGCCGCTGCGCCGGTCCTGCGCCACATCGACCCGGATCGGACGGCCGTCGAGCTGAAAGCCGTTCATGGCCGCGATCGCCTTGTCCGCGGCCTCGTCATCATTGAAGGTGACGAACCCGAAGCCACGCGAACGACCGGAGTCGCGGTCGCAGATCACCTTGGCTTCGGAGATCTCGCCGAACTGCGCGAATGCCTCGTGCAGCCCGTCATCATTTGTGTCCCAACTCAAGCTTCCAACGAACAGTTTCTTTGACATCGCTCCCGTTTTCCTTCCGGGGTGTGTTGCCCTCTCGGGCCCCCCCTGTTCCGTTCTGGTGGATCAGCGATCCACCCTTTCGCTGCCCGCCCCGGTGGCGACCACACCTTGTCTCAATATACATGAAAATCTCAGATTTCAAGGGCTGAAGAACGGTCTGACCATGATCATAGACGGGCCGGGAAACCCTTTGAGGAGACTTAGAAACTCAATTGGGGCGGGTAGCCGCAGGCTGAGGCAAAGGTGGTGGTTGTTGCGAGACGACGGCCCAGAATGTCCGCATCCTCGTCCAGCTGCTTTGATCGTGGTGACCAGCGCACTTCGAGACCTTTCCTGCCGAGGCGGACGCTGGAGAAATTTTCGGTCGCCAGCGTGTCGCGAATGGCGGCACGAACACTTTCGATGCCGAACAACGATTTCAGCGCTCCTGGATCGTCGGCTGAGAAGCGGAGCTTGAGTTCGAGCTCCGGGTCGCCGATCTCCACATCTTGAAGAACCCCCACCTTGACCAGTAATCGCGAACCGGTGTTCGCCACCTCCGCCGACCACCGGCCGCCGGCGCTCACGCTCACCCGCAAAGACGCCCCACCGGGGTTGTGTTGTGAGGCCGGCTGGATGGTGTAGCGGCAGGTGTATCCCTCGGCGAGGCCCGCGATGGTCATGCCAAAGAGACCGACCTTGTGACTGGTGCCAAAATCGAAGGCGGGCGCCAGACTCTCGAAGCGTTTTTGTCCGCTCCTTTTCATGGCGGCAACGGCGATGCCGACCCCGGTCAGCACCACCACAACGGCCAAAGTCGCAAAAAGATCGTCGGCTGTCATTGCGATGAGTGTACCCGGGTGGCAGACAACCGCTACAATCTCCAACCATGAACACGCTGGAGAGTCTCCGAGATAAATTGGACGAAGTTGACCGGCGCCTCCTCGAGGTGCTGAGAGATCGATTGGAAACGGTGGCGGGGATCGCCCAGGTGAAGGCGGAAGGTCTGTCATTCCTCCGCGATCACGATCGCGAGACGGAACTCCTGACCCGTGTCGAGGGGTGGGCACGCGAACTCGGCCTCGACGGTTTTCGGACCCACGAGATCTTTCGCGAGATCATAGCGATGTCCCTCAAGGCCCAGGAAGAGGCTCTGCTCAAGCGCGATCAGGTCGAGAGGTCGTCCCGTGGTGCGCTGCGGGTGGCTTTTCAGGGGATCGAGGCTTCCTACAGTCAGCTCGCGGCGTCCAAGTATTTTGCGGCGCGGTCGGCGTCGATGGAGTTCGTCGGCCAACGCACGTTCGCCGAGGCCCTCGCGATGGCTGAAAGCGGTGACGTGGGTTACGCCTTCCTGCCGATCGAGAACACCACAGCGGGCTCGATCAATCAGACCTACGATCTTCTCCGGCAGACCGACCTGCGGATCGTCGGCGAGGAGATTCTTCATGTGCGGCACTGTCTGCTGGGCGTCGAAGGTGCCGAGCCGGCAGGTTTGCAGCGGGTGCTGTCGCACCCCCAGGCCCTGACCCAGTGCTCACGGTATCTCGCGGGTCTCGGCGAGGTCGAACTGGTGGCATTCGAGGATACCGCGGCCTCGGCGCGCGAGGTCCGACGGGCCGGTCTGACAACTCAAGGAGGGATCGCGAGCTTTGAAGCGGCTGAAGCCTATGGGCTCCAGGTACTCGAGGAGGGCATTGCTGATCAGGAGGAGAACTGGACGCGGTTCGTGGTCATCTCGGGTCTCGAAATTGAGCTCGATCCGCGGATCCCTTCGAAGACGTCGTTGGTCCTGACCACGCCCCATCGCGAGGGTGCTTTGGCCCACTGTCTCCACATCCTCGCCGAGCACGACCTCAACCTGACAAAGCTCGAATCACGCCCGGTGCCGAGCCGGCCCTGGGAGTATCTCTTCTATGTGGATATCGAGGGCTCAGTGGACTCCGAATCGGCGGCACTTGGGATCGCCGAGCTGCGGCGGGAGTGTCCCTACCTGAGAGTGCTCGGCAGTTATCCCGCGCGCACGACCGCCGCCGGGGCGGTCGATCGCTACAACGGAAGCGAAGAGTGATGAATGTATATCTCACCACTTTCCTGACGGGCCTCCAGATCGGAAACCCCACCGGGAACGGCACCTCGTCGCCCTCGCGACGCAAACTGGTGAGATATGCAGGTTAGAGTCGATGGCCTCTTCGTCTACCCCGTGAAATCCTGCGGCGGTGTTCGGTTGGATGCCGCGCGGGTCATGACGACCGGGTTCGAGTGGGACCGACGGTGGATGGTGGTGGGTGCGGACGGTCGTTTCCTGAGCCAACGCGAGCACCCTCGACTGGCCCTGGTGCGGGCGAAATTGACAGACGACCGGCTGGTGCTCTCGGCCCCGCACCTGGTTGACTTCCCGGTGCCGCTTGAGGGCACGCCTGATGTGCCGGTGCGGGTCACCGTATGGCGGGACGAGTGCGACGCGATCGACGAAGGCGTTGCCGCCGCTCAGTGGTTCACCGACCACCTCGGCGTCGACGCACGGTTGGTGCGTCTTGCGGACGACGATGCGCGGCCGCTCGGGACCTCCGCCGCGCAGCCGGGGGACAGGGTCTCTTTTGCCGATGCCTATCCCTTTCTCCTGCTCTCTCAGGCTTCGCTCCAGCGACTCAATAACCGCCTCAATCTTCCCGTGCCGATGGACCGCTTTCGACCCAACATCGTCATCGACGGCTGCGAGCCGCACGCCGAGGACAGCTGGGGCGCCGTGCGCATCGGCGAAGTCGACTTTGCGGTCGCCAAGCCGTGCTCGCGTTGTGTGGTGACCACCACCGACCAGCAGACCGGCGAGCGTGGTCGCGAACCACTCCAGACGCTGGCCACCTATCGGCTCCAGGAGGGGCAGGTGCTGTTCGGTCAGAATCTCGTGCACCGCGGAACCGGTACGGTGCGAAGAGGCGACCGTGTCGTGATTCTCGCTCTGCACCGACATCCCACCTCATTCTGCGACGACTGATAGAATACGGCGATGAGAGAGCGGACTCCGCAGTCTCGGGTGCGCACTGTTGGGTGGGTCGGCCTCATCGTCAACCTGCTGTTGGCGGCCGGCAAAGCTGCGGCGGGAATCATCGGTCACAGCCAGGCGGTCCTCGCCGATGCCGTTCACTCTCTGTCCGATACGGTCACCGATATCGCGGTGATCCTCGGTGTGCGATTCTGGTCTGCGCCGGCCGACGAGAACCACCCGCACGGGCATGGTCGCATCGAAACTCTGATCACAGTGATCATCGGGCTGTCGGTCGGCGGAGTCGCGGTGGGCATGGGCATCGAGGCGATTCGCGGCCTTCGTTCCCATGCAACGACGCCTCCTTCGGCGATTGCGCTGGTTGCGGCGGTGGCCTCGATCTTCGTCAAGGAGGGGCTGTACCGCTGGACGGCGGTTGTGGGTCGGGAGGTTCGATCCCCGGCCCTGGTGGCCAACGCCTGGCATCACCGTTCAGATGCGATCTCGTCGCTCCCTGCGGCAGTTGCGGTGGCGGTGTCTTTGATCGCACCACAATGGGCGGTGGTCGACCGCGTCGGCGCCGTCGTGGTGTGCCTCCTTATTCTGCAGGTGGCGTGGCGCATCTTGCGTCCTGCACTCGATCAGCTGGTTGATGCGGGTGCGCCCGCTGATGACTGCCGCCGTATCGAGATGCTGGCCCTCGAGGTCGATGGTGTCGAGGCGGCCCACGCGGTGCGGACGCGCTACGTCGGCGCGTCTTTGGCGGTCGATCTCCACGTCGAGGTTGACGGCGGCCTCAGTGTCGCCGAGGGACACGCCATTGCGGTAGCGGTTCGTCAAAGATTGGTGGCCGATGGCCCGGATGTGGCTGACGCCGTCGTCCAGGTCGAACCGTATCGATTACCGCCTTCGCCTTGACTTCCCGGGAGTGGGACTCTGCAGAGTTTTGCTGGAGGATGCAGCCCTTGACGGACCAGGTTCACGAAAGCCGACCGTCGTTGAGGAGTGGTGAAAATGCAGGCTGATTTCAAGTCATTTGCCGGTATCGCGAGGGCGCCTTTTCTGTTACTGCCGCCGACCCTGGTGGCCAGCGGCGCAGCTGCCGCGGCCTGGGATGGGTCGTTCTCATGGCCGAGGACCCTGCTTGCTGCTGTCGGCCTCGTGGCGTTGCACATGGCCGTCAACATCTTCAACGAGTGGAGCGACCTGCGAACCGGCATCGATCTCCACACCGATCGAACCCCGTTTTCCGGCGGCAGCGGCACGCTGCCCGCCGGGGGCATGAGTACCAGGACGGCGTTCTCATTCGGCGTCATCTGCTCGGCAGTGGGTCTCGCGATCGGGCTGTTTTTCATCCGCCAGGTTGGATGGCCTCTCGTGCCGATCCTCCTCGCCGGAGCGATCGCTGTCATTGCCTATACCAATGTGCTTGCGCGGATCGGTATCGGGGAATTGGCGGCAGGTTTTGGCCTCGGTGCAGGCCCGGTCATCGGCGCCGCGCTCGTGCAGTCCGGCGAATGGAGCCACGCCGCAGCGTGGACTGCCGTCCCCGCCTTTCTCATGACCTTCAACCTTCTCTTGTTGAACGAGTTTCCTGACGAAGCGGCGGATCGGGAAGGCGGTCGTCGCAATCTCGTGATTCTGATGGGCCGTAAAAGGGCGGCACTGGTGTACGCAGCCGCAGCTCTTTGCGCTCCGGCAGCGATCGTCCTCGGGGTGGCGACCGGGGCTCTTCCTCTGCCGTGCCTCGTCGCCCTCGCGCCATCGCTGATGCTGGCCAAACCTCTGAGGTGGGCCTTTTCAGACCCTGAGGCACCGGTCTCCATCCCCGCTCTCGGCGCCAACGTGATCTGGAACCTCGCAACCAACACGCTGCTTGCGGTCGGTCTGACCGTGGCTACCGTTTACTGACGGTCCGGGTGTCGCCCTCGGAGACGACCCGGTTTCGCCCCGCGTTCTTTGCCCGGTAAAGGGCTCGGTCGGCCGCCCGGAGAACCGTGTCCGGAGTGCTGTGGCGGGCGTTCGGTCCGGCCACCCCGATGCTCACGGCGACCGAGATGAGGCGGCCCGGCCGCGCCGGTTTCTTTGGCCGCTGGGGTTTTCTTCGCGGGCGGTCCTGGGCTCGAAGCGCAAACTTTCGGGCAGCCACCGCAGATCGGACCGCCTCGAGGTGTTCGCGGGAGGTGGTCGGGGTGGCTCCCGGGAACAGGATGGCGAACTCTTCACCGCCGTACCGATAGGCGCGTCCTCCACCCTTGACCTTCCGCAGCTCGGTGGCGACCATTCGCAGGGCCTCGTCGCCAGCCTTGTGGCCGTGGCGGTCGTTGAAGCGTTTGAAATGATCGACGTCGGCCATCGCGATCGCGTAGTCGCCCTCGAGAGCCCGAAGGGCCTCCTCCAGTGCGCGGCGCCCGGGGAGTTCGGTCAGCTCGTCGTGATACGCGAGACGGTAGGAATCCTCAAGCACGCCGAAAAGCAACACCATCTGAGCGGCGCTGAAAGCGAGAGTGCTGGTGGACGTTCCCTGACCGGGCAGCAGGGCGAGGGCCGAAGCGGCAAGCACCCACAATAGTGCGCCCTCGAAGGCCTCGCGGCGGGCGGCAAATGCAAGGGCGATAAAGGCGCCTGCAATCAGGAAAACCAGTCGCGCGACATCCGGAGTGGCCAGGAAGTGGTTGAGGTCTGTCACGATGCCGGTTCCGGTGCCCGTTGTGCTGCCGCCGTGAATGGCCGATGCGATCCAGCCCAATACGAGGACCGCGATGGCCAGGATCAAAATCTGGATATGGCTGATAGGACGCTCGGGTAGCAGCGCGAGAAGGGCAAGGAGGACCGGAACCGTCAGGACAAGGGTCGTGGTGCCGGCACCGAGGCTCGCATCGGCGAGTGGGCCCCGCACCAGATAGTTCGAGGCACCCACCAGAAGAGCGGCCACCGCCAGACGGCCACGGTGGAAGCGCCATGCGAGCACAATCAACAACAACGCGAGCACTTCGGCAAGAACATTGGTGACCGGGCGATGGCTTTCGAGAAAACCGGTGCGGCCAGCGATCCACGCGATCAGCACCGGCAACCCGCCCAACAGAACTGTGACGACTCCGGCACTCCTCACGAAACAATTGTAAAGCGGCGCAGTTGCAGGGATGTCACGGAGGTGGCTGACGATTCATCGGCGCCAGCGCATGGCCGGCACCCGTTTGCCTTTGCTCTCGGTGGACCAAACCATGTTGTCGTCGTCGTCGAACGATAGGAAATAGTCTCGAGGATGGCCGCCGAGCGTCACCTCCAACCTCGTATTTGCCCGGAGGTCGTACGAACCGATGATTTGGCCATCGCGGGTGATCAGACGCTCGTCGAAGATGTACGCCTCGTCTCTCTTGAAATTCATTTCGACGCGGTACCATTCGCCCTGAATCCTCAAACCGTTGTTGGACAGAAGGCCGATGCGATCCTTCTGGTCCCACAGAAGCATCGCGATGATGCCGATGATGAGAATAAAAATGAGCCGTCTGAGGAAAGTTCTCATGAGGTCTCCGGGGTCGCGATGGTGACGAATCTATTGTAGACGATGAGCCCGACGGCGGTCGTCACCGCCAGGACCGCAAAAAACACCCACATACCGTCCGGCCGGTTGATGCCCTGCGGCCCGAAATACTGGTACGTGATCCCTGAGAGCAGGCCGCCGAAAAGATTGCCGAGTGCCACGCACCAGTAGAAGTAGCCCATGTACATGCCGACCTTCTCGGGCGGTGCGATGCGTCCGGCGTACTCCTTGGAGCGTGGACTGGCCAGCATTTCACCAATCGAAAAGACCAGGACGGCTGTCACCACCACCCAACCGGTGGCGCCAGCGAGGTAGATCAAAAAGCTCCCGACTGTCACCGCGACCCCGATAATGATACTGGTGAGAGGCGACGTCTTACGGACCAGATACGAGATCAAGACCTGGAAGCAGATGATGCCAAATGCGTTGAGGTTGATGATGTATTCGGGTTTGATCTGACCGTTTTCCAGGAGCACCCGACTCCAGTTTTCGAGATCGGCCCCAACGGTGCCGGCGAGGCCCGACAGCGCGGCGATCAGATCTGAGGTATCGACGTAGTCTCGAATGTACTCCGGCAGGGTCATAAAAATCTGGTTGAACGATGTCCAGAACCCGGCCATCAGGAGGAGGAAGAGCAGGTAGCGGCCCTCGCCGATGCGCATCGGTTGCAAAGGCCACGGCGCCGACTGGTCACGTTGCCAGGCCCGCAGAATCGCGTCATAGATCAGATTGGCGGCCAGCCAGACGCCGGAAACCAGTGCGACCAGCGGGAAGCTCCACCACTTGGAACCCATGACGAGCATGACCAGGAGTCCTGAAACCAGGATGAAGAAGCGTGGATTTCCGACCACCGCAATCATCCCGGAGAAGACCTCGCCGAGACTGCGTTGGCTCTCTGATGCCTCATCTCGAGGAGGCTCACGGTACACCGCGAGACAGGTCAGACCCATGACGACGATCCAGCCGGAGGAAGCCCAGAAGACGTACTTCCAGTCCCAGCCGCGGACCGCGCCGGCGACGATGGGGCCGAGAAAGCCACCGATATTCACCATCATGTAGAAGATCCCGAATCCCATCGAGCTGGTTTCGGGGTTGGTGGTTTTGGCCACCGTCGAGATCACGACCGGTTTGAACATCCCGTGGCCAACCGCGACAAGAAAATAAACACTGAGAAACCCCCAAAATGTGCGTGGCGCTGCGAGGAGGATGTAGGCGGGCGCCATGACCACGGTCGACGCAAGAAACATCCTCTTGTAACCGTAGCGATCGGCCAGCGCACCGAAGACCGCTGGAAAGAGGTAGAGGAAGAACGTGGCGATGCCCTGGATGACGCCGCGGTCTGCGGAGCTGAAACCGAGACCGCCATCGGCCACGCTGTTGGTGAGGTACAGGGTGGATACCGCGTAGAAGCCGTACCACCCCATGCGTTCGAAGATCTCCATGGTGTTGGCGGTCCAGAAGGATCGCGGGAATTGGCGCCATATGGACTTCTGAGATGACAGAGCGGCCTCCTCGTTTTTTACCGGTTGCGGCTGGATGTTTTCATGCGGAATAATAGACTATCGTAACCTCTCGTAACATCAGCGCGCGGCGTGGTCGTCGTGTTGTGGTTCGCCGTCGGCCGCCAGGGCTTGGCGGTGCCGTCGTTTGAGGAGAGCGAGGTTGAGGCAGGATGGGTGGCGGAGGGGTTCTATCTCCTGCGTTCGGGCACCAGAGCCCACGTGCAGCTTCCTTGCTCTGATCTGCGCGAGGTAACTCACAGGCCGTGGTCGACGTAAGAACGAAAGGGCCCCGTTCATTTTGAGAGATTTTCGATGGTGACATTTATTTCGTTGTTTCTGTGGTTGGTGGTCGACACCCTTCCCGTCGAGGTGGCGGTGGATCCCGATGTGGCGTCGGTGGAGATCTTCCTCGACGACGAGAGTGTTGGTGTGTTGGAAGCGCCGCCCTGGAAGCTGATGTGTGATTTCGGGTCGACGCTGCGACCGCATGAGCTGGTGGCCGTGGCACGAAACGAGAGCGGCGACGAGCTTGGGCGCGCGGTCCAGTTGGTGAACCTCCCGCGATCGAACGCGGAAGCCCAGATTGTCTTCCAAATGGGGACGTCGGGTAAGGCGGAATCGCTCCGGGTTGTCACGGAGAGTGGTGAACGCCTGCAGCCCCTGGCAGTCTTCGTGACGTTTGACGGCCGGTCTCTCACACGAAGTCCAGGAGGCAGGTTCCCGCTGCCGGATCACGATCCGCGTCAGGTCCATATCGTCAGCGCCGAGGCCCATTTCCCGGGTGGGCTGACGGCGCGCCAGGATGTGACGTTCGGAGGCACCTACGGCAGCAGAGTGGCCACCGAATTGACCGCGGTTCCCATTGTCATCGACGACGGTGCGCCACCGCCGACGGAAGACCTCGAAGGCCTTTTCGAGGTCAACGGAGCACCGGCGAGAGTGGCGGCGGTCGAGCGCCCGGGCGCCCGTCTGTACTTTGTCCGCGATCAAGGTGCCTGGCCGGTCTTGCGGGGCATGGGACAGCAGATCGATCGGCGATCTCGTATCAGCCGGCATACGATGAGGCAGTTCAGGGATTACACCGAGAAATCGGCCCTGAACGATTTGCCGGTTGATCGCGACTCGTTCCACCTGGTCATCGCGAACCCCTCGTTTACCCGAGGTCTCATGCTGTTTCCAATCGGCCAACCTCTCGATATCAAGCGCTGGGGTCTGCCGTGGCTCGTGACCCACACCACGAATAGCGAGGCGTCCGCCTCCCGACAAAGGCTCGGCGAAGCCGTGGCTGTGGCTGGAGTGAGGGCGGCGGGTGATGGCAGCCCGCGGGCCGTTGTTTTGATTCTGTCCAACAACCCGGTCGACGCGGGCATATATGAGGCCGCTGCAGTTCGGGAGTACCTGAGGGAGCTCCACGTGCCGCTGGTCGTGTGGTCGGTCGGAGGCGGGACCGCAGATGGAATCTGGGGGCCGGCTCAGGACATATCCAACCCCGGCAAGCTGATCAAGGTTTCGCGTCGTCTGAGGGAAGACATGGAACGGCAGTGGGTGGTCTGGGTCGAGGGACGTCACCTGCCGAGCGCCATCGAACTGTCACCTCAGGCCTCGGGATTGCAACTCGCGCGCTAGTCCAGGGTCGTCGGGCGTCACTGAATGCCCCGATCTACAAATCGAGCTCCTGCGGCATGATGCTGATCCGGCCGCCGGGGGAAAACCCCGGAGGGAGCCTCCCCCGTTCCGCGCTGTTATGATCTACGAGGATTACTTGTCGGCTGCCCTATGGTGACTTTTGTCTCGCTTTTCCTGTGGT
>JASJGQ010000176.1:0-7977 GCA_033791425.1 Acidobacteriota bacterium
GAGGGGGCACTCACGGGCAATACGCCTGAGAGCATCGGGAAGCTGAATTCGGAGAATCGTGATCGTAGTGCAAGCCACCCCTCAATTTCGAAATCCGAAATCCTACTCCCCCACGATCTCCTCTTCCTCACCCTCCCGCGCCTGCCTTTCCTCTTCGACGAACCGGCTGACGCGGTAGATATAGTTGAATGCAGACGCGATCACGAGGATGAACGACAGGTAGAAGCAGGCCGTCGGGATCCACAAGGGCACCGGAAATACGTTGGCCAGAAGCACCACTGCGATGGTCACGACCTGGGCGAAGGTGGTGGCCTTGCCCATCGGGGATGGCGGGAACTCCCGCAGCCCCTCGACCATGTAAAGCACCCCCGCAACCATCATGATGACGAAGTCGCGGAACAGAGCAAGGATGGTCAACCACAGGGGAATCACCACCGCCTGGCCCTGTGGGAACGTCAACGCGATATAGGCGACGGTTATCAGCATCTTGTCGGCGATCGGGTCGAGGTAGGCGCCGACCCGGCTCGTCATGTCCATGCGGCGCGCCAGAAAACCGTCAAAAGCATCGGTCAGACCCGCGATCACGAAGATCCACAAGGCGAGGCGGTAGTCTTGATCCGACACCGCGATCACAAAAAACGGCACCATCGCCATTCGGGTCAGGGTGATGAAATTCGGCAGCGTGAGCGGCCGCATCTTCTCCTCGACCCGCTTGCGGATGCGCTGCCGAACCTCCTTGCGCGCTTCGCGTCCTTTGGGGCTCACTCCGACCCCTCTCGATTGAGCTGCCAGAGCAACCTCAATCCGTGCAGGGTCAGATCGGGCTCGACGTGGTGGATCAACTCGGTGTGGGCGGCAAACGCACCCGCCAGACCTCCCGTCGCCACCACCGTCGCCTCACCCAGCTCGTCGAGAATCCTTCGAGTAACACCCTCGATCAGACCCAGATACCCGAAAAAGAGACCGGACTGGATACTGTCCACGGTCCCCTTGCCGATCACCCGATCCGGAGGCGCCATGGCGACGCTGGGCAACTTTGCAGTTTTCAACGACAGGGCCTCGGCGGTGACACCCGGGCCCGGGGCGATGGCGCCGCCGAGGTACTCACCGTTCGCGGACACGACCTCCCAGGTAATGGCGGTGCCGAAATCGAGCACCAGGCAGGGCCCGCCGTGCTCCGCATAGGCGGCGACGGCATCGCACAAACGGTCGGCGCCGAGTTCCTGCGGCGCGTCGACCAGCAGCGGCATCCCCGAATTGATCCCCGGCGTGACAAAAAAGGGCGTTCTGTCAAGGTACCGTTGGACCCCTTCGTTGAGCCGCGGGTCGATCGGCGGCACCACCGAAGCGATGGCCACCGCGGCCAGGTCGTCCGGGTCCACCTTTTCCCACCGCAAAAGCTGGTGCAACCACATCCCGACCTCGTCCGCGGTGCGTTCCGCGTGAGTCGTCAGCCGCCAGTGGGTCCGCAACCGATCGCCGTGGAATAAACCAACCACGGTATTGGTGTTACCCACATCCAGGGCCAACAGCAATTCACTCATCTGGCCTCCGATAGGGCAACGTTACATTCCTCTCCAGTTGCTGTCCAGCCCGTCAATTTTGCTGGTTGTCGGGCGCACGGGGCGATGAAGAAGTACGATACGGTCCGCTGCGAGAGAAAACCCAAACGTCAGTCGGTCGTAGTATCATCTGCGCACCGCAAGAGAAAGCCGGGAGAGTCTGTGAATTCGAGCCTGAAAAAATATCGGGGCCGCCCCCACCGGAAGCGCAACACTCACGACACCAACACGGAAGGAGCGAAGCAATGAGACTTCGGCGTCACACGATGGCTGCCGGTCTGATGATGGTCGTGCTGCTCAGCACATTTGCCGTCTCAGCCCAGGAGGCCAAGGTACCCGTCCAGGAGGTTTTCCTGGACAACGGAATGAAAGTTTTGATGGTCGAGCGCCACGACAGCCCAACGGTTTCGGCAGGTTGGGTGACCCACGTAGGGTCGGTCAACGAGGAGGTCGGGGCCACCGGCATCGCACATCTATTCGAACACATGATGTTCAAGGGCAGCCCGACCATCGGCACCTCGGACTTCGAGCAAGAGGCCGAGGTCATGGCCCAACTCGACGCACTCCGGATCGAAATGGAGGCCGAGTACGAGGTCATGCGCGATATGAAACGCCGCGGCGAGTTCGAGGGCAGCATCTACCTGCCGGAAAACCAGACCGAAAGGTTGGCCGAACTTCGCGAGAAGATGCAGGCGTTCCAGGCGCAGCAGAAAGAGTTCATCGTCAAGGACGAGTTCGACCAGATCTACACCGAAGCCGGAGCCTCCGGCATGAACGCCGGCACCAGCAACGACTTCACCATCTACTTCATCACGGTGCCCGCCAACAAGCTCGAGCTGTGGTTCTGGATGGAGTCCGAACGCCTCCTCAACGCGGTCTTCAGGGAGTTCTACACCGAGCGCGACGTGGTGCGCGAAGAGCGCCGCATGCGGACCGAGTCCAACCCGACCGCCAAGTTCGAGGAACAGTTCGACATGATGTTCTGGGGCTCTGTCCCCTACCACCACCCCGTCGTGGGATGGCCCTCCGACGTGGAATCCATCACCCGCGATCAGGCCGAGAAGTTCTTTGCCACCTACTACGCACCGAACAACATCACGACCGCGCTGGTCGGCGATTTCGACTCTGAAGAGGCGCTGGAGCTGGCTCAGAAGTATCTGGGCCGCATCCCGCGCGGCGTAAACCCGCCGCCGCCGGTGGTCACCGAGGAAATCGAACAGCTCGCCGAACGCCGCATGAAGGCCGCCGCCGACACCAACCCTTCGGTGCAGTTGCGTTGGCACACGGTGCCCTTCGGCCACACCGATTACTACGCCCTCGAGGTCATGAATGCGATCCTCAATGACCGTACCGGCCGGCTCTACAAGAGCCTGGTCGAGGAAAAACAGCTGGCTACCGGCGAGCCCTACTCGAGCTACAACGCGCTCAAGTACGGGGGCTCCGTGGAAGTCGGCGCCGAGGTCGCAGATGGTATCGACCACCAGATGGTGGAAGATGCCCTGATCTACGAGATTGACCAGCTGAAAGCGGAACCGGTTGGCGACCGCGAATTGCAGAAGGTCAAAAACCAGAATCTGGCCGGTTCGTACCGCCGTCTCCAGTCCGACTTCTTCCTGCTCCTGCAACTGCTCCTCTACGACGTGTGGGAGGACTGGAGCTTCCTCAACGAGTCGTCGGCCCGCATCGAGGCGGTCACGACCGAGGACATCCAACGCGTCGCCAACACCTATTTCACCGAAACCGGACTGAATGCTCTGTGGTACTTCCGCAATGAGGGCAGCGAAGAAGATCCCGAGCTGGCCGCACTTTCGGGCCAGGCCAAAGCCATGGCCAAACAGGCACTGGCTCAGATCAATACGATCGAGGACCCCGCCCAACTCGAACAGGGTCTGGTGCAGATGCAGGGCATGCTGGCCCAGGTGCCGCCCGAGATCAAACCGGGGCTGGAACTCGTGATCAAAAAGGCCACAGAACGTCTTGAGATGCTCAAGGCGGCGGCCGGAGAGGGGGAGTGACATGCGCCGTTTGATGAAATATACCGTTGCAGTTTTGGCCCTGACGGTCGCCGCGGCGACTGTTACTGCCGCTGATATCCCGGACCGGCCCGAGAAGCTGGTCTTCCCTGACCTTACATTCGAGGTGCCGGATGCCGACTCACTGCGATTCGAACTGGCCGACGGCACGCCCGTCTACGCCATGAAGGACAGCGATTTCCCGCTCGTCAACATCACCGTCTTTTTCCGCGGTGGGCGCTATCTCGAACCCGATGGCAAGGCCGGTCTTGCCGCGATCGCCGGCGACGCCTGGCGTTCGGGTGGGGCGGGCGACTACACCGCCCAGGACCTCGACGAGGAGCTCGATTTTCTGGCCGCCATCCTGTCGACCAGCATTGGCGACGTCACCGGTTCGGTGAGTCTCAACGTTTTGTCCAAGGACCTCGACAAGGCCATGGCCATCCTGATGGATGTCGTCACAAAGCCGCGGTTCCAGGAGGACCGGTTCGCCAAGACCAAGGACAACATGCTGCAGGCCATGAAACAGCGCAACGATGACACTGCCGACATCGAGGCCCGGGAGTGGGATCGCCTGATCTACGGCGACTCCTACTGGATGAACCGTTTGGCCACCCAGGCATCGGTGGATGCGGTTTCTGCAGACGACTGCAAGAGCTTCATCAGCTCGCTGGTGCGTTCGGGCAATCTCGTCATCGCAGTGGCCGGGGACTTCCAGCAGGCCGAAATGGAAGCCCTGCTCAACCGCACCATCGCCACCCTGCCCAAGCTCGCTGAGCCGCTGTCTGCGATTCCGCAGCCGGCGCCCTCGACCGCAAAGGGCGTGTACGTCATCAACAAACCCGACGTCAACCAGGGACGGGTGAGTATTGGCCAACTCGGCTACAAGCTGGGCGTGGCAAACCAGTTCCCCCTGATGGTGGGCAACGACATCCTCGGCGGCGGCGGTTTCACCGCCCGCATGATGAAGACCATTCGTTCTGACGAAGGCCTCGCCTACAGCGCCTATTCCGCCCTCAACTTCCCGGTCACCATGCCGGGTCAGTTCCGGGCCTACTATCAGTCCAAATCCTCGACCTGCGCCTATGCGGCGGAAATCTTCTACGATCTCCTGAAATCCATGCGCACCGCTCCGCCAACTGAGGAAGAGCTGCGCACCGCCAAGGCATCCTTTATCGAGACCTTCCCCCGCCGGTTTGCGAGCGCGGGCCAGATGGTCGGTCTGTTCGCCACCGACGAACTGCTCGGTCGGCCCCACTCCTACTGGACCCAATACCGCGACAACGTGGCAGCGGTCACCGGCAGCGGTATCGAAAATGCGATGGCCTCCGATCTCGACCCGAGCAACATGATCGTGCTCGTCGTCGGCAACATCGAGGAGATCATGCAGGGCCACCCCGAACACGAGGCTCAGATCAAGGACTTCGGCACAATCACCGAGCTCCCGCTGAGGGACCCGATGACCCTCGAGCCTTTGACCGAGTAGCTCTTCAACAACCAACAACACTCATCGCCCGGGCTTCGGCCCGGGCGTTTTTGTATTGCGAATTAGGAGTTAGGAATGAGGAATGAGGAATTTCCATCCATCCTCCGCCGCCGTGAACCCACCGTGCAGGCGCAATTCCTAATTCCTAATTCCTAATTCCGAACTCGGACCTCGTCACGTCGGTCCTCTCGTCCTGCCTCGGCCCTTGCCCACTCGTGAAAGATAGTACAAAATAGCCCGGCCCGTTTGCGGGTAACTCCCGAAGGAGGACGAATGAAGATCCACGAGTATCAAGGTAAAGAGGTGCTGGCAGCGCACGGGGTTCCCGTGCCGCGCGGCATCGTGATCACCGAGGCCGAAGAGGCCCGGAAGGCAGCCGAGGAGCTCGGCGGCCGGGTGGTGGTCAAAGCGCAGATCCACGCCGGTGGGCGGGGCAAGGGCGGTGGGGTCAAACTCGCCGACAACCCTGACGAGGCGGTCAAGCTGGCGAATGAGATCCTCGGCATGACCCTGATCACCAAACAGACTGGGCCCGAAGGCAAGCTGGTACGGACCGTTCTGATCGAAGAGGCGCTGCCCATCGATCGAGAGCTCTATCTCGGCGTGGTCCTCGACCGCTCCGAGGGCTTCCCGGTGATGATGGCGTCGAAGTTCGGTGGGATGGAAATCGAGGAAGTCGCGGAGGAGAACCCCGACGCGATCCTCAAGGCCCACTTCGATCCCGATGTGGGGCTCCACCCTTATTTGGGCCGTCAGCTGGCTTTTGGTCTCGGTCTCGAGGGTGACGCCTTCAAGGCGGGTACCAAGTTCATGCATGCGCTGGCCAAGGCCTACGGCGACACCGACGCCTCGCTGCTCGAAATCAACCCGCTGGTGACCACCACCGACGGCCGGGTTGTCGCCCTCGACGCCAAGATGAACGTCGACGACAGCGCACTCTACCGGCACCCCGACATCGAGGCCATGCGCGATGTCCACGAGGAAGAACCGCTCGAGGTCGAGGCCTCCAAGTTCGATCTCAACTACATCAAGCTCGACGGCAATATCGGTTGCATGGTCAACGGTGCCGGGCTCGCGATGGCGACCATGGACATCATCAAGCACTATGGCGGCGAACCGGCCAATTTCCTCGATGTCGGCGGCGACGCCTCGCAGGAGCGGGTGGCCGCGGCCTTCCGCATCCTGCTCTCCGACCCCTCGGTCAAGGGCGTGCTGGTCAACATCTTTGGCGGTATCGTGCGCTGCGACATGGTGGCGCGCGGCGTCGTCGCGGCGGCCAAGGAGGTCAAGCTCAGCATCCCGCTGGTGGTGCGGCTCGAAGGCACCAACGTCGAGGAGGGCCGGCGGGTGCTCGCCGAGTCCGGAATCGATCTGATCGTCGGTGAAGGGATGGCCGACGCCGCCGAAAAAGTCGTGGCAGCGGTCGGAGGTGCGTCATGAGTATCTGGGTCAACTCCGAAACCAAGGTCGTGGTCCAGGGTCTGACCGGGAAAGAGGGCACCTTCCACGCCCAGAAGTGCCGCGAGTACGGCACCAAGATCGTCGCCGGCGTGACTCCCGGGAAGGCCGGACAGAACGTGGACGGCGTTCCCGTCTTCAACACCATGGACGACGCGGTCCGGGAAACCGACGCCAACGCCTCGCTGATCTTCGTGCCGCCGCCGTTTGCAGCCGACGCCATTCTCGAAGCGGCCGACGCCGGCATCGAGGTCGTGGTGTGCATTTCCGAGGGCATCCCGGCGCGCGACATGATCCGCGTCCAACGCATCCTCCAGGGCCTGCCCACCCGCCTCATCGGCGGCAACTGCCCCGGCATCATCACCCCTGGCGAGTGCAAGCTCGGCATCATGCCCGGCCACATCTCGATCCCCGGTCCGGTCGGCGTTGTTTCGCGCTCCGGAACCCTGACCTACGAAGCTGTGGGCCAGCTGACCGCCCTCAACCTCGGCCAGTCGACCTGCGTCGGCATCGGCGGCGACGCCCTGCCGGGCACCAATTTCATCGACTGTCTCGAGGCATTCGAAGAGGACGGCCAGACCGAGGCGATCGTCATGATCGGCGAAATCGGCGGTTCAGCCGAGGAGGACGCGGCTGCCTTTATCGAGCAGTTCGTGTCCAAACCCGTGGCGGCCTTTATCGCCGGCCAGACGGCGCCTCCGGGCCGCCGCATGGGCCACGCCGGCGCCATCATTTCGGGCGGCAAGGGCACCGCAGCCGACAAGATCGCGGCCCTCCAAGCGGCCGGGATCGCGGTCGCGGCCACACCGGCCGAGATCGGCACCACGATGAAACGCGCAATGGAGTCCGAGTCTCTGGTTTAGGACCGACACGTTATTTTGCTTTTTTGTATAATGCTCCCTTCGTAGTGAGGGAGGAGGAGTTCTTCTCTGCGATGACCCGGCGGTTCCGCCGGGTTTTTTTGTTTCCGCTACGGCCGAATGGGAGAGGTTGTCATTTCGAACGAAGGAAACCGTGGGGTTCCGCAGTCGAAATGACAGTGGGATGAGCCGGCCCTGGCGGCTCCGCCGGTTTTATTCTTTCGAACGCTCGCAAACTGCGCGACCTACGCGTCCACCGGACGTGCCGTCTTTGAGGATTTTGCGATCTCGTCACCTCGACACGAGCGAGTGCTTCGGTCGCAAAGATCCTCTAAGGGGGCACTCACGGGCAATGGGGTGGTGAGAATCGGGATGATCACGTCGAGACTTCGCCTGTGAGCACTCGATTCCACGGTGGACGAGCGTCTTGTGGTGCAGGCGCCCCGCCTGCATTGCGACCGTTCTAAGACGTCTTGTGGTGCGGGCGTCCCGCCTGCACTGCGGCTGTTCAAATCCGGGCGATGCGGTCCACGGCGAGGAACCACAGCTCGACGTGGGGCTCGTGGTCGAGATCGAGGGCGTCGCGGAGGGCGTGGGCG
>JASJGQ010000177.1:0-14397 GCA_033791425.1 Acidobacteriota bacterium
GTCCAAAGGCATTTCCAGCGGAAGTGCGAACGACCTGTTCGTATGCTGCGTCACCGGCCTCCAAAAACAGAATTTCGTACTCTATTTCTCGCTCCTGGATCGAAGTACACGCTGAGGCCACCACAAAAAAAACTCCAGTCAGGGCTGTTAGGGTACGCACAGCACTACCGCATTCTTGGCGCATAGACATTCGCCTCCTTCAACCATGAAAAGAGAATAACCGCGCCTGCGTCCGTCGATGGCAGCCGGGACCTCGCCGGGTATTCGCTGGGTCTTGAATCGACGCCAGATATCGGCATCTGCGTTGATCTGCGCTATCTGCGGTTTTTCCGGGCCCTGCGCCTTTACGTTGTTTTCCGAAATCTGGGTCAATCTGGGTGATCTGTGGATATGAATATTCGCGTGGGTTGGTTTGGTGGCCTTGGTGTCTTGGTGGTGTTTTCGGTTGTGACTACGGAACGGTTGACCGGGTTCGGCTGCTCACTGTGTTCATCGCGGCCTGATAAGCATGGCGGTGGCGGGGTTGGGTGATTGCCTTGATTCGGAGGGTGAGGCGCAGGGCCGCGAGGATGCCCGGAGCAGCACTGCGGTGGTGGTGCTCGACGTATCGCACGAGATTGCCGTAGTAGGCGGCGAAGAACGCCTCGTCGCCGAGGGACGCCACCGAGGAGCCGCCGCGGTGAACGATGCGCGCTGAAGGTCGCACGACAAAGCTTCCGGTCACAGGGAAGGACCCGGTTCCGCGAAGGGCCTCGAGGCGGGCGCAAAAATCGACGTCCTCCCACCAGGCCGGAACGTAGGTCTCGTCGAAACCTCCGAGGGCCTCCCAGACGGACCGTCGTACCAGCCAAGCGGCGGCCGCGGGTTGGGCCACAGCGTGCGGCCGGGTGGGCGGTTCGGCAAAGGCGGGGGCACCCGATCTTCCGGTCGCAAGACGAAGGGTCGTCGGCAGGCGGCGCAGCTGCCATCGGTGCTGTGACGCGCCGTCGATGCCCTCGAGGAGCGGTACCGTCCCGGAGATCTCCGGATGATCGTCGAGGCCCCGGGCGAGCTCATCGAGCGATCCGGGAAGAACCTCGGTGTCGGGGTTGAGGATCAGCACCAGCGGTTCGCCGCCACAAGCTGCACCGTGATTGGCGGCGTGGGCAAAACCCAGGTTGTCCTCGAGCGCGATGACCTCGATGGCCGGAAAATCTACGGCCAGCTTCTCGGCGCCGCCGTCACCCGAGCCCGAGTCCACGAGGGTGATCCCGGCGAGCCGTGGCCCGCCGTTCGTTTCGAGCGACGCGAGGCAGGCGCGGACCTCGTCGCCGCCGCGCCAGCGCACCACGACTGCGAGAATGTCGGCGGTCACGCGGGCACTTCCGTGGGGTCACGGCGCCCCATCAGGATGGTTGCGGCCTCGATGGCGGCGGGCACGACCGAGCGCCGCGGCGCCAGGGGGAGGACGGTGAGAAGCTCGGCCAGAGGCTGGCCCACGATCGACCACCGCCAGGCCTCGCGGTGGGCGGCCAGGGCCTGCCGGCATCGCTCCTGTTCGCGGTCGCCCAACAGGAGATCAATGGCTGCGGCAGTGGCATCTGTGGCGAGGGTGGGCACCACGGCTCCCCAACCGCCGACGCGGGCCAGTGAGGCCACTGCACCGTCTTCGCTGACCAGCAGCGGCACTCCCGCCCAGAGACCGTCGAGGGCGCGGGTTCGGAAGCTGAGATCCGCCTCGGCGCCGGGATGGTGGAGCACCGCGATCAGGGCAGCACAGTTGAGAATGCGGGAGCGTTCGGCATAGGGCACCCAGCGCTCGAGGGGAACCACCGCGGGCGGCTTGAGGCCGTGCCGTCGTGCGGCCGCCAGGAGGTCAGCGGTCGAAAAGACGGTGGCGTCGGACCCGGGGCGGGGAGCGGTGGGCACCACCAGACTGACGTTCCTGGATCCGAGTCGCGCCCGCGCTGCAAGCAGGGTCTCCAGGTCCAACCAGGGCCACACCCCGCCCCACCACAGGATGACCGACCAGCCGCTCGGCACCCCGTCGATGGCGTCACGATCGGCTGCAGGGTTGGTGTCCGGTATCCCGAAGGGCACATCGATGATCGGGACACCGGGGCGTTTGCCAAGGAGCTGAGCCCACCAGGCAATCTGAGCCTCACCCGCGGCCAGCACTGCATCAGCCCGCGCCGCCACCAGCGGCAGCCGTGACGCGGCGGTTCGGCTACGCCGCCTGATGGTGGGAGAGGGTGGGCAGGCCGCCAGCTCGGCGAGCAACGGCGTGGCTCCGTCGATGACCAACAGGTGATCGCCGACAAAGGCCCGCGGCGGCAGGCTCCACGGTGCCCCCACCACTGCGTCTATGCCGCGCCACCGCGTCTTTGACACGACCGGTGGGCCGTGGCCCTCGGGGTGGCTCGATCCTGCGGCGGCGGAGAGCACGACATCGTGGCCGGCCTGGAGCAGGACCCGGGACAGCTCCCAGGCCCTCAAGGCCGAACCGGCCATCATAGGGCCGACGCGATCGTCGGTCACGACGAGAACCTTCACGAGACGGTCTCCGGGATCGCATCGAGCCGCGGGCCTGGCGTGGATCGCAGCCAGCCGCGCAGGACCAGCCAGGGCGTTGACAACAGCGTTGCGGCGGCCACCGGTACGACCCGCGGGTTCGAGCCCGCCAGTGTATTCACTGCCCGCAGTTCACCGCGCAGAAGGCGGGGCGTGGCGCGCAGCAGGCCGCCGGGGGTGAGGTTGCCCGCCAGTGCGCGCCAGCGGTTGGCCAGGAGCCACCACGGATGGCGCCACGAGAATGTGCTGCCGCTAGCGGAACCGAGGTGGCGGACTGGAGTTCCTCCAGTCCATGTTGCCATCCAGCCCGACCGCCGCAAACGCAGACCGAGGTCGAGGTCCTCGTGGTAGCTGTCGAACGTCTCATCGAAGAACTCACTGTTGGCGAGGGCGATCTGACGTAGGGCCTGCATCCGAAGGACGCAGGCGGTCCCTGAGACCGCTACCAGAGGCCGTTCCCCCCGGTCGTCTGAGAATGACTCGCCGCGGTCCACTTGCACCGGCAGGGCCCAGCGATCGAAGGCTATCCCTCTGCCGTCAACACGGGACCCGTCGGCGGTCACGACAGTCGTCTGGACAGCCGCCACGTCCGGGTGCTGCTCGAGGAACCGGCACAGGTTCGCCAACCACCCGGGCTCTGCCAGGGCATCGTCATTGAGCACCGCAACGGCCTCGATATCTTCGGTGAGACTGCTCAGACCGAGATTCACGGCGGCGGCGTAGCCGAGCCGGCGGTCGCTGGGTATCAAACTGAATGGTGCTGCCGCAGCGGGTGGCGTCGCGCCGCCGGAGAGCACCAACAACAGTTCGTCGGGAGGGGGCGTCAGCGCAGCCGCGGATCGCAGACAGTCAGCCAGGTGGCGTCCGCCGAGGGAGGGGATTACCAGAGCGGTGCGCACGAATCCTCAAAATGGCGGTTGGAGGCGGTTCTCAGACCGGTATTGGCGTCCCTGGTTCTTGTCACGGTCCTCAGTATAGCCACCCGGTCGCGAGGTGGGAGATTTCGATGCGACCGATCTCACGGCGCGGCTACAATGGCCGCATGGCAATCCGCCTCGCCCTCGATGGGCGCAAACTCACCGATTTCGGCATCGGCACCTACGTGCGGGCCCTTCTCCGCGGGCTCGATGTGCGCCCCGACGTCGAACTCACGGTCATTGCCCGGATGGGGCACGAGGATCGCGTGTCCGAACTGGCGCCCAGCGCCAGGATTGTATCGACGGCGGCGCGAGGCTATGGGGTGGCCGAGCACTTCCAATTGCCGACCGCGCTGCTGCGGGAACGCGTAGATCTGGTTCACTTTCCCCACTACGTAGTTCCACGGTTGTTGCCCAAGAAGTTCGTGGTGACGGTGCATGATCTGATCCAGCTCTTCTATCCCCCCCGTGGCCAGCACCAGCTCTCACGGGTGTACCTCAGGCTGGTGCTGGGGTCGGCGCTGCGGCGCGCTCGGCGGGTGATCACGGTTTCCAGATCCTCGCGTCGCGATTTGATCAATCTCTTCGCCGCCGATCCACAGCGGTTGGTCGTGGTGCCGAACGGCGTTGACCCCGTGATCGCCGAGCGCCCCGACAAAGAGACCCTCGAAGAGGTCAAGGCGCGCTATGATCTGCGGTCGCCATTGGTCCTCGTGGTGGCCAACGACAAACCCCACAAGAACCTCGATCTCGTCCTCCGCGCGTACCATCTGGCGGTGCGCCAACACCGGATACCGGGCCAGCTGGTGTTTCTCGGCGGCGCTGGGCAGGAGAGCCGTCTTCAGACCCGCGCCGATCGTTTCGGTTTGGGAGACAGGGTTCGGTTGCTCGGCCGCGTGCCCCGCGCCGATTTGTACGCGTTGTACCATGTGGCGGCGGTGCAGCTGCACGTCTCGCTTTACGAGGGGTTCGGGCTGCCGGTGCTCGAGGCCATGTGTGCCGGTGTTCCTGTGATCACCTCCAACCTCGGCGCGATGCGCGAGCTCGGAGAGGGGGTCGCGAGACTGGTGAATCCGCTCGAAGTCGACGAGGTCGCTGCGGCGCTCGAACGGGTGTTGGTGGACGATCCCATGCGTCGGCGTATGGTTGAGGCTGGGCGCCGGCGGGCCGAAAGCTTGAGCTGGGATCGAACGGTTGAGGAAACCGTGGCAGTGTATCGTTTGGCTCTCGGGGAGGTTTGATTGCGGGTCGCATTGGTCCATGATTGGTTGACCGGTATGCGTGGTGGTGAGTGGGTGCTATATGACATCGCGCGGATGTTCCCCGAAGCTCCGATCTACACCCTGGTCCACCGGTCGGGAAGTGTCGCTCCGTTGCTCGAGGAGCATCCGATCCGCACCTCGTGGCTGCAGGCGCTGTCCTTTGGGGGCAGGCGCTGGCGATACCTCCTGCCGCTGATGCCCGCCGCTGCCGAGTCGTTTGCCTTTCCGGACGCCGACCTCGTGATTTCGAGTTCGCACTGCGTGGCCAAAGGGGTCATCCCGCCACCGGGCGCTTTTCACCTCAGCTATGTTCACACGCCAATGCGGTACGTGTGGGACCAGCGCGCCAAATACCTGGATCCCGTTCCGAGAATGCTCAGGCCCGTGCTCGAGACTCGTTTTGCACGGCTGCGCCAGTGGGACATGGTGTCTTCGGCGCGGGTCGATCGCCTGGTGGCCAACTCGCGGCTGGTGGCGTGGCGCATCAAGCACTACTGGAATCGATCCGCAGAGGTGATTCCACCTCCGGTGGCGACCGAGTACTTCACCCCTGGCGGTGAGCGCGGCGACACGCTTTTGACGGTCGCGGCCCTTGTTCCGTACAAGAGCGTGGAGGTTGCGATTGCGGTCGCCAGAAAACTGGGCAGGACCCTGGAGATCATCGGGACGGGGCCGCGGATGCGGGCCCTGCGGCACCTTGGAGGCCCCGATGTGCGCTTCCTGGGGTGGATGCCCCGCGACGAGCTGCGCGCAGCCTATCGCCGCGCGGCGGCCCTCCTGGTTCCCAACGTCGAGGACTTCGGCATGGTCTCCGTCGAGGCGCTGGCGTGCGGGACACCGGTCGTGGGCCTTTCCCAGTCGGGAACGGCGGACATCGTGCGCGCCGGCGTGGAGGGCGAGCTCGCCGATGAATCGTCGGTCGAGGCGCTTGTCGAAGCAACGGCACGCGTGCTCGATCGCCGCTGGGATGAGGAGTTATTGTGTCAACGGGCCGACCTCTTCTCACGCGAACGGTTCCGGACCCGCTTTTCCTTTCTGCTCGATCGACTCGGCTTTCGAAAGGCGTCTGAGTGATTGAACGCCGCCGACAGTTCCAGGTCGCTCTGCAGCTCATCGGCGACCTTGTCGCAACCGGTCTTGCAGTACCCGTAGCCTACTGGCTGCGGTTCGTCCTCGAGGTCCAACCGGTCACCAAGGGTCTGCCGCCGATCAGCATGTATCTCAATCTGGTGCCGGTGGTGCTCGTGCTCTATCCGGTGGTCTTTTACTTCCAGGGTCTATATCACCGGCGGCGGATTCGCTCGCGTTTTGATGAGGGCCTGCGGGTGGTGGTCGCCGTGCTCCTGGCGACGGTGATCCTGGCTGCGGGACTCACCTTCTACCGCCCACCGGATTTCACATACTCGCGTCTCTTCCTCGTCATTTTTGCAGGCACCGATATCGTGCTGGTGGGTCTTTTCAGGTGGATCGTCACGGCGAGTCTGGCTCGAATCCGGCGCTCCGGCGGGAATCTCCAGCGTGTCCTGGTGGTCGGTGCGGGCGAGCTTGGGCGGGAGGTCGTCCAGCGCTTGAACGTCCACCGCGAGTATGGGTTCACTGTGGTCGGGTTTCTCGATGACGACCCCGGCCGACAGCAACGGGACATTCAAGGTGTGCCGGTGTTGGGAACGACCAAGGACCTGAAAGAGGTGGTGATCGGCCACAACGCCGACCAGGTGATGATCGCCCTGCCTCTTGCGGCGCACCACCGCACGGTTCAGATGGTACGCCAGGCCGGCGAGTTGCTGGTCGACATCAAGGTCGTGCCCGACGTCCTTCAGTACTACGTGATGAAGGCGGGCATCGAGGATCTCGACGGCCTGCCACTGATCAACCTCACCCAGATCCCCCTCCAGGGGCTGAATCAGATCGTCAAGCGCGTCTTCGATCTCGGCGGTTCGGCGCTGTTGCTGCTGGCCACTTCGTGGTTGTTCCCGATCATTGCCTGGCGCATCAAGAAAGAAGACGGCGGACCGGTTTTTTTCTCGCAAGTGCGGATGGGGATGGACGGCCGTTCGTTCGAGCTCTACAAGTTCCGCTCCATGAGCCCCGACGCCGAGGGCGATGGCGAGGAAAGGTGGACCCGCAACCGCGACTCCCGAATCACCCCGATCGGCGACTTTCTCCGTCGTACCAACCTCGACGAGCTGCCGCAGCTCTACAACGTTTTTCGCGGCGACATGTCGCTGGTCGGCCCGCGGCCAGAACAACCAAAGTTCGTCGAGCAGTTCCGCAGCCGATATCCGGCCTACAACGTACGCCACCGCGTGCGTGCCGGTCTGACAGGTTGGGCCCAGATCAACGGTCTGCGGGGGGACACCTCGATCCGGCAACGAGTGGTCCACGATCTTTATTACGTCGAAAACTGGAGCCTCGGTCTCGACCTCAGAATTCTCTGGCGAACCCTCTGGCTCGCCCTCCACGAAGCCAAATCCTGACAGGTTGAATTCGGAATTCGGAATTCGGAATTCGGAATTTCATCCCAGCGTTCAACCGACGGGGAAATTCGAGCGCTCCGAGGGCGACGACACCTCGTTCGGTGGAGGTGCCTGGCATCCGGCCCGTCCGACGGGCCGCGTGCCTGGCATCCTCTCGGGAAGCGCGTGCGGAAACGGCCCGTGTGCGGCGGAGGTGCCATCTTCAATATTGTTGGACTCACGATCATCCACGTCGGCAGGATGATGCGGGCCAACAATGATGAAGGTGGCTCCTCCCGGGAAGCGAGCCGTGAAGGTCATGATTCCCCCGATATTGAATGACACCCTGGCCGGCAGCCGGGACGGCTGCCCCACAAGGCAACCAGGCTGATTGTGGGGTACGCGTCTCGCGTGCCAAGTGGGCTTTGTGGAGGCCCGCCTACGCCCGATACTCGTCCGGTCCGTTCGCCGGCAGCCCTGCCGCCTCACGAAGAACCCCAGCTGTGGCTTCGGCGGCCCGATCCCACGAAAACCTGGCAGCCCTTTTACGGCCGAGCTCGATAAGCCGGGTCCGGTGGTGGGGGTCGGATCGCAAAGCCGCCACCGCCGAAGCGATACCGTGGGGGCTGGCGGGGTCGACGTAGACGGCCGCGGGTCCGGCAATTTCGGGCATCGCCGACGTGCCGGAGGTGACGACCGGTGTGCCGGAGGCCATGGCCTCCACCAGCGGCAGTCCGAAACCCTCGATCCATGATGGAAAGAGCAGGGCGTCGGCGTGCCGGTACAACGTTGCCAGTTGCGCCCGGTCGACCGTGTCGAGGTGCTGGATCCACTGGCGTGCCGGCGATGCCTCGAGCTCGCTGCGAATGCCGTCGGTGTGCCATCCCCAGCGACCGACGAGAACCAGGCCGCCGTCGTAGCCCCACTCGCGGAGCAACCGGAAGGCGCGCAGAATCCCGACTACATTTTTTCGCGGTTCGAGGGTGGAGACGAACAGAAGATATGGTTCGAGGATGCCCTCAGGGAGTTCGTCGTCAGATATTTTCGCAAATAGGGGATCGACCCCTTCGTGAATCGTCCGCACGAGACGGGGGTCGGCGTCGAGTCGTTCGGTCAATTCGTTGGCGGTCGCGTCGGAAACTGCGACCAGGCGGGTGGCGTGACACAGCGTCCTCGGGAGGTTGAGTGCGAGCCCCTCCAGGGTCTCCGGCGACACCGTCTCCGGCATCGCCGAAAATGCCACGTCGTGGACTGTGGCGACACGGTTGCGCCCAAACGGTTCCTGGTCGCCGTGAAGAAAGAAGTTCGGAGCAAACAGGACGTCGTTCCCGTCGAAGACGCGCAGAATGGGTTCAACGATCATCCGCAGGAGCCCGAGGGTCAGGCGCACCGGCAACAGGAAGCCTGGTGGGATCTGGTGGATCCTCAGACGCAGGTTCCTATCGCCCGGCATGGCCGGCGGCGGCGGTTCGTCGGGTGCCAGGAAGGTCCGGGCGTAGAGGTTGTAGACCAGCCCGTCGTCGCGTTGATCAAGGGCCGCGAGCAGATTCCATTCGTACCACCCGACACCGGTCATGGTCTCGAAGAACGGATAGATATCGACGCCGACCGCCGCCACCTCTTCGGCGAGAACGACTCGCCGGTGAAAACGTCGCCAGCGAGCGCGGAGGGTGCCCACGAGATCACGGGCGATGGCGAAGAAAAAACCGGTGGTCGATCTGAGACGTCGGAGCATATCGGCATCATATCCCAGATTGGGGCTCCATCCGGCGCCGGATTCCTCGTCGCGACGGACACGGAGACGGGTATTGGAAGGAGTAGGATGGGCGCCGTGAAGGTGGGAGTCATCGCAGCCGAGATGGAAGGCCCGAGCACCGGCGTCGGAAGGTACCTCCAGGGTCTTTTGACGGGGCTCGGCTCTTGGGACCACGATGTCGAGTGGCACATGTTCTTTCAGGGTGCCGCCGGCACGGTCTCGGTGCCGTTGCCCGATTGTGTGCTCCACTTTTCGAACGATCACGGCAACAGGCTGATATGGGAGCATCTGAGATTGCCGTCGCAACTCGACCGCCATGATCTCGATGTGGTCTTCTGCCCTGCCTACACCGTCCCGTTTGGTGTGCGGACGCCCCTCGCGGTGTGCCTCCACGATCTCAGTTTCGAGGTGTTGCCGGGTGATTTCTCGCCGCGCGAGCGTTGGCGCCGTCGTTTCGTGGCGCGGCGGGCGGCCCGGGTGGCCGATCGGGTCATGACCGACACCGAGCACATGGCCGACCTTGTGATGCGCAGGTACCGGGTCCCGGAGGAGCGCATGGCGGTAGTCCCGCTCGGGGTGGATCGAGCGCGATTCAGTCCACAACCGGGAAACGACGACAGCGAGCAGCTCGAACGATTGGGAGTGCGCACTCCCTACCTTTTGTGGCTGGGAACGGTGCTTGAAAGGCGGCGGCCGCGTGAGGTGCTGGAAGCCTTTGCATCTCTGAGGTCTGGCGGTCACGACCTCCAGTTCGTCATCGCGGGCGCGAATCGGATGCGGTCGCCGCACCGACTCGACGTGTGGATCCGCGAGCTCGGTCTGGAGACAAGCACGCTCCAGCTCGGGTATGTCGAAGAAACATCCCTCGCGCCGCTGTACCGGGGCGCTGCTGCCGCGGTGTATGTGTCGCAACACGAGGGTTTCGGACTCCCGCCCCTGGAGTGCCTGGCGTGCGGCACGCCGGTGGTCGTCAGCGGCGGGCTGGCGCTCGACACGGCGTGGCCGGACTACCCCTTTCGTTGCACTCACACCTCAGCGCAGGCCATCGGGGATGCGCTCCGCACGATCGTGACCTCAACCGAATGGAGCGGGGAGCTGGCGGCCAGAGCGCGCGAGGTGGTCGACACTTTCGATTGGACAGCCAGTTCACGGTTCCTGGTGGCGGAGCTCCAGAGGGCGGCCGCGCGATGATCTCGGCAATCATCGTCAACCACAATTCCGAGGAACACCTGCGGCAGTGTCTGGAGAGCCTCCGCCGGCCGGGGCCTGAGATCGAGATCCTGGTGGTGGACAACGCCTCCTCTGACGGTTCGTTGAACGTGGTTCGCGAAGTCTGCCCGGAGGCCCGGGTGCTCGAACAGGGCCGCAACCTGGGTTTTGGGACCGCAAACAACGTTGCCGCAAATGAAGCGTGCGGCGAGACCCTGCTGCTGATCAACGCCGATGCCTGGCTCGAGCCCGAGGCTCTGCGACGACTCGACGAGCACCTCCAACACGATGATCGCCTCGCGCTGGTGGCGCCGACCCTTCTCTATCCGGATGGCAGACAGCAGTTTGTGTGGTCGCTCGAGAGAGGGGTTGCGGGAGAGGCGCTGCAGCAGTTGAGAAACCCTTTCGAGAACCGGCGATGGGCGCACGGCGCCGCGGTCCGGGCCTTGAGCCGCATCGCCGGGCGCGTGTGGTTCACGGCGGCCTGTGTGCTGGTGCGGACCGAGGCCTTCCGGGCTGTGGGAGGATTCGACGAGACGTTTTTTATGTATTTCGAAGACGTTGACCTCTGCGCGCGGCTCGAAAAGGCCGGCTGGCGATTGGCGCAGGAGCATCGTGCGGTGGTGCGCCACGTCGGGGGCTTCGCCCGCCACCCGCGGGTTGACGATGTCTACCGGCCGTCCCAGCTGCGCTACTACGCCCTCCACCGCCCACGGTGGGAGGCCCGGCTGGTGGAGCGACGGTTGCGCCGGCGATATGGCGACGCGGCGGTTGATGGGTGGCTGCGAGGGGGCGGCGGGCCGTGAGTGTCGGTTGGTTGCTTCTCGTGCTGGTTGCAGCAGTTGGGTTGGCCGCCGTGTTCGCACGAAAGATCCTCCGCCGGCTGCGGCGGGTGCGCCGGCTCGAAAACAGCGAGGCGAGTGTGGCAAAGGCGGTGGCCGACGGCCGCTTGCCGCGGGCCACCGGTGAAGCGCTGCTGCAACACCTCGAAGGGCTGCGGCGCGAGTGCTCCGAAGAAAAGGGAAGTTGAAGGTGCGGATCGGGATCGATGCCGGGAGAGCGCTGCACGGGTTTGGAGGGGTCGCCACCTACACCCGGCAGCTGGTCAACGGCCTGGCTCGGCACGCCCCCCGGCACGAGATCGTCATATTCGATCTCGACCGCGGAATCCACCGTCGCGAGGCGTTCGAGCGGGTGCTGGGGGTGTTGCCCTCCTCGGTGCAATCGGCAAAGGTCAGTAGTTTTGAACTTGCAGGAGTCGATGTGTTTCACGCCCCGGGGTTCGTGATGCCGCCACCTGGGGCGCCCCACTCCGTCTTCACCCTCCACGACCTGACAGTTCTCAGCCACCCCGACTGCCATACCCTGGACAACCGTGTGCGGACGATGGTGTCAATCGCCGAGGCGCTGACGCGAGGGGCGACCCTCATTGGCGTTTCGCGCGCCACGCGCGCCGAAGCGGTCCGTCTGTTGTCGTTGTCGGGAGAGACGGTGGAGGTGGTGCCGCCGATTCTCGACCCCCGCTTCACACCCGGTGGAAACGACGAACTCGACGGGGCGGCCCTCGAGAGGTTGGGAATCGACGGGCCGTTCTGTCTGGCCGTCGGCAGTCTCGAGCCGCGAAAAAACCTCGCCCGCCTGCTCGATGCCTGGCAGATGCTGCCCGAGGAATTGCGGGACGATCATCTCCTGGTGGTTGTCGCATCGGCGGGGTGGTTGCGGGGTGGTTTGCGCGGGCGACTTCGCGACCTCGAGCGAGAGGGATCAGTTCACATGCTGACCCGGGTGGCAGGACTCGACCTCGCGGCCCTCTACCGCCGCGCGAGGTTGGTGGTCTTTCCGTCGCTGGCCGAGGGTTTCGGTTTGCCGGTGGCCGAGGCGATGGCCTGCGGCGCACCGGTTGTGACCTCGGACCTGTCGTCGATGCCGGAGGTGGCGGCGGGCGCGGCCGTCCTCGTCGATCCGGAGGACGCCGACGCAATTGCGAACGGCGTGCGGCGGGTTCTCGAACAAACGGAGCTGCGGCGGGATCTGCGTGAACACGGGCCCGAACTGGCCCAGCGCTTCTCGGCCGAGGCTGTGGTGCCGCGTCTCCTGGAGGTCTATCAACGCGCGGTTCAACGTTCAAACGTCTGAGCGTTCGATCTACAGGGCGGCACGGACGCTGTTACGATACGTTCATGGCAGACCTGATTCTCGAGCGGATCGACGGCCCGGTCGTGGTCCTGACTCTCAACGACCCGGAGCGGGCCAATCCTCTCTCGTCTCGGTTGGTGCATTCGCTTCGCTCGGCCCTGGTGCGGGCCGCCATGGACGACGACGTCCGTGCCGTCGTGCTCGTCGGTGCGGGCCGTCACTTTTCTGCGGGCGCCGACCTCGAGGCCCTCGAACTCCTCGCGGCGGGCGGTGACGATGGCGGAGCGCAACGCGACACATACAAGTTGAAGGACCTGTACGAGGCCCTCCTCGGGCACCCCAAATTGACGGTGGCGGTGGTGCACGGTGCGGCGGTCGCGGGCGGGTGCGGTCTTGCCACGGCGTGCGATTTTGTGGTGGCGGAGCCGGGCGCCCGGTTTGCCTACACCGAGGTCAAGATCGGTTTTTTGGCCGCGATGGTGCTCACCTTTCTGACCCGCCGCGTCCCCGGCCACGTCGCACGGCGGATGCTCCTCGACCCTGAGATGATCGACGGCGAACGGGCCGTCGCCCTCGGGCTGGCGGACGAGCTCGCAGCCGAGGGTGCGGGACTGGAGAACGCGATTGATTTGGCGAAGCGGGTGTGCTCCAAGGCTTCCCCGTCGGCCCTCGCAGCCACCAAGGCCCTGCTCAACGAATCGGTGGGTCTGGGCTGGCGTGCGGCGCTCGCGGCCGCGGCTGAAGCCAACATCCGCCAGCGCCGGGACCCCGACTGTGTCCGCGGGGTGCGCGCTTTTCTCGAAACCAAGACCACGCCGGACTGGCTCGAACCGGACGACGACGAGTCATAAGCTCGCGTTACAACGTTTCAGCGTTCAAACGTTTGAACGTTACTCGCTGTCCACACGTTCGAGAATATCCGCCACCCGGTCGCGATGGACGGTGATGGTGAGCATCTTCAACCTGACGTAGTCATCGCGGTAGAAATAGTAGCCCTCGTGCTGTCCGGCCCGTGACGAGCGGTTGGAGTCCTTGATCAAAAACCAGTCGTGGCCCTCGAGTTGGGTCAGGCCGACCAAATGGATGCCGTGGTCATCGGTGCTGGTCTTGTTGGCGAAGCGGAACTCCCGCGAGTCCTGGTCGATGTAGGCGCCGGGGATGTCGAAGGTCGGCACCACCGCAATGTCTTCGAGCCCCCAGAGGCCCGGTTCGGAGACGTCGCCGCCGATCACCAGGCTCTGGCCCGCCGCCGCCGTCGAACGGATGACTTCGTACCAGGTGTCGAGGGGAACATTGACGTAGCTCGTGTCATGCCACCAATTGTCGGGGACGTCGTAGGGGCCGCGGGTCCAGAAGGGCACCGATAGGGTCGACATCAGGCTCACATAGTTGTCTGGATCGAGGTCGCAGACGTCCGAGAGAAAAGCGACCGGCGTATGGTCTTTGCCGTTCCACATCGCCGTCTCGGGCGGACGCCCCATGGTCAGGTCGAGGATCCTGCGGATGGTCTCGATGATGAAGTCCTCGTCCCAGAAACCGGTGTCACGGCACCAGTCGAGAAAGTCGTTCATCCGTTTTTCCATGAGATCGTGGTCGAAACGGCCGTCCTCGGCGAGGACGCCTTCGTAGTCGGCGCGCGGGATCACCCCGTGCTCGCGGTAGACGCGCAGCAGCGCCGCGCTCTGTGAGCCTTCGGCGAACAATGACTGGCCGCGGGTCTCGATATAGCCGCGGGCCTTGTTGACGTACTCCCAGTAGGCGGTCCACATCTCCGAGAGCTTGATCTCCTGCCCCGAAAGCCGGTGGATTTCGGATTCCATGAAGGAGGTCGCCGAAAAGCTCCAGCAGGTCCCGGTGAGGTACTGCGGGGTGGGCGGAAAGTGCCAGGCCTGGGTTGCAAAGTTGTCGGGGCCCGTGGGTCGTGCAACATCCGATGCGTCAAAGCGGAGCTCGAGCTTTGCGTCCTCGCGCGCCTCAGCGGTCTCCTTGATCTGGGCGAGGATCTCCTCGGTCTTGGCCTCGGCGGCCTTGCGGAGCTCGTCGTTGCGCTCCTCCATCTCCTCGATGACCGGGTATTTGCCTTTTTCGACGTAGGTCAGCTGGTCCTTCTT
>JASJGQ010000178.1:0-26048 GCA_033791425.1 Acidobacteriota bacterium
GCGATCGCAATCCATACGGCCTCGACGCCCCAGCCCCGCGACACCAGCCACATGGCCATCGGAACTCGAATGGCGGTCAGGCCGATCTCGATGATCGCGGGCACGGTCGTCCACTGGGCCCCCGCGAACGCGCCCAGCAGCACCACCTCGGCCGCCATGAAGAGCTGAGTGAGGCCGACCAGCAAGACATAGGTCGTCCCAGCCGCAACCACATTGGCATCATTCGAAAAGACTCCGATCGCCGCCTCGGGAAAGGCCACCAGCACCACGGTCACAGCACCCACCGGCAGACACGTGAGAAACAGGGTCCTCCACGCGCTGCGCACGGCTCGCCGGGAATCGCCGGCGCCGAGATTCTGACCGACCAGGGTCGTCGCAGCGGCCCCCATTCCGGCGCACACAAAGTAGTTGAGCACCTCGAGCTTGTGGCAGACCCCGAGGGCCGCCACCGCAGGGGTGCCAAAGGTCGTGATGACCCGTGTCAACAGGATGTAAATCAAGGAAAACAGCGCGCCCTCGATGGCGAGCGGGAAGCCGACCCTGAAAGAAGCCCAGGTCTCGTGCAAAGGCGGCACAAAAAATCCCAGAGGCGGTGGTCTGATCCCGAGCCGGCCGAGGAGGACCCACCCGTGGATAGCCGCCACCAACCACGAAATGACGGTGGCGATGGCGGCACCCATCACGCCGAGCGCCGGCAGCGGCCCAACCCCGAAAATGAGGATCGGATCCACCACCAGATTGACGGCGGCGGCCACCGCCAGCAGTTTCAGCGGTGTGCGGGCGTCGCCCACCGCCCGAAACGCCGCCGACATCCACACAAAGATGAAGTAGGCCGGCATCCCGGCAAGAATCACCCACAGATAGCGAAGACCTTCGGAGGTCACATCTGGAGAGGTTCCCATGAAGACGAAGACCGCGTGGCTCGAGAGCAAACCGATGCCCGACACGATCGCCGCGCTCCAGACGCCGAGCGTCTGACCGGCCGCCGCGGCACGGCGGGCGCCGCTTTCGTCCTCGGCCCCTACCCTCCGTGCCAATACCGATCCCGACCCCGAGGCCATGCCCTCCCCGAGGGTTTGGGCCAACCACATGGTGAAACCCGCCGTCGAGGCCGCGGCCAGGGCCACCGGTCCGACCCTCCCGAGCCAAAAGGTGTCGACAACAAGGAAACCGGCCTGCAACAAAGCTGCAAGTGCGGCAGGCGCCCCGAGGTGGAGGATCGCCCGGTCGATGGAGCCGGAAACCAGCAGCGCGCGGTGGCGGAGAACGTCGTTCACGGTGGTGGAGGATAGCAGGCGCTCATCGCGCGAATACTCGGATTTGAATTCTGAATTCTCAATTCCCGCCCACCCTCCCCTGAAAAACTCAGGGCGGGTGGGCGGCATTCAAAATTGAGAATTGAAAATTATGACTTGGCCGTCGCGGTCACTTCTTCAGTAAATTGAATCCCGAGCCGTTCCAATTCCTCGAGCGCCGGTTCGTAGAATTCCTTCATCACCGGAACAATGACGCCTGGTTGCGTGAAGCGCCCTTCAAGAATGAAGCGCACGCCAACCGCCGCCGGCAAGCCGACGGTGCGGTTCATGGACGAGTCGCCACCGGGAATTCCGAAGTCGATCATGGTCGACGTGATGTTCTCGGTCCTGTCCGGGAAATCGGCGACAAAGGTGTGCTGGAGGACCAGCATGTCGCGTTCGCCGTCACCGTAGGACATCTTCTCGAGCATCCGCTCGGTCAGGATATCCACCGGCGCCGCCGGTCCCGGCAGAGGGTCGTCGCCAAAGAGCCCGAGCCACTCCATACCCGCGAGTTCCGGGCCCTCGGCATCGATGCCGAGGTGGGTCGCGATTTTCGCCTTGAGATCGTCAGTGCCATCCACTCCCGCAAGGAGAGCTGTGAGATCGGCGTAGGTCTTGCCCTCGAGACCGTCGATGCCGTCGGTTTGCAGCCACCCGAGCCGAGCCGTCTGTTTCTCGATCGTGCACCAGGCCGGGAACCGCAGCGTTCCGCGAAACATGACGTCGCGGGGATCGATGCCGTAGACTTCGGTGTAGGGCATGGAGTCGCGGTTGGCGTAGCCTTGAAGTTTGGTCGGCTCGCCGTCGATCACTACCGATACCGGCCACACGTGGTCGAAGAGCTCCGGGCCAGGGACTTCTCGAACCTGACCATCTCGGCGGTACCGCGAGACGTTCAAACCCGCCAGAATCACCCCACGGGGGCTCCAGGAGAATTTGTAGCCGTAAGGATTGTCGTTGGCCTCCGGTGCCGGCAGACCGCCGCAGTAAGACTGGAACGTCGTGATGACGCCGCCCTCGGCGTGCACCCGATCGATCACCTGCATCGCCGTCATATGGTCGATCCCCGGGTCGACGCCGAGCTCGTTGAGAAGGATGACTCCCTTCTCTTTGGCCTCAGCATCGAGGGCCTGCATGTCCTCCTTGACATAGGAGGTTGTGACCATGTGCTTCCCGACATTTATGCATGCACGGGCCACCTGTGGGTGGAACTGCCAGGGCAGCAGACTCACCGCCACATCGTGGTCGGCAATGATGGGCTCGAGCTTCTCGGGCTCAACCGTAATGTCATAGGCCATCGGGGTTCCGTTGGGATGACCGTCGATGATCTCTTCGGCCTTGCTCACGGTGCGGCTGGCCACGGTGACGTGGAATCCCTGGTCGAGCAGATACCGCACATGGGCACGAACTACCAGTCCTGCTCCAAATACGACAACTTTCTTCATGGGAGGGTCCTTTCTCAGCGACCGTTCGCGGCCGCACATCGTCCGGTTTGTTTTCTCGGGTCAGCTCCCGAGGGTTGCCACCATCACCGCCTTGATGGTGTGGAGTCGGTTTTCCGCCTGATCGAAGACCCGCGACTGCGGTCCCTCGAACACGGCATCCTCGACCTCCTGGATGTCCGGGTTCTGCCTCGAGACCTCGGTATCCAGGTTGTGGAAGGCGGGCAGACAGTGGAGGAAGATCGTGCCGGGTTTGCCGGTCATCGACATCATTTTCTCGGTGATCTTGTACGGGCCGAGGAGGCGAATCCGGTCGGCGATCAGGCTCTCCTCGCCCATCGACGCCCAGACATCGGCATGGATGGCGTCGGCACCAGCGACCCCCTCCTCGATGGATGCGGTGACCACCAGCGAACCCCCGGTGGCGGATGCCATCTCATGCACCGCAGCCGCCAGGTCGGGCTCGGGGAAGAGTCCCTCCGGCGACACGATCCGACAGTGCATACCGAGCTTGGCGCAACCCACCATCAGCGAGTTGGCCACGTTGTTGCGGCCGTCGCCAACATAGGCCAGGGTCTGGCCCCGAAGGTCGCCGAACTCTTCCTGCATGGTGAGCACGTCGGCGAGAAACTGAGTCGGGTGCCAGTCATCGGTGAGGCCATTCCACACCGGCACCCCGGCGTACTCGGCCAGCGTCTCGACCGTCTGGTGGGCGAACCCCCGAAACTCGATGCCGTCGAACATCCGTCCCAGGACCCGAGCCGTGTCGGCAACGGTCTCCTTCTTGCCGAACTGGATGTCTCCCTTCCCCAGGTATTCGGGATGGGCGCCCTCGTCGATACAGGCGACGGTGAAGGCGCACCGAGTCCGGGTCGAGGGCTTTTCAAACAACAGCGCAATATTTCGCCCCTCGAGCGAGTGATGTCTGGCACCAGCCTTCTTGTCCGCCTTGAGTTGAGCAGCCAAGCCCAGAAACTCGCGGATTTCGTCCGGGGTGAAATCGAGCAGTTTGAGGAACGAACGGCCTTTGAGATCGACAGCCATTGAGGCCTCCAATTCGAAACTGACGCCAGTGCTTGTGAACCTGCACCGGCGCCGGGGCATGGTACCTCTGGACCGTCCGTTTGCCAAGGGGCTGGTGAAAGACGGAGGCATGGGCGAATCGAACAATACGAAAAGGCCGTCCCGCGCGCTGTAAACTGGAGAAGGATTCACTCCCGCGCACCACGGAGGTGTCGTCGTGGGCCGCACAGGACTTTTATGGGTGACTGTCTTCGCCGGCGTGTCAGCGACGGCGGCTGCCGGCACGATCTCCGAACCGGTTCTCAAGTGGCAAAACGGAGGCTGTACCTCGTGGTGCGAAACCGGCTGGTATTCCTCGCCGGCGATCATCGACATTGATTGCGACGGCGTCGGCGAGATCGTCGCGTCGGGCTACTCGATCGTCGCCCTCGAGGGGGCCGACGGGGCCCTGATCTGGCGGGCCGCTTCCGGCCACGATGTGTCGGAACCCGGAGCCTCCAACGTCGGGCGGACCTGGCCTGGGATCGCGATCGCAGACATCGACGGCGATGGTGAGCTCGAGATCGTCACCGCCCACAGCGGGGGCTGGGTCTCGGCCTATACCCTCTCCGGTCTTTTCGAACCGGGTTGGCCGGTGCAGCCTGTGGCTGCGGAGCTGCGGAGCTTGTCGGTCGGCGATCTCGACGGCGACGGCACGATGGAGATCCTGGTCGGCGCTGCCCGCGGGTCGAGCGAAAACGCGTGGGTCCTCGAACACACCGGCGCCGTGCGCACGGGCTGGCCGCAGGTGGGCTCGGGTGGCGGCGGTTATGCCTGGGGCGTTTACGGTTCGACCACCGCCATCGCAGACCTCGACGGTGACCCGGATCTCGAGGTCCTGGTCCCTTCCGATGTCCACTACGCCTGCGCTTACCAGCCCAACGGAGACCACCTCGCTGCCGCAGCGTTCTATTCGCCGCGCAACTGGGGGGAGGTTGGCCTGTGGGTTGATGCGCTGCCAGAAGAACGTGGGTGGGGAAATTGTGGCGGCACGCCGATCGAGAGCTGGCGGACCAACATGGCCGAAGGCCCGGCTACGGTTGCCGATCTCGACCGCGACGGGACGACCGAAGTGGTCATCACCGGACGCACCTATGACTGCTCGGGGGGCACGGAAACGACGCTCTTCACCGGTGTCTACGTGCTCCGCCACGACCGTACGCGTTGGAGCGGGTCGGGCGGCGACTGGACCACGGTTCCCACCGGCATCGGAGCGCCGCTGTCCCAGGACTACAACGTTATCGAGTCGGCCCAGCCGGCGCCGGCGGTCGCCGACCTCGACGGCGATGGCGAGCTCGAGATCATCTACGCCGACTTCTCGGGCCAACTCCACGCCTTTTGGCTGGACGGCACCGAACACGGCGACTGGCCCGTTGCGATCCATGATTCGAACGAGGGGTTCTACAGTTTCGCCTCCGAACCGGCAGCCGCTGATCTCGACCTCGACGGCGCCGCCGAAATCGTGGTGGCGACCTGGACCCAAAAGGGATCCGGCGCTGCAGGCAACCTGCTGGTCATCGACGGCAACGGTACTTTGCTGCACTCGGTCGCGATCCCGATAGGGCCGGGCACGCCAACCTGGGGCGGTGCATTGGCCTCACCGACCCTCGGCGATATCGACGGCGACACCGATCTCGAGGTTGTCCTGCAGACGGCGACTGCGGGAGTTGTCGCGTACGACCTGCCGGGAACAACCGGCGCGCAGCTGGTGTGGCGGACCGGCCGCGGTTCCTCCCTGCGCGCCGGCACACCGGACCCGCTCATGTTCAGGGACGGCTTTGAAAGCGCGTCCACCGGTGGTTGGTCGAAAACTGTCGGCGGCAACTGACCCCAACACTGTTCAGCTGGGTGTGCGGCCGAGACGGATGTCAGATGTTGGATGTTGGATGTTGGATGTTGGATGTCAACAAACCGTAGGACCAAATATTCGCCAGTCAAGAGCGAAGTGAGGCAACTATCAAAAATCCAATATCAAATATCCAATATCTAATTTCCAATATCCGGGTAGGCGGCAGGTGTGGCGGACTCACCCGGCACGATCAGGAGTGGCGTCGAGCCTCCGGCGTCTGCGAGGCGGGCCGGGAGATCCTGCCGCCGGCGGAGCCGGCCACCCGACCGTGGCTTACGGCCGACGATCAGCAGTGAGTACGCACCCGTTTCGAGCTCAGCGCGGATCGCGTCGAACGGCTCCCCCTTGCGAATGAGGGCCTCACTCTCCACCCCATCCTCCAGCACGCGGGCACGCGCCTCGGCGACCGCCTCGCGTCCCTCCTCCGCCAAACACCGATCCACGTGCTCGAGGTACTCTTCGCGTCCCTGGGCGTAGATCTCGTTGGAAAACTGCTTCAGATAGTCATCCTCGACGTGGAGAACCGCGACGGTGCGATCCAGTGCACCCGCCAGTCTGCACGCTTCGGCAATCGCAGCCCCGGTATGGCTTTCGCCGTCAACCGCAAGAAGAATCGGCCGGTGCGCTCTTTCTTCGAACGGAGGTCGGCTAGCCACCCGTGACCTTAAGGAGCTCGACGCCGAGGATCATCACCACGATGAGACCGAGGATCATCTTCGCGATCGCGGCGCCCGACCCGATCAGGAACGCGGCCCCACCGGCCTTGCGCATGTCGTCGATCGAGATCGACAGACCGATGCCCGCAAAACCGACCGCGAAAAGCCACTTGTAAACAGAGTCCATCGCCCAAAACGGCGAGCCGGCGATCTTGGGCCCGCCCAACACATGGAAGTGCAGGCTGTTGAGAAGGATGAGGGCAAAGAAACCGAGAATGAAGATCGGGAATTTGGCCCGCATCGTCGCCCAAAATCCAACGTCCTTCCCCCTGCTCTTGAGGTCGTAGAACCAGACCGCGAACATCACGATGAGAGGGATCAGCATGATCCGCGCGGCGTTGATCAAGACGGCTGTATCCCGAGCCTCTTCGCCGAACCACTCCGCCGCGGCGATCAACTGAGCCGTGTTCAGAATTGCCAGGGCTGACCACGCGCCGAACTGGGACTGGGAGAGCCCGATTGCGGTTCCGAGGTAGGGCATCACGAAGAGCATCACCGTTCCGAACAACAGGATGGTGCCGATGGCGTAGGCCATGTCGCGCGGTTTGGCGCCGACCACCGGCGCGGTCGCGATGATCGCCGAAACGCCGCACACGCCGGTCCCGGCACCCATGATGCCGCCCAATCCGTCCGAGACACCGGCCCGCCGGCTGATCCACATCACCGTGATCGCAGTACCGAAGATAAAGACCGATGCGAGCAACAGCCCTACACCGCCTACACGAAGCACATCGGACCAGACATAGTGAACCCCGAGGATGATGATGCCGGGCTTGATCAGTGGCCGGGCGATGCCGATGCCGGGGAGAAAGACCTTCGGCACGCCGACGGTATTGCGAATCAGGATGCCGAAGACGAGTAGCATCGCGACGTACCTGAATTGCATAGTTGCATAGAGAAAGGTCGCCCAGCCCCACTCACCACCGACCGCCCCACCAACCTTTTCCAACGCGGCTTCGTGTTTGTCGATCTTCTTCATCACCGCAGCGGCACCGTCCGTGTCCCCGATGGCTTCCAGCTCGGCGTACTGTGCAGAAAGTGCCGGCAGGCTCTTCGATGCAAGATCGGCCGCCTGGTAGCGGCCGAGGAGGTGATCAACATTCATCGTCAAGACCGCAAAAACGATGCACAGCACCAAACCGGGGATGAACTTCGTCCATCCGGGCACGATCAGGGAACGAAGAACGGACATGCTGGCCTCCGCCTTTCTGCGACGCCTGTGAACCAGTAGCAACCCCTACAGGAAATAGAGGCCGTTTTTGAAAAACGAGTGGACGGCATCGGGTGCCAGCAGCGCCAGCACGAGAACGACGAGGGCGATGATCAGCGCCCAGATGTCTTCCCTCTTTGCCGACGAGAGCCTGGGCTCGCCGCTCTCCGCTCCGGTGTCCGGTCCGGTGATCGTGTCGGATCCCATCGCCACCCCCTCCTGCGCCGCGCAAGCGGTCTCAAGTGTGACCCACCCGATGATAACGCAGCCGATCGAGGCGAAAAAGAAGACTGTCGCCGAGCCGTTCCTCCTCTCCACGCCTTTGGCCCTCTGCTCCTATGCTCCTTCGCTCCTCTGCCCCTCCGCTCCTCCGCACTCCCTCGTCGCGGAGAGGAAATGCAGTAGAATCGCGCTTCGACATTTGGAGGAGCCTGATGCCCCTACAGTCCATCAAAAAGCGCGCCGCGGAGGCCGTGGCGTCCGCCCTCGAAGCCGAATTCGATCACCGACCCGACCAGGTGGTGTTCGAGGTGCCCCCACGGCGCGATCTTGGCGACCTCGCGTGGCCCGGCGCTCTGCCGCTGGCCAAGGTGCTGCGGCGCGCGCCGCGGCAGATTGCCGAGACAATCGCCGAAAAGACTGTGTGGCCCGACGAGGTGGCGCGGGTCGAGATTGCCGGCCCCGGTTTCCTCAACCTCTTCCTGAAGCGCGACCTTGTCCTGGCTACGCTGCTCGAAAAACGGGGCGACGATATCGAACCGGGGATCGGCAAGACAATCGTCGAGCACACCGCCATCAACCCGAACAAGGCGGCCCACATCGGTCATCTTCGGAATTCCGTCCTCGGAGACATCCTCGGGCGATCACTCCACCATCTCGGATCCCGGGTCGAGATCCAGAATTACATCGACGACACCGGAGTGCAGGTCGCAGACGTTGTCGTGGGCGTGCTCTACCTCCCCGAAACCGAGCTCGCGGAGTGCCTGGGCATCGAGCTCTGCCGCCGCGACGAGTTGATCGAGGCATTTGTGGAACGAATGCCGGGAGAGGGCATCCCGCCGGCCTCGACGACCGATTTCGACGACCTGTGCTGGGAGATTTATCCCCGCGTCACCAGTCGCTATGCGGACGATCCTGCGTTTGCCGAACACCGGACCGATATTCTTCACTGCATCGAGGGCGGCCACGGCGATATCGATCTGGAGCAGTCGCTCTGCCTCCTGCGCGGCTCGATTGTCGCCGGCGACGGTTTCAACCCTCGGGCGGTGGCCGGCCTCGCGGCGGTCGTCGCCGACGGCAACGTGCGCTGCCACACCGCGACCATGGCCCGACTCGGTATTACCTACGACCTTTTGACCCATGAGTCGGACATCCTCCACCTCGGGTTCTGGCAGCGAGCGTTCGAGATTCTGCGGGCGGCCGAAGCCATTCGGCTCGAGGACGAGGGCAAAAATAATGGCTGCTGGGTCATGTCGCTCGCCGAAAGCCCCGAATTCGCCGACATGGACGACCCCGACAAGATCCTGGTGCGCTCCAACGGGACCATCACATACACCGCCAAAGACATCGCCTACCAACTGTGGAAGCTCGGGCTTCTGACCGATCGCGACGGCGCGATGCACGATTTCGGGTACCGCGCGTTCGCGGCCTGGGAGCAGGCGGCCCCAGCCGAGCCCGTCATCTACGGCTCGGGCCCACGGCTTCTGGTTCGTACGACCTCGGACACGAACGAAACCATGCCCGATGCCTTCTTCGGCGATGGCCGGCGGGTCTACAACGTCATCGACGTCCGCCAGTCCTACCCGCAGAAAGTCGTCAAGGAAGCGGTTCGGGTGCTCGGCCACCCGGAGGCGGCCGAAAACTCCATCCACTTCTCCTACGAGATGGTGGCTCTGACCCCCGCTGCAGTGCGCGAGATCGAACGACGCACGGAGGTGTCGTTCGGGCTCGACGACGAGGCCATGAGCAAAACCCACATCGAGATGTCCGGACGAAGGGGCATCGGAGTCAAGGCCGACGAATTCCTCGACGTCCTGGTGGATGCTGCTGAAGACGCCATCGTGGGCCGTCTCGGCGGCAGCGACGCACCGATCGATGTCGCTGACCGTGCCCGCGCCATTGCGGTTGGAGCCCTGCGTTACCTGATGGCCCGGCAAAGCCGCAACCGGGTCCTGGCCTTCGACTTTGACGAGGCCCTTGCTTTCGAGGGCGACACAGGTCCCTACCTCCAGTATTCGGCGGTCAGGGCACAGAAGATCTTCGCCAAGCTCGAGGAGAAGCGCGGCGAGGGGCGGTTCAGCGCTGCCGAAACGGCCGAACTCGAGGGAGTGGAGATCGACGATGACCTCTGGGATCTGGTCGTGCAGATTGCTCGCCGCCGCGAAATCATTTCCCAGGCGGTGGCCAACCTCGAGTTTTCGCTCCTCGCCCAGCACGCGCACGAGCTGGCCCAGCTTTTTCACCGCAGTTATCATCACCACCCGGTCGTCCCGGAGGATGACGACACCAAACGTCGGCTCCGCAGGGCCGTCTTTACCCTCTTCAGCGACGAGATGCAGGTCCTCCTGGAGGACTTGCTCGGGATTCCGATACCGGCGGAAATGTAGGCTTTTGAATGAGGAGTGAGGAATCAGGAATGAGGAATGGCATCCACCCACCCTCATCGATCATCGCGGGCTGGGTCAGAATTCGTCATTCCTCATTTTTTCCTATTTCGATCTATTCAGAAGCCTGGAGGACCGAATGACAACAGATTCGAAACGAGGTCGGTATCAGCGGATTGTCGAGCAACTGGAGGAGCTGCTCGGCAAGAGCTCCGACCGAACGGCGCGCTGCGCAACCGCCGCCGCTCTTCTTCACCACAAGGTGCCCGGAGTCTCGTGGACCGTGTTCTACTTTCTCAAGAACGGGGATCTCGTGGTGGACGCGTATCAGGGCCCGGTGGCCTGTCAGGTGCTGGAGCGGCACGTCGGGGTGTGCTGGGCGGCCATTGATGACGACGCGACCCAGGTTGTGGAGGATGTGCACGCCTTCGCGGGCCACATCGCCTGCGATGCGCGGACGAAGTCCGAGGTGGTCGTACCCATCCACGACGCCTCAGGCACGCCGATCGGGGTCCTCGACATCGATTCGTACCGCGTTCGTCATTTCGACGAGGTGGACGGTGAGGGGTACGAAAGGATCGTGAAATTGCTGGAACAAACCTGGAATACCCGGTCTCCCCAATCGTAAGAGAGGTGTGAGTGTTGCCATGACCACCCGCCAGCCCGCACCCGCCGCCGCTGCGGCCAACCTTCCGGTTGAACACCGGACGGTGGTTCTGGCCCAGCGGGGGGAAGTCGCGGCGCTCGACGAGCTCGCCCGCAGCTGTAGGCAGCAAGCCTACGTCTTCGCTCTCCAACTCATCGGCAACCCCGACGAAGCGCTCGATGTCGCCCAGGACGCCATGGTGCGGTTTTTTCGATCGCTCGAGAGATTCGACTCCACCCGCCCGGTCCGCCCGTGGCTGCTGCGAATCGTCCGCAACCTGGTCCGAGATCGTGCCCGCCGCAATCGAATTCGGAGAACCGAATCGCTCGAACCCGCGGACGACGACACCCTGCGGTTCGAACCAAGGGACGACAGTCCCGATCCTGAAGCTCTTGCAGTGCGTCATCAACTTCAGAAGGTGGTATGGGGGTGCCTCCAGGAGCTGCCCCCACGATACCGCGAGACGCTGGTTCTTCGTGATTATCACGACCTCACCTACGCGGAAATCGCGTCCACACTCAATATACCCAGGGGTACGGTGATGTCCCGCCTGCACCGGGCGCGCCGACTCCTCTACGATCTGGTGCACGAGAGGCAGCGCAGCACCGGGGAGGTCAGAGATGGCTGATCAGTGCCCCCGCTCATTCGACGAGACGTTGGTTTCCGGACATCTCGACGGCGAACTGACGCAGGCCGCCGAACAGAGAGTCAGCGTCCACCTGGAGGACTGCGCACACTGTCGAGGGCTGTTGGCGGAACTCGAGACGATTCGCGAAGCAACTATGTCCACCGAGTTTTCGCGGCCGGACGACGACCAGTGGGACGAGCGGCCGCGCACTACCGCCAGTTTTATGGCTCGTGGCTCCGGCTGGGTTCTCGCCCTGGTGTGGTTCGTTGCAGTCATCGGCTACGGATTGTGGCAGTTCTGGCAATCCTCGGCCAACGTCATTGAGCGTCTCCTGGTTTTTGGTGGTCTGAGCGCCCTCGCTCTACTATTCTTTTCGGTGGTGCTGGACCGCATCGCCTCGGCGAGGACGGACCCCTATCGGGAGGTTGAGCGATGATCGTTATCACCGACAAACAGATCGTTGGCAAGAGGATCGTACGGACTCTCGGTCTGGTGCGCGGCAACACGATCCGCGCGCGCCACCTCGGCAAGGACGTGCTCGCCATCCTTCGCAACGTCGTCGGCGGAGAAATCTCCGAGTACACCAAGATGATGGCCGAATCGCGCGAACAGGCGATCGATCGAATGGTGGAAGAGGCAGAAGAACTCGGCGCCAATGCCGTAATCTGCACCCGGTTCGCGACTTCCATGCTCATGAAGGGAGCGTCGGAACTCCTTGCCTACGGCACTGCGGTCGTTGTCGAGGACGAGTGAGCAGTCGGCAAACCGGCTAGAACGCCCACATCACGCCGGCATTGACTCCAAAACCTCCGACGTCCATTGAACCATTGACGACAGCAACAGGCGTCAGTTGATACGCGACATCTGTACTGCCGTAGCGGTAGATCGCCTCGGCAAAGAACCTCGTCCGGCTCTTGCCGAGATTGAAACCGAGCATGGCGTAACCACCCCAGGCGTTGTCGGCATGCCCATCATTGAGGTTGACGTAAAAGAAGGTGGCGCCGGCGCCGATATAGGGCTTGAACGATCCCTGGGTGTTGAAGAGGTAGCGAACACCGAGATCGGTTGGAATGACCTGAAGCTTGTCTGTGAACCCTCGAATGGTGGCGACGTCATCCTGGCTCTCCAGCCAGGTCCAGCTCAGATCACCGACCCAATTATTGCCGCCGACGGTCAGACGCATTCCAGCGCCAAGAGCGGACCCGTCTTCGTTGATTTCCGACCACGTGCCAAAGAGGCTGTATCCGCCACCGGCCCATGCCGGGACGGCCAGGATGCAGATCCCCAGTACGAGAAGAGTCTTGCGCATGTGTACCTCCACCGCGATTTTCAGTGATTCAGTTCGAAACAAAGATCCTTCGGTCGTAATAATTGTATTACAACAATCCGAACCCCACCGGAATCGGTGGCTGGGAAACCTCAGTTCGGCCCGGTGTGCGGGCTCCTATTCGGCCTTGTTCCACAGCACGGCGCGGTAGAAGTTACTGCTGCGATTGGACCGAACCTTCTGCAGCTGCGACCAGATTTCGCCCCACTCTTCGCCCGAATGCATCTCAGCAGCCATGGCCTCCATCCGCGCGCCGGCCGTTTCATAGTCGCCCAGACTCTGGACCGACCACCAGACGACGACGTCGCCATCGCCGGCATTACCGGTGGTTTTCATCATCACCCCGTAGTCGAGGATCAGCCCTTCGGTTTTGAGGGCGTCGAGCATGGCCACATAGCCCTTGCCCAGGTACTCGAGAAAGGTGGCGTCGCCGTAGTCGGCGAGATCATAAACGTCAACATTGATCCAGGGGCCGTCGGTGTCGGGCTCGAGATCCGCGGCAACCGCCAATGGTGCCAGCGCGAGAGCGATCACGATCATGGAAATTCGAAAAACAGGCTTCATTGGGACCTCCTCGGGTTCAATTTTCTGGTTGCAACCACTATGCAGAGGGGGCGCAAACATGTCAAGGATGCTGGATGCTGGATGCTGGATGCTGGATGCAACGAGATCGTCGATCCGAGCCTTCTCGATGTCGAGTCATTTCAAGGGACATTTTTCGGTATCTTGGATTCTGAAACCTGAGCCCTGAATCCGATGATCTGTGGCCTGTGCCTTGAATCTCTTGTACCTACCGACAGGTGGGCCGATCCAGCATCGAGAATCCAGCATCCAGAACCGGGCGGGCGGCAGCCCGCCTCAGGGGAGAGTTCCCATATATCCGGACCGGGTGACGGCCTGGTGGCCGTCGACGGTGACCTCGATGGTGCGCCACCTGTTCTGGCCGACGCCTGAGGTCACAAAGGTGAGAATAAAACGAGATGACAGCTCATGCAGCATGTCGTCCACCACCTCGGGCATGTCCTCGGCAGCCGGGATCCGCCGGTAGTGACCGCCCGAGGAATCTGCGATCTGAGTCAAAATCTCCTCGTACGACGGGCCGTCGCCATTCGCGTTTGCCGGCGGTGGTTCGACACCGAGGACGTAGATCGGGGTCTCGAGACGCCGCGTGACCGCGGTGGCCTCGTCGGGCCCGATTCTCGACGCGTTGTCGACTCCGTCGGTGAGAAGAATCGCGGCCCGCCTGTGGTAACGCGCCTTTTCGAAGGTCTCCGGGACTCTCAAAACCATGTCATACAGTGCGGTCGTGCTCCACGGCTTCACGGTCTCGAGGACCCGGGGCAACAGGTACCAACCCATGCCGAATGGAAACCTCTCCATGACCTGGTCGTTGCCAAAGGTCCACAACGCCAGTTGGTCTTCCTGCCGCCGATGCATCAAGAACGATGTGATGAGCTGCTGGCTGCCGTTCATCTTGCGACCGGTCATCGAGCCGGAGGTGTCGAGAATAAAGCACAGACTGATGGGGAGGTCGCTCTCGAGTTCGAGATCGCGGATCGGAACATTTATACCGTCGATCCGGATATGAAAATCTTTCCTGGAGACGTTGGTGACGACCCGGCCCGCCGAGTTGCGCACAGTCACTGGCACCACCACAGCGTCGACATCCACCAGCCCCTGGTACTGGGCTACGGCAACACTCGCCGCCAGAACCACGGCAACTGCCGCAGCGACCAACCATCGTGGACGCCTCACTCGGCGTCGCCGGCAGGCTCGAGAAGGACCTCACGAACATCGCGCCCGCACGCGGTACGGAATCGATCGGCAAAGGCCTCAACGGCACCGCTGCTTTCGTCGAGATCGATGCGAACGACCCGGTGCATGGGTATGAAAAAGGTGCTGGGCCCTATCTGCCGTTCGCCGCCTGATCGCTCCTGTCGCAGCCAGTCCTCGACCGACTCAATCTCGAGACCGCGCACCACCACGCCCGAACCACCCAACTCGACGATACAACCCCACATTTTTTCGCGGGGGTTGCCGCAATTCACGACGACCAGTGATCCGGTGCCGATACCTTCCATATCTGCGCCCTTCAGTCGCCGTCCGCACCGTCGGTCTGGGACAGCTCGAGGAGCACACCGCCAGTCGACCGCGGGTGGACAAAGGCCACCAGGCAACCGTGCGCTCCTGTTTGCGGTTCCTCCGACAGCAACTCGAACCCCCGGTCTCTGAGGTCCGCCATCGACTGACGGACATCGGACACCCTGAGGCAAATGTGGTGGATACCCGGACCACGCTTTTCGAGGTGGCGGGCTATCGGCGACGTCGGCGACGTGGGTTCAAGGAGCTCCAGCCGGCCATCGCCCACCGGAAGGAACGCCACCCGAACGCCCTGTTCCGGCACCTCTTCCTCACCCTCGACCGAAAGGCCCAACGCCTCGTAAACCTTGCGGCCCTCCGCGAGCGACTCGACGGCAATGCCGATGTGGTCGAGCATCGGTTTTTCATCCATCAGGATGTCTCCAGAGACTTCAAGAGCTCTCGTGCGATCACCAACCGCTGGATCTCCGATGTGCCCTCGCCGATCGTGCAGAGCTTGGCGTCCCGCCACGCTCGTTCCACCGGATACTCTTTCGTATAACCGTAGCCGCCGTGGATCTGGATCGCCTCTTCGGCCACCGCCACCGCCACTTCTGATGCGTAGACCTTGGCCATCGCCGATTCGCGGGTGGTGGGGCGCCCGGCGTCCTTGAGGGCCGCCGCCCGCTGGGTCAGAAGCCGCGCCGCATCGACGCTCGTCGCCATATCGGCGAGCTTCGCCTGGATCAACTGAAAGCTGGCAATGGGCTTACCGAACTGTTCCCGGGTCGCGGCGTAGGCCAGCGCGGCGTCGAGGGCACCTCGAGCGATGCCCAACGAAAGGGCTGCGATCGAAATGCGCCCGCCATCCAGCACCTTCATGGCCTGGACAAACCCTTCGCCCACCTCGCCCAGGAGATAGCCCGCCGGCACCCGACAGTCTTCCAGGATCAGCGACGAGGTGTCCGAGGCCCGCATACCGAGCTTGTTCTCCTTCTTGCCCGGCGACACCCCAGGGCGATCGAAGGGCACGAAAAACGCCGAGATGCCGTGATGTCCACCCTCTTTCGAGGTCCGCGCCACGAGCACGGCGGCATCGCCCACAGTGGCGTGGGTAATGAAGGTCTTGGATCCGTTGAGCACCCATTCGTCGCCGTCCAGCACAGCCGTCGTCCGGGTGCCGCCCGAATCCGAACCCGCCTGCGACTCGGTCAGTCCCCAGGCTCCGATCCACTCCCCCTTTGCGAGCTTCGGAAGATACTCCTGTTTGAGTTCCTCCGATCCGAACAGGAAGAGGTGGTTCGTACACAGCGAGTTGTGGGCCGCGACCGAGAGACCGATGGCGCCGTCCGCGGCACCGATCTCCTCCAGGATCGCGACGTACTCGACATAACCCAGCTCCGCACCGCCCCACGCCTCAGGGATCACCACTCCCAGCATGCCCAGTTCGCCGAGCTTTGCGAAAAGCTCGCGCGGGAAATGCTGGTTCTCGTCCCACTCGAGGGCGTTCGGGGCGATTTCGTTGCACGCGAAGTCGCGCACCATGTCGCGGATGGCCCCCTGGTCCTGGCTCAGTTCAAAATCCACCCTGCCACTCCCTTCGTTCCTACCTGGCCGCCGGGTTTGTTCCGTCGCCGGCCGGCCACCGGACGAGTTGGATTCCGGTGTAATAATGCTTCAGGATCTGTTCATACTCCATACCCGACCGGGCGAGGCCATAGGCACCGTTCTGACACAGACCGACGCCGTGCCCCCACCCGCGACCCAGGAAGTGAACCCGCCGCTCGCCGTCCGGCGTCGTCCGCAGATTCATGCTGAACAGCGTTTCGGGAAGCTCAAGAGCCCGCCGTACGTCAAATCCCGTCCACTCCTTGACCGAGCCCGACCGCCCCACGGCCGTGAGGCCGATGACTCTTCCAGATGGGGAACGCGCCGTGACCGTCAGGCGTTCCAAGTCCGCCATCCCCAGCGAACTCTGAAGTTCGGGCCACGAACGTTCGCGAACCCACTCCCGCCACGCCGAACGTCGGTCCGCTTCGCCGTCGCCGCCGGATTGCGTGACGGTCAGAGCCACCACCCGGTCACCGTGTCGCAGCCGTTCAAGACGGGTGCCGGGCAGCACCTCGGCTGCCGCGAGGCTCCGATGGCCTCCACTCCAGCGTTCCCACAAGGGCAGAACCGCCGGCAGATCTTCGCCGTGTTCCGCGCGGCGCGGGAAGATCCCGGCGCCGCCCGGCCGGGGGACGGCCTCGCCGGTATCGCGTTCGATATCGCCGCTCAGCTCGAGGGCGGCCAACGCGGCCGCCGCCGGCCACGAACCCGCGAGCCCCTCCATCGACGGGTCGAGAGGGATCGCGTAGAGATCCGCGAGAAAAAGCAGCCGGTCGACGGCGTTGGCGCGCGGCGCGATACCTTCCGGCGGATCCACACCGACGGCCGTCAGGAGAGCCGATGCGAACCCAACCGTGTCGGTGATCTCGGGCACGGGCGACTGCAGGCCGGAAAAGTCCTGCAGTCGTTGAACGATCTCCGACGGTGGTGCACCGGGCGTCAGCCCGAGCACCTCATGAACCACCGCGGCCGAGAAATCGACCCTCGCCACCCACGGGCCGTCCGGGCCGCTGCCGACCAGCGGGATCGGCCGCTCCCAGACGCACGGCACACCCACGAGGTAGGGCTGCGCGCGCCCGGTGAAAAGCAGCGAGGAGTCCTCGGTGTGACCGCCGCAGGTCGAGGTGTACATGGCATCGATGGGACTGCCCTCAAAAACTGCGATCAGACCGGCGGTTTCCTCGATCGCGCGGTTCGACAAACGGTGTTCTGCGCCGACGCCGTAGTACACCTGGCAGGCCGGGGTGTCGCAGATATCCCAGCCCTCGTCGGCGTGATCGCCGAGGTGCGCAACGGTGTAGGTTCGGGCGGCCACGGACTGGGCCTTGAGAGCGTCAAGTTCGGGGAACTGCGAGGGCCCCATCTCCGCCGGGACTACTCCCTGGAGATACAGCTCGAGATTGAGTTGGTTGATCACCAACACTTCGTTGCCGACCGCACGAGCCAGGAGCACACCGCGGTAGGTGCGGCCTCCTACAGCCACCGGCCACATTCCGGCGGGCTCGAGGACAGCCTCGCCCGCACTGGTAACGGTCTGCCCATCGACGCCTGCGATTCTCAGAACTCCCGTCTCGGCCACCGGGAAGGCTCCTTGAAAGCCGAGCGTGGCCAGTCTGGAGGCAGCATCGGACGGCTCCCCCGAGGTCCACCGGACACGCAGCCGCGTCAACCCGGCGGCAGTCGGTTCCCGACCAACCTGGACTGCCGGACCCAGCGACTGTTGAATCTTGAGGGTCGCGGCGGAAACCGCTGCGAGGTCAGAGTAGGCCCCCACCTGCCACCACGTTGGACCAGTGGCACTGACTCTCAGTTCGAGGGGGCCCCACAGCCAGCTGATGCGGCTGTCGGCCGTCACCCGGTAGGCTCGACCGGGTTGTGGGAGCGCGATCGGATCACTCGATCTGGTGAGGAGCACCCGCACCAGTGGCGGATCGAGATCATGGTCCGGCATGGTTGCCGGATGTGGCACCGTGGGGACCCTGGTGGGCATCGGCGGTGGTGTCGGTCGTGGCACCGGTGTCGCCGGAGGCGTTGCGGCGGGGAGCGTAGGCGTCGGCTGAGCCGGCGCCGACGCAGGTGGTGCGCTCGCACACCCCGCCATCACTGCACCGAGAAGAACCGCCGCCGCCCGTCTCACAAGCGCAGGCCCCCCTCGCGGGAAGCGAGGTGTTCGGCCCGGTAGTCCTGTCCCCGCAACTCGACGGGACGGCACATTTCATACAGCCGCGAACGGATTCGCTGCGACACCCGATCCGATAGCGACTCTTCGTGGTTCTTTGGGAAGTCTGAGAAATTGGTGGTGAAAATGGTGACTCGTCCCTCGAGATACCGGGTGTTGACCAGATAGTAGAGGAGATCCATGACCCACGGCGTGGTCTTGCCGGCACCGAGCTCATCGAGGACCAGCAGATCCGCCTCCACCAGCGGCTCGAGGATGGCTCGGCTCGAGCCCGATCCGTCAAAGGTCATCTGAATCTCGAGCACCAGGGATGTGAAGTCGGCAAAGCGTCCGTGCACCGCCGGGCGGGTCTCCTGCATGATCTGTTGCAGTGCCGCGACCGCCAGGTGGGTTTTGCCGGTGCCCACCGAACCCATCAACAACAGACCTTTGTCGCCGGCCGGGTAGAGGTCGACAAATTCCTGGACCTGGCGTTTGGCCTTCGCAAGGGTCGGGTCCTTTTGGTTCCACAACTCGAACGAGTCGAGCGCACAGTGGCGATACCGGGCAGGAATTCCCGCATGCCCCAGCAGTCGCTCCCGCACCCGGGCCTCGGCACAGCTGCACCGCCGGACCAGTTCCACGCCGTCACGTTCGGTGAGAACCCACCCGGTGCCGCCGCATTCGACGCAGGGATCAGAGTTCGTTTCCTTCTCGGTCATCGGTTCAGTATAGAGAGGAAATAGGAATTAGGAATTAGGAATTAGGAATTCACCCCCGCACCCCCACCGAACATGGACATCCTCTGCTCGCCTTGACCGGACGTGCCGTCTGCGAACGATGTTGCGATCGCCTGTTCTCGAAATGAGCGGAGGCTTCGGGCGCCAACATCTTCGGAGGGGGCACTCACGGGCAATGCAGCCGAGAGAATCGGAATCTCCACTTCGGAAGATCCTCGCCGGAGCAGAGACCACCGTCTCAAACTGTCGCCCCTCCGGGGCTTCTCATATTTCTTGCGCTCGTTTCCTGGGGCTCACGCCCCAGGCTATGTTCTGTCGCCGCTCCGCGGCTGGGACACGGCCCGCGTGCGGCGGAGGTGGCATCTTCAATATTGTCTGAATCACGAACATCCACCTCGGCAGGAAGCGCCGGGCAGACAATGATGAAGTTGGCTCCTCCCGGGAAGCGCGTGCTGATCCGTTCTAAAACGAAGAACCGGGAGTCTTGAGGTACTCGATCTCTTCTGGCGTTGACTCCCGCCCGAGAATGGCATTGCGGTGTGGGAAACGACCGAAACGCGCAATCACGGCGTGGTGCCGGACCGCATACTCGAGGAAGAAGTCGAACGTTTCACGGTCGCTGTCCGGGACCGATTCCGCGAGTTCTCTGAATAATTCCACGCTTTGTTCCTGGTCAGCCAGATCTTCCGAATGCTCGAACGGCAAATAGAGAAAGACTCGCTCGACGGGCCGGAGCAACCGGTCCGCCCCCGAGGCCAGACCCTGCAAGGCCACCTTGCGCGCATCGCCGTCGAACGCAAACGCCTCGGGCAGCCCGCGGTGGATGGCGCGCGGGATCTGGTCGAGCAGGAGGACGAGCGCGAGACGGCCGCTCGGCGAGCCCGTCCAGTGATCCAGCACGCCCACCGACCCGGCGGTCGACGCCGTGCCGAACTGATCGCGAAGCATCTCGTCGGTCTCAGGGTTGTGGTCCCACCACAGTTCCTTCTTCTCTGCCGCAACCGCGGAGTCATCCGGGTTGTTGCCAAACCATAACGCCAGCAGATTGTCGCGTACCTGTTGCATGGGGATATATTCTCACAGGACGTGCCTTCTGGATATCGAACGCGGGTGAACCCGCCTTTGAGTGCGCGCGTCCCGAGAGGAGCCAGGCACCTCCGTCGCACGGGCGGGCTATCCGATCACTCTCCTGCCTGTCATTTCGACCGAGAGAGCGTACCGCCCTCCCCTTTGTCATTTCGACCGAGCGTAGCGAGTGGAGAAATCTCCTGCAGGGAAACCCCATCAACCCCCCGAACAAGATGGCGCCTCTGCCGCATCTGGCCCGTATCCGCACCCCCTACCAGAGTAAGCATCCCGATGCTCTCAGCTGCATTGCCCATGAGTGCCCCCCTTGAGGATATTTGCGACCGAGATGCCCGCTCGTGTCGAGGGATGGTGATCGCAAAATCCTCAAGGACGGCACGTCCGGTGGACGCGGGTCGTTTCCGCAGGCTGATCCATAGTGGACATTCCGATGTTTTGTGGTGCAGCCTTCCCGGCTGCACGTGGCCCTTTCATCAGCCCTCAAACGGTTCCTGTCGCAGGAGAGTTGGGACGAAATTCCTAATTCCGAATTCCTAATTCCTCATTCCGATTTAGTATTACCTTCGTGCGCATCCTCCACCTGCTTTCCCAACGGCCCTCGCTGACCGGCAGCGGCATCACCCTCGATGCGATCGTCCGTCGGGCCGCCGAGGCCGGCCACGACCAGAGAGTGGTTGTCGGCGTCCCGGCGGACGATCCCCGGCCAGAGATCGGCGGGCTCGATACGGACCGCATCCACCCGCTGTTTTTCGGTGCGGGTTCGCTCGATTTTGCCGTCCCGGGGATGAGCGATGTCATGCCCTACCCGAGCACCCGGTTTTCAGATCTCGATGAGAAGGGGTTGAGCACCTACCGAAGGGCCTGGCACGCCCACCTGGCACCCCTCATCGAAGACTTCCGACCGGAAATCATCCAGTCGCACCACGTGTGGCTGATGTCCGGCCTCATTAAAGACGTAGCACCCCAGATCCCGGTGGTGACCCAGTGCCACGCTACCGGTCTCCGCCAGATGGAGCTGTGCCCCGCGCTGGCCGACCCCGTGTGCCGTGGGTGCGCCCGCAACGAGGCATTCCTCGTCCTTCACCATGATCACGCCGAGTCGTTGCGCGATCGTCTGGGTATCGACGCCCACCGTATCCACACCGTCGGCGCAGGCTACCGGGAAGATCTCTTCCACGCCCAGGGCCGCGAACGGGGCCTCGAGCCGGCGCTGCTCTATGTCGGCAAGTACAGCGCCGCCAAAGGCGTGCCGTGGCTGCTCGACGTCTTCGAGCGCCTCGCCGCCAAACGACCCGGTCTCGTCCTCCACGTAGCCGGTGGCGGTGCAGGAGCCGAGGCCGCTGCCATCAAAACCCGCATGGACCGCATGGCTCCCGCGGTCGTGCAGCACGGGCAGGTCGCTCAGACCGAACTCGCCGAAATCGCCCGACGTGCAACGGTGTGCGTCCTGCCTTCGTTTTACGAAGGCCTGCCGCTGGTTCTGGTGGAGGCCCTCGCCTGTGGCTGCCGTTTGGTGGCCACCGATCTCGTCGGCGTCAGAAGCGAACTTGCCCCCCGTTTCGGCGACGCGCTGGCCACGGTCGGGACGCCGGCCCTCGAAAACGTCGACAGGCCCCGTTCAGAGGATCTTCCGGCCTTTGAAAAGAGCCTCGAGAGTTCCCTCGAAGCGGCCCTCGACGCGCCGCCCATCGGCGATCCCCGGGAAACAATACCGGAGGCACTCGCGGATTTCACCTGGGATGCCGTGTACGGTCGGGTCGAGAGGGTGTGGAAAAGTCTCGCCTGAGTCAGACCAGCTCGAGGAGTTTTTCAGGCGGCCGTCCGAGAACTGCACGCCCCCCCGACAACCCGACCGGCCTCTCGATCAGACGCGGGTGAGCCACCATCGCCGCAATGAGTTGCTTTCGGTCGAGGGAGGGATCCGCGAGACCGAGTTCCTTGTACTCCTTCTCCTTGCGCCGCATGAGATCGCGAGGTTTCATGCCGAGCGCGTCGAGCACTCCATCCAATTCCGCCGCAGTCGGCGGGTCCTTCAGGTACTCGACGATCTCGGGCTCGACACCGCGCTCGCGCAGCAGGCTGACCGCCTGCCGTGACTTACTTCAGCGAGAGTTGTGCCACACGATGATGGGCATGATCACACTCCTTCCCGGCCGCCATCCTATACCCGCGACACGGAGCACGGATCCGCGCGCGAGCTCCCACCTTCCTCCCCCACCTGTCATTTCGACCGAGCGTAGCGAGTGGAGAAATCTCTTGCAGGGAAGAGCCCTCACTTCCCCAAATAAGATCTCGCCGTTCTAGAGCGTTTGAGTGAACCCGCCATTCAGGGCGCTCTCCCCGAGAGGAGCCAGGCGCAACACAATCCAGATAACCAAAAAAACGACGCCCGACTGGATGCTGTTGGCGGCCAGAATGTGCAGCCATTCGCCGATCATGCCGACTGGGTCGATCATGCCCTAGGACTCCCCACCGTCGAGCTCGTCGAGCAGGCGCTTGAGTTCGTCGATCTCGTCGCCGCTCAAAGATCCGCTGTCCGCGAACAACGACACCACCGGTACATGCGAGGTCTCGACCACCTGACGCGCAAAATCCCTCACCATCCGGGCGAGACCGGAGGCGCGGGAAACCGAGGCCGTGTAGAGGTGAAGACCGTGAAAGCGGTTTTTGTTGATCAACCCCTTGCGGACCATCCGTTCGATGGTGGTACGGGTCGTCGAATACGCCCAGTCCATGTGGTCACCGAGGCGCTGATGAACCTCGCGTGCGCTCAGGCCGTCGGCATCCCACAAGATCTTCATCACTTCGAGTTCGGTCGGGTTCAAGTGTGGGAGCTCGTTGAGGTTGACCATGACGACGGTCCTTTCGATGCACCTCTGCTACATATGTAGCATGATTGCTACATAAATGCACGATCGCCGTCGTGTCAAGGGGAACCTCGACTCAGGCACTTCCGTTGCAGGCTGGCTTTCCGAACTCGCTTTCCGAGAGGAGCCACCCAATGCATTGTCTGCCCGAAGGTCTGCGGCGAGCATCAACGTAAGACATTCAGACAATGCAAAGGATGGCACCTCCGCCGCACAGGCTTGTCCCGGCGTAGCCAGAGGAGATTTGTGCGGGCGCAGCCAACGGCGAAGCCCCAAGCCGGACACCTCCGCCGCACGCAGTCCCACCCGGTCGGAGTACACAGACGTTTCCCTGCGGTCGGGAGGTGGTCCGGAATTCAAAACTCAGAACTGAAAACTCAAAACTCTTATAGTCCGAGATGATCGAGATCGATCAGCCCCGCGGTGACCTCGGCTCGCGCGGCATCCAGGGCTTCGTTCGCCGACTCCAGAGCGACCGGATCAAGTTCGCTGTTGAGCAGGAGGTCGAGGACCCCGGAACCGAGATCAAAGGAGTAGATCTGGCCGGTAAAAAAACCATCCTGGACCTCACGCGCCACCCGGAGCATCGCTTCGGCCACATCAACATCAACCGCGGCCACAACCAGGTCAGAGAAGAGGGCCAACTGGTTCGGGTCGGTCACGATCAGGCGAAGCCCCGCCTCGCGAGCTGCCGCCATGACCTCGGGGTCCGGCTCGTCAGTGGCGTAGAGGGCGATCGTCACATCTGTAACGTTGAAGGCCCACACCCCCTCCACACCCTGCGCTGTGTCGACGATGGCTCGCCGCTTATGCGCCCGGAAGCCTGCTTCGAAGCCTCGCTCGAGAGCCTCGAGCCAGGGTCTCCCGGTTCCTCGAAGCAGCCCGGCGCGACGCGTCGTAGAGACCGTGGCGGCAACCACGCCCGCGAGGTAGCCCGCACCTTCGGGGAGAAACTCGATGCCGGCGACGTTGGCGGCGCGTGCGCGTCCAGGCAGCAGAACAAAGACGGTCTCCGGGAACGTACCAGCCTCCGAATACAGGACCTTCTCAAAGCCCCCACCGACGCAAAATACAAGCTCGACTCCGTTCCTGCCCTCGGCTGCAAGGTGCCTCTGCCAACTCTCGGATCCGTCGTCCACGCGGTGGCGGGCAACAGCGACATCGAGTTCTGCGGCAATGAGGCCGAGGCCTCGTTCCGCCGCGGCTTCCCACCGTCCGCTCAGGTTGGGCGGCGTCAGGAGCCGTACCGAAAACTGCGGAGGAGCCGGTGGTTCTTCGGGAGCACACGCGGCTGTGAGCACCATAGCCACAGCAAGACCAGCACCCGCGGCGCGTCTGGTTCTTCTCATCGTTCGACCATTCTACTGCCGCTCTCGCCCCAATACCGTCCAATGAAGTCGGAATGTGCGGGCGGGACGCCCGCACCACAAAGATCCGAGGTCAGCATTGTGGTGCGGCCGTCCCGGCTACACATCGATCTGGACAGCAATGGGACGAGGTCTGAGGTACCATGAGCCATGGATCTTCTCCAGATGGTCGCCGAGCTCGACGAGCTCCTCGAGGCCGAGGGAACCACCGACTACTGTCCCAACGGGCTCCAGGTCGAGGGCCGCCATGAAGTCCGCAACGTTATCACCGCCGTGTCCGCATCACGGGTCCTTTTCGAGCTTGCCGCTGCGCGCGAGGCCGACGCGATTCTCGTCCACCACGGGATTCTGTGGAACGCATCGGAAGCAGCCCGGATCGTCGGCACCCTCCGCGAGCGCCTCCGCATCCTGATCGAGAACGAGATCTCCCTCATCGCCTACCACCTGCCCCTCGACCGCCACATCGAGCTCGGCAACGCCGCCCAGCTCGCCCGGAGACTCGGGCTGGAGGAACTCGAGCCATTCGGCGTCCACGCCGGCGCGCCGACCGGCGTGTGTGGTGTCTTTCACGAGCCGGTAGATCCGAGTGAGTTCTACGCCGCAATCGCCGAGGCCTGCGACAGAGAACCGCAGGTCTTTCCAGGGGGGGCCGGCTCCATCTCATCGGTCGGGATCGTCACCGGCGGCGCACAGAGGGAGTTCCACCAGGCGGTCTCGGCCGGGCTCGACGCCTACATCACCGGCGAGGCGACGGAGTGGGTCTTGCACCAGGCCGCCGAGGACGGGGTCCACTATTTCGCAGCGGGCCATTACGCCACCGAGACCTTCGGCATCCGCGCTCTCGGCTGCTGGCTCGCCGACCACCACGGGCTCGAGGTCGAGTTCATCGACGTGCCGAATCCCGTTTGATTTCGGATTTCGGATTTCGGATTTCGGAATTTCATCCCGATCGTCGAGCAAACCGCAGATCACGCAGATGGACGCAGATACGCGTGTGCGGCGGAGGTGCCATCTTCACTCTTGTTGGACACACAAACGCCCACGTCGGTATTGCGATGCGGGCCAACAATGGTGAATGTGGCTCCCCTCGGGAAACGCGCACTCAAAGACGGAGATCAGAGAGCGTGCGGATAAGTCCCCCGTGCAACGGAGGCCGATGACGTTTCCCCATGGTCGAGTACACTCCACAGATGAGTGACGCACCCCTCGCGCCGACCCCATCCAACACCTACTCCTTCTCCCGGGTTAAATGCTTTCAGCAGTGCCCGCTGCGGTACCGTTTCCGCTATATCGAGGGCCGCAAGGAAGCCTTCCGCTCGATCGAGAGTTTTCTCGGTTCGACAGTTCACGACGTGCTCG
>JASJGQ010000179.1:0-2533 GCA_033791425.1 Acidobacteriota bacterium
TCGCCCACGCTCACGTGCACCTTGACGACCTTGCCGGGGATCGGCGCGTCAAGCCGGCTCGGGCCGACAGCCGCGGCCGCGGCGCTGGCCTCAATGGCCTCCACCGGCGTCAGCACCTCGAGGTCGAAGTCGCGTTCACCGACCGCCAGCCTCCACTCACGACCTTTGCCCCGTTGATAGCTCACGGAGTAGCTCTGACCGCCGTCGACATAGCGCAGCGAGGCCATGGCCTCATCGAGCCGAATCATATCGACGCGGCGGCGTTCGGATCCCATCACCACCTCGAACCCATCGGAAACCCGTTCGACTTCAACCTCGCGAGTCGCGTCACCCTGGCGGACCACCCATTTCATCGCGGATACCTCCCGTGCTGGGTTCTGACCCCTTCTTGCCACCAGTGGCTCCCTTCGCCATGGCTGAACAGATCGCCCGAAACGGTTCCGGCCTCCATCGTCGCAAGGCAGACCGCCGCCACCACCGCCGCCTCTTCAGCCTCCGGATCCTGCTCCCCGTGGACCTCCGCCAGTCTCTGTGAGGCGAGGAGATCGTCGAGGAAGCCGGTATGAAAATCAGCCTCGACAAATTCGTCCATCTCGACCAGCGCTCGGAAGAGGGTCAGGGTCGTCGCGATCCCGCGCACCTGATACTCCTGGAGCGCCCGCCGCAACCGAGCCACTGCGGACTCGCGGTCGGGGGCGTGAACGACAAGCTTGGCGACCATGGGGTCGTAATCCAAAGGAACGACGCTGCCCTGAAAAACCCCCGAATCAACTCTGATCCCTGGACCGTTCGGGCGCACCAGGAGAGTGATCCGCCCGGGCGAGGGTGCGAAGTTCCTCAGCGGATCCTCCGCATAGATCCGACACTCGATGGCGTGGCCGCGGGGAACCAGATCTTCCTGGCTCCAGGACAGCTCGGTTCCCAGCGCGAGCTGAATCATCTCGCGGACCAGATCGACGCCATAGACCTCCTCGGTCACCGGGTGTTCGACCTGAAGCCGGGTATTCATCTCGAGGAAATAGAAACTGCCGTCTCGATCGACGAGAAACTCCACCGTCCCCACCGATTGATAACCGGATCCCCGGACGATGGCAAGAGCCGCCTCGCCGAGACGCTGCCTCAAATCCGCATCGACCACCGGGGACGGACACTCCTCGACCACCTTCTGGTGGCGGCGCTGAATCGAGCACTCGCGCTCGCCGAGATAGACGGCGTTGCCGTGCCGATCAGCGGCGACCTGAACCTCGATGTGGCGGGCCAGCAGCACCAGTCGTTCGACATAGACCCGATCATCGCCGAAATAGGCCCCGCCTTCGGAACGGGCGCGTTCGAACGACGCAGCGAGTTCCGAGCGGTCGTGAACTTCCCGCATTCCCTTGCCACCACCACCAGCCACCGCCTTGAGCAGCACCGGCAATCCGTGTTGATCGACAAAGGCTTCGAGTTCAGCGAGGTCCTCGAGAGGATCAACCATTCCGGGGACCAGAGGAACACCGGTGTCGATGGCGAGCTTTCGACTCTCGGTCTTGGAACCCATGAGCCTGATGGCAGCGGGCGGGGGCCCGACCCAGGTCAGCCCTGCGGCCTCGACCCGTTCGGCGAACTCGGCGTTCTCGGCGAGAAATCCATAGCCGGGGTGGACGAGGTCCGCGCCGCTCGCCTTCGCCGCCCCGAGCAGACGATCGATATTGAGATAGCTCTCGGAAGCCGCGGCCGGCCCGATGGGAAATGCCTGATCGGCCATGAGGACGTGCGGCGATCGCCGATCCACATCGGAGTACACCGCCACGGTTTCGATGCCCATCTCACGACAGCCGCGGATGATCCGGACCGCGATCTCGCCACGATTCGCTACCAGCAGCTTCATTCCGCGCCCCCGCCCCACATGCCGAAATTCTCAGTTCGCAATGATTTCCCCCGCCGACAGCGGCCTCGCAGACCTCGCCCGAAATTCATAATTCATAACTCATCATTCACAATTGCCTAGAGTGGAATGTTCCCGTGTTTCTTCGCCGGCATGGTGTCGCGTTTGGTGCCCAGCATGGCGAAGGCCGCAACGAGTTTGCGGCGCAGCATCCGCGGCAGGATCACTTCATCGATATAGCCCTTCTCAGCGGCGACAAAGGGGTTGGCGAACTTCTCCTGATATTCGGCCACGAGCTCCGCCCTCTTGGCCTCGGCGTCCTCGGCGCCCTGGATCTCCTGACGATAGAGAATATTGACCGCGCCCTGCGGCCCCATGACCGCGATCTCGGCTGTCGGGAAGGCAAAATTGACATCCGTTCGAATGTGCTTCGAGCCCATCACACAGTAGGCCCCGCCGTAGGCCTTGCGGGTGATCACGGTGACCTTGGGCACGGTGGCCTCGGCCAGGGCGAAGAGAAGCTTGGCGCCGTGACGAATGATCCCGCCCCACTCCTGGGCGGTGCCGGGCAGGAAACCCGGCACATCCTCGACGATCCACAAAGGAATATTGAAGGCATCGCAGAACCGGACAAACCGTGCGCCCTTGACCGACGCATTGATATCGAGC
>JASJGQ010000180.1:0-3277 GCA_033791425.1 Acidobacteriota bacterium
GTTCAGATCTCTGGCCGGTATTCGTTATATCGGGAGCGCGCCGGGGCTACCGCACCTTTTATAGAGTGTTCTGGTTGGCCCGTCGGTCGAGTACGGCCTCGACCCGCATCTTGCTGTACGAAGGGTAGGGGAAGGCTGGGAAATAGTGCCGCCTGTCGGGTGAGATACCGTGCATCATGGCATCGACGAACTGCTCCGCCGTCCAGCTACCAATACCGGTCTCAGCATCGGGTGTGAGGTTGCCGGGCCAGAACGTCCCCACCGGCGTCGGGAACTCGGCTCCCCCGGCGGGGGGGCCCGTGACGCCGGCGGTGACCGACGTCTTGTGGCACGAGATGCACCCGCCGGCATGGTAGAGCACTTCGCCGCGGGCCGGGTCGGGATCGTACGCCGGCAGCGCTTTTTCACTCGGGCGGGCCGCAGTGAGGACGGAAAGTGCGGCAACGGCCATGACGGCGGTGACCGCCAGGGTCGCTGCGATTTTCCTCATGCGGCCGGTTTCGCTCACTGCTTGGGTAGGCGGTACAGGTCGTGACAGCTCTTGCAGCCGTTTCCGAGCTTGCCGAGGGCGGGTGGAAACGCCTTCGCATCGGTCACGGACTGCATGTCGAGCGCCGCTTGGCGCGTGGTCTCGAAGATTTCGTCGAAATGCTGACGATCGGTCCAGATCTCCGGTTTGGACCAGGTCTGAACCTCTCCTTTGTCGCTGCCTTCAGGGAACAGTTCGGCGGCTAGCGCGAGGTGATCGGCGATCTTCGCGGCGTTGTCCTTGACGACGGTCGCGTCAAACGGCTGTTCCTTCTTGGCGATGGCGCCGAGGGTCATCAGCCCGTCGCGAACCCCCTCCATCTCCTTTTGCCGCTGTTTGATCGCTTCGGTCGCGGTGATGGCCGCCGCGGAAACCGTGACCGCGAGCGCGACCGCGATCGTGCCCCAGATTCGTAGGCTCTTTCTGTTCATCATGAGTTTCCTCCCCGGTTGGTGGACCTGTTCGAAGATGTTCTTGTTGTTCCGGACCATAACCGGCTCGCGCCCGGGATTCAACCGGGCGCCGATACTCGTATCGCCATCGTGCCCCGTTTGGCGCCTTCTCGATCGTGTTCCCTAGTTTGCCATCTTGATATCGGCGAGTTGGGTGACGGCTCGAACGTCGAAGTCGGAGCGAACTTCGAGTCTGACCCCGCGCCCCTCGGCGTATTTCGGCGGGCTGTCGATGGCTTCGAGAATCGAAGGCGGCAGGTCGCTGTCGTGGGCTTGATCGACCGCCTTCTGTCCGAGAGCAAAACCCGCATAGAAGAACCCGTTTGATGGAGTCAGGTAGAGCACGGCACGTTTCTTGTGCTTCAGGCGAAGACCCCATCCCCAGTTTTTTCCGGAAAATCCCCAATCTTGGGCCAGAGGATAAAATCGAGACCCGATCTCGACGATGATCTGATTCCACATACCGATGGCGTCCCCGAGTACATCGGTCAGGTCTCCCCGTGAGGGTGTCTTGGACTTGTCATCGAATGCGCTGAGTGCCATGGTCTAAGGACCTTTCTGTGGATGATCCGACATCAGAGAAGAACGGAAAACTCGGTCACATGTTTCGGATCGGTTGGCACACCCGTGCTTTTCGGACTTTGCCCGCCGCACCCCTGCCACCGGTCTTCGATTCGGTTTTCCCACTAACACCCAGTTCGCGCTCTTCTATCCTGAGAAACGACCCCTCTTCCTGGAGGGCGCGGATGCAGGTATGATGCGGAATCCGATGGCAGGAGGTTGTCGAGCATGGAGTCTCAGGCGGGAAGTGTTTCGCCCTCGGGTTGCTCGCCGCCGCGGGGGCGGCAACCCTCGGTTTTCGGTTCGCCATCGAACGCATGGGCTGACGACGCTTGATCTCGCCAAGGGCAGAGAGCTTCGGCTATATTTGCCTTCATGAAGCACGTGCTGAGTCTCGTGGGCAGGGTGATGTATTGGCTTATGGGTTGGCGTTTTGAACCGCTGCCTGCGTATTTTGGCGACAAACACGTCATCATCGGCTTTCCGCATACATCGAACATGGACACGGTCCGAGCGTTCACGGGCTTTCGTATCGTCAAGAAGACCGGCCACGTCATGATCAAAAGGGAGTGGTTCTTCTGGCCCATGAGCGTCGCGCTGAGGTGGCTCGGGGGCGTTCCTGTCGATCGCAGGGCGTCGACCGGCGTGGTTCGCCAGATGGTTGCGCAGTTTCGCGATCGCAATGAGTTTTTGTTGGCGATCGTGCCCGAGGGAACCCGCAAAGGAGTGAGAACCGTCAAAACAGGCTTCTGGCACATCGCCCAGGCGGCCGAGGTCTCGATCATCTGTTGGTACCTCGACAATGAAAACCGATGCACACGGTGGCTCGGTGAAGTGATCCCCGGGGAAAGCAAGAAGGATGACCTGCTTCTCATTCAAAGACTCTATGAAGAAGCAGGTTACCGTTTTCCACTTGACGTCTCGGATCTGTGAAGACTTTGGAGTGGAAGCGGAGTGGGTGAGCCTCTTGCAAAAATCCGCTTTCCCGATCGTTCGTGGTCCCTGTGCCGGCGGGACGCCAGCACTACAAAGGGCTGAGATCCATTGTAGGGCCGGCGTCTCGCCGGCCTAATGGTGCTGAGGGTCGGAAGACCTCAGTGTTCGAATCTTGATTCTTGCTAGAGGCTCACGTGACACCCGTCCGGCGTTACTCCGACGACTCGATCTGCTATTCGGTGATCCGTTCGACGATGGCGCTGCCTGTCGAACCGGTCACGTGACCGCCATTGCTGAGCGCAAGACGTACATTACGATCGCTGTCGTGGATTTCAATATCGCCCTGCACGACTGACGTACCCGTTACGGTGATCGTCGACCGTTTGGATCCTCTGCCCTTGCTGCCGCGGATGACGAGATTACCGATCACGCGGGAGCCACTCTCGAGCCTGATATCACCATTATTGGTGACCAGTGGTCATTTCCCTTGAGCTTCTGCTAGGTCAATAGGTGGCGAGTCACCACAGACGTTTGGAAACAAAGACTGGCATCAATTACCAATGAGTCATGATTTTGACAGATTCCGAAAGCAGAGACTGCTCATTAGTTTCTTGGAGTCGTGCTTTCGTTGATTATTTCAGTTTTTGCAGTAAGGCGCGTTATAATCGCTGAGAATCTACTCAGAGAAAAGAACAACAACCTTCAGAAAGCTTTTGATGAAATCAAGGTGCTACGAGGCATTCTACCTATTTGTATGCATTGTAAAGGAATCCGTAACGACGAGGGTTATTGGAACCAG
>JASJGQ010000181.1:0-17549 GCA_033791425.1 Acidobacteriota bacterium
AAGACGACGAACTGAAACAGGCACGCGAGGACCTCGTCCAGGGCCCACTCACGACTTTCATCAAAGGCCTCGACGGGCTTCTTGCCCGTGGTGGCGGCCAGTACTTTGCGGACGGGCGCATGACTGTCGCCGACCTCAAAATATTTGTCCAGACCCGGGCTCTGGCCAAAGGCGTTTTGGACCACGTCCCAACCGACGTCGTCGAGGAGCTCGAACCCTCTCTGGCAGCACACCGCGATCGCATTGCCAACGACCCGCGAGTCGCGGCCTACTACGCGCGTTAGTTGACCGGATCGCCCACGGGTGAACAACCGGTCCTCATCGCCGCAGAGGTTGTGGTGTTGTGATCAGCGGCGCCCATTTCCACGACCATCAGTGTAAATATGGTGTAAACTGACAGCCATGCAGACCATGGCTGGAGATATTGATGTGTCGTGCGCGGGGCGTGGTGATCCCGTTTCAGGCGGCTCCGTGCTCGCCGTGGATTCTCGCGGCACGAACGACCGCATCAACCTCGCCTCGGCGCAGCGCATCCAACGGCTGCTCACCGCCCAGAGAATCACTCGCGCTTACAAGAAATGCGAGCTGCATCCAGGTATCGACGTCTTCGTCAAACGCGGACAATACTTCATCGAGACCGTCAACCACACCACCGTCGACAAACTGACAGACCGGGTACTCGTACCCACGGCGGCACGTCGCCACGCCAAGAAGGGTGCCGGCAGCTCGCCGTTTGCCGACGGCCTGGCGGCTCATTCGAAGCAGGGCCGCGACCTCTCGTGGTTGCAGCGTTCCTCCGGCTCGCTCGAGCAGGTCGAGTTTTGCCTGCAACCCGCGCAGCCGTGCCGCCGCCAACGGGCCTCCACGCGTGATCAACCTCAGACCCGACTTCGACTCCATCGCACTGAGAAGCACACCGAGATCGGTCGACTCAGCGACCGCCTTCTCGACCGCACCGGAATCCATGTTCACCGCGAGGGAGATCAAACCCCGGATGCTCCGCGCCAAAAAAACGCGATCCACCGGTTTGACGACACGGTCTCCGACGAACTCTCCGAGCAGCTCCGCCACCGCGGCGGGATCGATAGCAAGTGTCTGTTCTTGCGTGGGCATCGTCCATTGGCCTCCAATGAGTTTACGTTCTTACCAACTATATATAATGTAAACTTCGGAAACCTCATTGTCAAGATACCTGCGCGCAAAGCGTGCCGAAGGTGAGGTGCCATGGCCCGCCCAAAACCTCATCCTGACCCGCCCGCAAACCTCTCGACGGTTGAGCTGCCGATCACGAGACGCTCCCGTCAATGGTTCAGGGCACACAGGTGCCGGCGCCACCCGCTGTTCTTCGGGCGCACCGGTCAATGGCGATACGATGACCCCAACAACACCTACGGCGTCCTGTATGTCGCCGCCGACTTCGAGGGCGCCTTCATCGAGGGGTGTCTCCACGATACCGCGGTGGGAACGACGACGCCTCTGCTCTCCGAGCGGTACCTCAGAAAACGATGCGTGTCGAAGATCAGCTTCGCAGGCCGACTGAAGCTTGTCGATCTTTCAGGCCCCGGATTGGCCGCCATCGGTGCCGACGCCAGACTCTGCGTTGGCGACTATCGGGTCGCTCAACGCTGGTCGAGAGCCCTCTGGTCTCATCCTCGACAACCCGATGGCATTCTCTACCTCTCGCGACACAACCCGTCGATCGTTTGCGCGGCGGTTTTCGACCGTGCACCGGTTGCGGCCGCCGAGAAGCTCGGCTCATTCCTCGGTCCACGGCTCATTCACCAGACCGCCGCGCTCCTCGACGCCTACAGCGTCGGTCTCTGCTGAGAGGCAGGTAGGCGTCAGAGGTTCCAGTCGTCAAGGCTTGGATGATGAGAGATCGACAGGTGGCACCAATCCGTGGCACCCATCTGGCACCCATCAACAAATGTGTACGCGGCACCCATTGGGATTTCGGTGAAATTCTGGACAACACAGGAGAATCGCCATACATTGACCGAAACGCATTGCATCGCTCAAGAAGGATGATCGAGTCTCGAAAACGAGGCCTTTTCAGTTTTTTGTTTCGCGAGTGGACGCTGCAAATCCACGAGAGCTCGCGAGAGGCCGGAACCGGCATTGGTGAGGTTGTCACAACGACGCCTCCTCATTCCGCGCCCGCACCGAAGCCCGTCGGAACCCCCGGCACGCCGGGCGGATCTCCGCCGCTCTCAGGACCCCTGTGCTCTCGAATAATTTCCCAGGAGATGAAGATGACTGATGGTGCCAATTCCTCCCGCAGAATCGCTCGCGTTGCATGCGTTCTGACGCTGTTCCTGGCGGTATCTTTCGGCGCGCCAGCTTCAAACACGGGCATCAGCAAGAGTCTGGCCTCTGTGGAGATCTCGGCGAACTCGAACGACGAACTCGTCCCAGCGGTCGCGCACGGCGGCGACACCTATCTGGTGGTTTGGGAGCTGGCGTACTCCGCCGAGGATCACGACGTCCTCCTGGCCCCGGTGAGTTCCACCGGATCGCCACTCCCCACGGTGACGGCGGCGATCACCACCCGCTGGGAGGGATCGCCCGCTGTCGCCTATTCGAGCGACACCGAGCGATTTCTGCTGGCGTGGGAAGAGGTCAATGAAAGCGGCGATTTTGACATTATCGGTCAGATGTATCTCGGCGACGGCGGCACGCAGGGCGGTCTGCTGACGATCGCGACCGGGGCCGGCGACCAGCGCCGGCCGGCCGTTCAATGGGGCGGCGACAGGTGGCTGGTGGTGTGGCAGCACCAGATCACGGCCGATCCGCTGAACAACGATCTCCACGCCGTTCTGCTCGACAGCTCCGGTGCTGTGGTCGGTAACGAGCTGGTCGTTGCTTCAGGGGATGCCGATCAATCGGCCGCGGCCGCCGCATGGGGCGACGATAGATTCCTCATCGGGTGGAAGGACGCGACGGCCGGTGAGTACGACATCACGGCGCGGACGCTGACGCCTGCCGCTGAGTTGGGAACGGCGACCTCACTCGCGAGCTGGGAGCACGATCAGATCGATCCTTCCATCGCCTACAGCCCCGAAGACGAAAGCTTCCTGGTCGTGTGGGAAGACCACCACTGGGGCTGGGGCGCCGACTGGGACATCTACGCCCGCCGGGTCAGCGCGGCCGGATCAGCGCTGGGCGGGCTGGTCGCGATCTCCTGGGAGGGTGAAGATCCCAGGACCTCTCCAACCGTCGCCTACAACAGCGGCAACACCGAGTACCAGGTGTTCTGGGAGTACCAGCCCAGCGAGGGCAATCGCGACCTCTACCGGCGGCGGGTGTCTCCGGGTGGAGCGATCCTGGGATCAGAGACGGCCCTCGCCGATCTTTCCACCAATGAGGCGTCTCCAGCGGCTGCGGGGGACAACCGGTTCGGCTACCTCGTGGCGTGGGAGGACTCGAGAAACGCCGTTGTCAGCGGCAGCGACATCTACGCCGAGTTGGTCGAGCAGTTCCGCCTGTCGGGGCGAGTCTATGCGGGCAGCGAAGGAGACACATCGAACCCGCTGCCGGGCGTAACGGTCGAGCTGCACTGCTCCAACGACCAGGGGGTGCTCGGCACGTTGGTCTCGAGCACCACCACCGACAGCAATGGCTGGTGGGGGCTACCGGTGACGGCGGTCTGCGAGTATTTCGGGCTGTGGATGGTGAACCCCCAGTACCACCTGGCCGATGCAGCGACGTCGGTCGGCGGAGAGGTGCAGAGCGCGACCTGGATCGAGTACCCGCAGCCACTTCGAGACAAAACTTTGACCGGCAACCTCTTTTTCACCGTGCCCCAGGATCCGGCGCCGGAGCCGTGGGTGAACTTTCAGCCCACCGGGTGGTGGACGGCGAGCCTGACGGCGGCGGTCTCGGTGCAGATCTCCGACTTCGGTTCGGGGCTCGATGTCTCCACCGCCCAATACCGCGTGTCACGCGACGCGGGCGCCGGGTGGATGGACTGGCGCACGGCGGGCTGCAGCGGCAGCGACGGGTCCAAAGGCCCCGAGACAGTCACCGGCTCGGTTCTCTTCGAGGCCGACAACGGCACCGACTATCTGGTGCAGTTCGCGATCTCGGATATGGCGGCACAACGGTCCGAAAGCCCGGTGTACCCGGTCAAGGTAGACACCACCCCGCCGCAGAACCCGCCCAGCGTCAATGCGAACCTGACCCCCAGCACCTGGTACGGCAACGGCGATGTCACCTTAACGTGGCAGCAGGGCACGGATGCAACCAGCGGCGTGGCCGGTTACTCCCTCCTGTGGGACACCTCTGCCTCGACCATTCCCAACACCAAGGTCGACGACCAGGACAACCACATCGAGGACACGATTCCCGGCGACGGCCAGAGCTGGTTCTTCCACCTGAGGACCGTGGACAACGCGGGCAACGCAGCCCCGGGTGCTATCGAAACCGGCCCGTACTGGCTTGACACGGTTCCTCCAACCAAGCCGGCGACCCTTACCTGCAACCCGTTGCCTGACATCTGGACGGCCTCGAGCACAGTGAGCTGCAGCTGGGCTGCCGGCACAGACGCTGCGAGCGGAGTCGACGGGTACTCGTTGCTTTGGGACACGATCCCGGCAACGGAACCCGACACCACCGCCGACATCACCCAGCTCTCGACCACCAGCCAGTCCCTGTCCAGCAACTGGTGGTACATACACCTGAGGACCGTGGACACGGTAGGGAATGCGTCATGGACGGAACACGCGGGCCCGTTCAAGGTCGACCGCACCGAACCCAGCTCGGCAGTGAACTCGCTGGCCGCCAACCAATCCACGACAAGCTTCACGGTGAGCTGGACCGGCAGCGACGGAACCGGTTCGGGGATCGCGAGCTATGACATTCGGGTGGAGGACGTCACCGCAGGGACAACCACGACCTGGAAAAGTGCCATCGCCGCGACCTCGGCAACCTTCACCGGCCAGGTCGGCCACACCTATATCTTCGCCTCCCGTGCCCGGGATCTGGTGGGCAACCTCGAGCTCTATCCGGCATCGGGAGGGGATGCCCTGACCACGATCGGGACCTCGATCCCGATCCGGGTCCGAAACGAGAGCGGTGCGGGCGTCGCCGGGGCCAAGGTCTATCTCGATGGCTCCTACGTGGGGGTCACCGATGCTACCGGTCTCCGCTATGTGCCGGGAGCGGTCATCGGCAGCACGGTGTCGGCGCTTCACAACGTCTATACACAAAGTGCACCGAAGTCAGCTCATGGCGGGTGGACGTGGCGGGTCTATCTGACGAGCGTCGGGGTCAGCAACACCGGCGCGACCTCGCTGCACGCGATCACCTCGACCGCCGAACAGGTACTGACCGTGCGCAAAAACCAGTCGCTAATCGGTGTTCACCTGGTGGTATCGGTCGAGTGGGACGCCACCTCCGCCTATCTGAACGATCTCGAGCAGGGTCTCGAGAACGCATCGGAGTACCTTTATGACGCCACCGACGGCCAGTTTTTCTGGGAGTTCATCGAGCTCAGGGACAACTCGGTCGCTCTGGCGAATGCCGACATGCGGGTCTATGCCAACAATCAGGTGTGGCCCGGTGCCCACGTCGGGGCGATCCGCGAGGGCGCGGGCCGACTGATCAAGGTGGGCCGCCTGTTCAGCGGGAACTCCTCGAACAGCGGACAGTGGACGCAGGCGAACGGTTTCCGCACCTTGATCCACGAGTTCGGCCACTACCTCGGTCTGTGGGATGAGTACCTCGAACGCAACGGCAAGAGAGCCGCTTCAGCTTTCTGCGCCACGAACTTCGACCCCAAGACGACCGATCAGAGCGAGCAGGCATCCATCATGTACAGCCAGTACGAATCCACCGAGTTCTGCTCCCGCGCCGACAGCACCCACACCCACCGCAGCCAGACACAGCACGACGCCGAGTCCGGCGGTGAATCGACCTGGGAGACCCTCGAGCGGCTTTACAAGGACCCAACCTCCCCCGCCCGCTGGACGCTGCGGTCACCTGACGACCGCAGTACGATCGTTGCCGGCCCCACAGCCATACCGGTTGCCGCCTGGTCGACAACGACCGTCAGCAACGCCAACACCAGCAGTTGCGCACCGTTTACCCACACCGTCACCACCTCGACCGGAAAACTCAAAGAGGGTGTCGACGTGTGGCTCGACCGGCCGTCGCCGCAGCCCGACCTCAAACAGGGCAAGACCGACAAGAACGGCGAGATCGTCATCTATGGCGCCCATAACGGCGACACCGTGCGCGCCCAGATCAGCGGTTCGAGCGCCAGCGCAACCGTCTCGTGCACCGCCGCGACCAAGGCCACCGAAACCGATCCCGTGAAGGCCGGCGAAGAAGGTCTCGTGCTCCAGGACGATCCGTTCTCCCTCGAGATCCGGGTTCTGCCACTGGGTGGCACTGCCGTGCAGGTAGTCGTGACCGCATCGGCGGAGCTGTCCGAGGCGCCCGAGGTCAATCTGCTCCAGACCGGAGTCGGCGATGAAGTCGCCGTCTCCGTCGAGTGGAACCAGGCTCAGGGAACGTGGATCGGCGAAATGACGCTCGATCAACAGTTCGACATGGTTGGTGATGTCACCGCCGCGGCGACTGATCTTTCCGCGCACACGGTCCGTCGGCTTCGCGCCTTCACTGTGCTCGAAACGGGACCGAGTGATCCACCGCGCATCCACTCAGCGGACGGTGTCTTCGAGCTCCTGCTAGCTGAAGGCAGCCTGACCGGGGATGCGGTAATCAGCGTCGAAGAGGTCGAGACCGGCCTCGATCAACAAGGTGACCTGTTCCGTGTCGGCAACTCGTACGAGGTGGCCGTGTCTTCAGGCGAAGTCGTCTTCGTAAATCCCGCCGTCGTCAATTTCCGCTATCAGGGTGACCAGGCCGAGGGTCTGGATCTCGACAGTCTCCAGCTCTATCGGTGGAACAACGATACGAGCGAGTGGGGCCTCGTGGGCGGCGTCTCTGACCCCGACTTCAATATCGTCAGCTCCGAAGTGGACCGACTTTCGGTTTTCGCCGTACTGGGTCAACTCGACGTCGTCTTCTCGGACGGCTTCGAATCGGGCGATATGACCGGGTGGTCAGCGGCGGTTGGCGATGCGCCGTAACTGTCCCCCGAGTGCCACTGATCACAACCTCACAATGCAACAAGTGTGAACGTGGCACCCATGAAGGCTTGGATGATGAGAGATCGACAGGTGGCACCAATCCGTGGCACCCATGTGGCACCCTCACGGCACCGATGTTGGTTCTGTCAGGGGCTCACATAGTGCCAACGAGCGCTACATGTTCATAATCCTTGACGAAGCTTTCTCAAGAGCCCATAGTCTTCATGAGAGTCCCATTTTGAACAGCCCTCGAGGAGGAAGCCAATGAGTCGTCGAGCCGTCTCTGCGTGTTTCTCTTGGAGTCGTGACTTGCACCACACAGCAGGCTCAGGTCACCTCTTCACCCAAAAGTTCCGCAGAGCGGTGACCGGCACGGTTCACCACATTCGATGGGCGTGGGTCTTCCTCGCGTGCATCTCCATAACCGGCCCGGCGAGCCTTGTGGATGCCCAGACTCACTACCCGCCATGGATCCTCGTCATGTCCGAGGGGTTCGAGGGCAGCTTTCCTTCGGCCGGCTGGTCGGTCGCCGATCTCAACGGCGGCGACGAGCACCTCTGGGGCAGGGACAGTTCGTGGTCACACTCCGGAAGCGGCTGGGCCGCCTGGGCCGCGAGGGACGGTGCCGACGGCATTTTCCCATCCCTGGGTTACTACCCCGACTGGGTCAACACAGCCATGAAGTACGGCCCCTTCGACCTCAGCGCAGCCAGCGGCGCACTGCTTGAGTTTGCCTACTCCCACATATCGCCCGAAGGCGACGACTACCTCTGTTGGCAGGCTTCCATCGACGACATCAACTACCACGGGTATTGCGTCTCCGGCGACCACAACAACTGGAACCTCGAGAGCTTTGACCTGACCAGCGTGCCGACCCTCGGAGACCTCACCGGCGAGTCACAGGTCTGGATTCGTTTTCACTTCACCTCCGACGACACCGACAACGCCTATCAGGGGCCCTGGGTCGACAGCATCAACCTCTGGGCCTACCCAGCCGAAACCGTGACCATCAACGAGATCGACACCGGGACCACCGACGCCATCGAGCTCTACAACGGCGGCGATAGCGCCGTCGACATGACCGGCATGTACTTCGCAGCCTATGACTCCGGCGGAGGCATCAACCGCAACTACACCTTCCCCACATTCACCCTGTCGAGCGACTCCTACGTGGTGCTGTACGAGGGCACTGGAAGCGACACCGCGACAAGCCTTTACCTCGGAGGTTCGATCGGCTGGCTGCCGAGCGACTCGGGTGCGGTGGAGCTCTCTGAAATCGGATCCGTCGGCGTCGATTTCGTTCGCTGGGGAAGCTCGACCATGACCCCACCGGCCGGCACCAGCTGGACCGGCAGCAATCCCCCTGGCCCGCCCAACGGCCAGAGCATCGGTCGAGATCCCAACGGCACCGACAGCGACGACGGCAGCGACTGGTGTCAGCAGGCACCGTCCCTCAGCAACTACAACAACGGCTGTCAGACAACCGGTGGCACCGTCATCAACGAGATCGACGTTGGTGGTGAGTTTCTCAACTCCTCCGCGGCCATCGAGATTCACAACCCCGGTGGCGCAGCTGTCGAACTCGGCGGTTGGCAACTCTCGATCTACCACTCGAGTGGCGCCCCCACCTACACGTACCCTTTCGCCACTTTCAGCCTCCCTGCCGGTGGATTTGTTGTCCTCCACGAGCCGAGCGGCACCGACACCGCCACCGATCTCTACCTGGGTGTGACGCTCTGGTGGGACATCTACTCGGATGGCGCTGCGGTGCTGACCGACGGGGTCACCGGCGTCGACTTCGTTCGCTGGGGCGGGAGCCCCGTTGCACCCCCGGCCGGGACAAACTGGAGCGGCACCGACCCGGCCATCCCGACCCTCGGCGTTACCTTGAGCCGATCAGCCCCGGCCAACGACACCGATAACGGAAGCGACTGGTGCCACCAGACGCCGACCCTCGGCAGCGTGAACCCGAGCTGCTTGGGGCTGATCTTCGCCGATGGTTTTGAGACCGGCGGAACAACGAATTGGTCCAAGGAGTTGCCGTAAGCCCCAGATCATCGACCCGGCAGGTCTGCAGAGCCCTCCCGGCCAGGCCCTCGATTTGAACACCCAAAGTGGTTGCCTGGTACCTTTTCTTTCAGCTTCTCGATGTGCACGGGGCCGGATCGCAAAGGTCCGACCCCAAGACAGGCGACCATGATGACTATCCCTACGGCCACGGGCCCCAGGGAGACGTCATCCGGATCTACAACTTCGTTCGCCTGGTCCGCGATGATCCCGGCGAGCCCCAGAAACGATGACTCGAAGGCCTTCCGGCAGGCGGGTCTCAACGGCACGCTAGTTCCCCACAGGATAGGTGCAACGTTCACTCTTGTTGCATTGACGCTGGGTGCCGAGTACCTCATTGTTCGCCCACACATGTGTTTGTGGTGCAGGCGTCCCGCCTGCACGTGCAGCCGGGACGGCCGCACCACAAAAGGACCCACCGCAGTCTTCAGGTTGAGAAGGCTTATCCGCACGAATCCTCATTTTGTCTTTTCTAACCTACATCTGATACAATCAATGCTCTATATAACCTGATTCGCTACTGCACACAAATCGCTCGATGGGAGGGGACATGACTTGGAAGCGTCTCGTGGTGTTGATCGCGGCTGCGCTGTGCACGACGTGTGGGGCCGTAAGTGCTCAATCTTCAGACACGGCGCCTGAGCCCTCAAAACCAGGCTTCGCCACCACTCTCGACGGGCTCGGCCTGTGTGGGCCGATCCACGAAGCTCTCTTAACAGGTGCCACTGATCACAACGTCACAAAGTGAACGGCACGTGTGACCCGATTGTTAGGTTGTGATCAGTGGCACCCATCGGGCGCACGAAAAAGACGCCCGGCAGGCGCCGGGCGTCGTGTGATCGGCCGATCCGCTAGACGGGTCCTACCAACCGAGGGGCAAGCCAGCGTCGGGCTGGCTGAAGTCGCAGACGCCGGACGGGAAGATCTGGTGGAGCATCGCCCGCTCCGCCGCGGTCGGCGCCCAGGCACCATAGTCACCGTCGGCAATCGCCCTCCCCACCGGTTTCAGTTCGCACTTGAAGATGCTGCCCTTGAATGGCCCACCGGCCACTATGCGGGAAGTCCCGTAGACCGGGAACCAGGCCGCACAGGCACCGAACGCGCCATCGTCAAGGATCCCGCCCCAGACGTCGTCGCCGGAAGCGATTTCACTCCCGAAGGTGTCGAAGCAGCGGTCGACCGCACGATCCGGCTTGTTGCCGGCGACCCCCAGATCTGGATGCTCCAGGATGGTCATCATCCACTCGTCCATCACCTCGAGCGCCTCGGGCGTCTGGTCGAACAGGGGTTCTGTTACCGCGTCGGTGAACCAGATCACCTGGTTGTCGGAATCCCCCCGGTAGTCGCGGATCCGCTGCCGGGAGGCGAAGCTCTGGTGCGCGTTGTGCATGTTGAGCTCGGCCTCGAGGTAGTGCCGCCAGTCGATGATCGGGATGTCGATGTCGCCCCGAAAGACAAGCCCGGCCTCGTAGGCGGCCTGCATGGCGCCCAGGTCACCCTCGCGCCGGGGCGCAGGAGTGGGATCCAGGCTGAAAACCTGGTTACGGGCGCTCCACGGGTCCCAGTTCGAGAAGTCGATCACCCCGGGCGGGAAGAACGGCGAGCCCTCCTGCACCATGTTGGGTTCCTGCTTCCAACCGCCGATGACGTGGTTCAACTGGAGGAACTCCGCGGGAGTGATCTCTCCGGTCGCCACCGCGCCCAAACCGTACTGCACGCCGATGTTGTCCCAGTAGTTCTGGGCGTAGCCGTCAACGCCGACGCCGAAGTAGTTGACCAAATCGTCGAAATGGGTCCAGTGGATCGCGGCCACCTCCGACTGCGGCTCGTAGAGCTCCTGCCCGTCGGCGAATCCATAGTTCGGGTTGAGGGCGAGCGGCGCCAGACCCCGCCACCCCATGACGCACTCGCTCGCGCCGACGGCCCCGGTGAAGGGGTTGAACACGGTGTCGCTGGCGTTGAGCCCTTCGACGAGCGTGCGGTTTGACCATGTCTGCCAGCGCGGATTGCCTGCGTCCAAGACGTCCATGTAGAACTCGAGCAGCTCGCAGTCGCCGACATGCACCGCCTGGGTGACCATGTCGGGGTAGGAGTACTGCGGGATCGCCGCGTCGATCAGACCCTTGTGGTTCTGGCCGTAGATGTACTGCTGGATCCCGCCGCCGGATCCGCCCACCGAAACCGTGTAGACGGGCAGGTCGTAGAGCTCGACGAATCGCTCCTTGACCATGAGGGCGGTCTCGCCGCCGAGCACCAGGTTGTAGTGGGTGCCGGTCTTGTTGCCGGTGGAGTACAGCACCGCGTATCCCCGCGACAGCCCGTCATCGTAGAGCATTCTGCTGCCGCTCGGGCTGCCCTGGTAATGGCCGATCGCCACGCCGCCCTGGAAGTGATAGATCACCTTGCCGTTCCACGCCGAGGTGTCGAGGTCTTCCGGACCCTCGTCGAACGGCGTGAGCATGGCGATGCTGTAGAGGAACCGGTTGATGGTCCCCCGCTCCCAACGAACAATGTAGTCGACGGTCAGCCCGTCCATGGTCGTGGTCTGTGCCATGTCCGCCGGTCTCGGTTCGCCCGGCACGTACGGCTTGAACGCCCCATCGGTGGCCTTGTAGACGTAGGTCACCAAGGTGTCGGCGCTGCAGTCCTTGCTGTAACCGATGATCTCGTCCGTCGGGTTGCCGCCGGGATCGGTCGCGAAGACGGGGAAGCCCTCGGTCGGATCGTCCACCAGCGGCTGACCGAGCCCGTTTCCCTGGACGCTGCACATGAAGGGGTGCTGGTGGGGACCCGAGAACACGGGCCCGGCGATGGGATGGTTGACTAGGGTCAGGACCGCCGGCTCGGGCAGCCCCTTGCCGTTGCCGTGTTGTTTGACGACCACCGTGTTGTCACCGAGGGCGAGCCCGTCGATGACGCCGGTGAGGATCTGAGTCCCGTCGATCGGGGCAAACCGGTCGGCCTGGTTCACGCCGTTGACCAAGACCTCCACCTGGTGAAGCGGAGTGACCTTCGGGACGAGGATGTGGAGCCGGGCGTCTCCACCGGTTACCTGGTCCGCAGCGCTCGACACGACCTCGGCGACGAAGGGCGGTTTCTCTTTGGCGAGCACCGGGCTCGCTGCCAACAGGGCGACGACGAGAATCATAATCACGGATGCGGGTATCGACCACCTGCCCGTTCTCGACACGACATGTAGAATTCCTCTCTGATTCATTTCCACCTGCTTCCTTTGCGTAGTCCAGGCATCCCCTCGCCCGCTCCAGGGACGCAGTGATTTGATAGTGAGGCCGGCCGGGCACTCCCAACATGATGGCGCACAGGGTCGCGGAGCGTGCGCGCAGATTCACCAAACCACGACGCCAACCGATAGCCCGTCACGACGACCTTTCTGAACTCAACGACATTCGCTGCTGTCAATATGGAACAACCGCAATTCAATCGCAACCTCTCGACGGGTCGGTAAAGTGACCCGCGACCACTATTGCCTCGATTTCGCGCGACAGGACTCGAGGGTGACGAAGGCGCAGCTTATTTATGGTCCAGCCAGCTCCTCAGTCATCACTGCAGGCGGCCGCCCCCAACCCCGATTCCGCAGGGTCTTCATACGCAACCGACGTGATGACGGAGGATTTTCCTGGGTCGAGCAGGTAGGCGAATCCGATCCCAAATTGTGAGGATGTGTTCAGTGGCAACGATCATCAACTTCCCAACTTCTTTAAGCCTGGCACTGATGTTCTCAAGCCTTCTATAAATAGGCTTCAATATCCTGAGATTCTTCCATACCCAGTAAAAAACCCACCATTCACCCTGGCCTTGCATGATTCCCCCCGCCGATTGAAAACGTCGCGCAGTGCTCCAGAACACCAACAGCGGCTGTCGCGCACCTTTCCCGGGAGAAATCCTCACTCCCACTTGGAACTCGGTTGGAGACCGCTGGACGTTGATTCCGAAGGCGTCGCCGGTTATGGTGCTGGCAGAGTTCCACAGTTTTCAATTGGTTCAGAACCCGGGAAAGGGGAGCAGAAATGAAAGATTCGAAGATTCGGATGCTGACCTTGCTTGCGGTGGTCGCGGCGGTGGCTTCGATCACCCTCGCGGCTGCAACAGGAACACAGGCCATCAAAGAGCGACAGGAGGCGATGGAGGGCATCGGAACGGCCATGAAGACGCTCGGGGCGATCGCCAAGCAGCAGACCCCGTTCGATGCCGACGTCGTCAAGGCCAGCGCTGAGACCATCGCGAACCATCTGAACACGGCAGCCGATTTGTTTCCGGAGGGCAGCGACGCGGGCGACGTCGAGACGTGGGCGAAGGCGGAAATCTGGTCTGACCATGGGAACTTCCGGAAGGATTTCGAGACCGCCGAAGCAGCGGCGGTGGCGATGCAGTCCGTCACGGAAGAGGCCGCCTTCGGGCCTGCTCTCGGAGCACTCGGTAACGCCTGCAAGACCTGTCACGACACATACCGCCGACCGAAACAGTGAAACGCCGATCTCGGACGCGGCGAATCGCGGCGGCGGCGGCGCTCGGTGCGGTACTCGTCGCCGCGGTCTTCTTCGTCCTGACCGCGGCCCGTCCAAGCGACCGGGTCCTGCCGACGGACACTCGAGATCTGGCCAACGGCGAAGTGATGTTTCACGTCGGGGGGTGTATGGCGTGTCACAACCCCCCCGCCGGGACGGAAACCCCGGGACTTCCGGCCGGAGCGGCGGCCTTTTCGACGCCGTTCGGGACGCTGTATCCGGGGAATCTCACCCCGGACCCCGACACCGGATTGGGTCGCTGGACGGCCGAGGAGTTCGTCGACGCGATGACCGAAGGCGTGTCGCCGGATCGCCGCCACTACTTTCCGGCCTTTCCCTACACGTCGTACCGGAACATGCGGGTCGAAGATCTGCTCGACCTTCGCGCCTACCTCATGAGTTTGCCGCCGGTGCGGTCCTCTCCGCGCGACGCCGACGTGCCGATGATCGGTCTCTCGAGGCGAGCTATGGGGCTTTGGAATCGCTTCGCATTCCGGGGGCGGACGTATGAGCCCGACCCGGACCGGGACGCGGCATGGAACCGCGGCGCGTACCTGGTGAAGGGACCGGGGCACTGCGGCGAGTGCCACACCCCCCGGAACGCATTCATGATTCCCGACGACAGTCGCCCACTGGAAGGCGGCCCGCACCCGCGCGGCGAGGGGCACGTCCCGAGTCTTCGGGACCTGGTCGGCCGCGGTCGGTATGCCGACGTGGCGGATCTCACGCTGGCGCTGCAATTCGGAGAGACGCTCGGCTACGACCAGCTCTCGAGCGGTGGCATGGCCAAAGTCCAGATGAACCTGGCCCAACTCCCGGAGGACGACCTCCGGGCGATCTCCGAGTACCTCCTGAGTCTGCGCTGACACAGACCGCAAACGGTACCGGTCACCATTTTGCCGAACTGCGCCCCGAACAGCTTGCGGCGTTGTGCCTGCATCTCGACTTCAGCATTTTCGTAATGCGGTAACTGGCTCGTTTGCCGTTTTCATATCGGTGCCACTGATCACATATCGGTGGTCGCGGTAGGAACGGCCCTTTCGGGCCGCCCCCCGCACAGATCCCAGCGAGCGGGACTACCGCACTGGGCTCCTACCTCGGGTAGTAACGCGCAGACGTTGCTCGGGATAGGGATGCAGAATCCGGGGACGTGGTAACCATCGGTCAATGAGTCGAGTCATTCGGATCCAGTTCCATCGAGAGCGCTGGCTACGCCGCTTGAGCGTGCGCCACCAGAGCCGCCCGACCTGGAAGCGGAAGGCCCAGAGTGTCCGAGCGTTTCCCGGCACCGCATGGTATCGGTAGTACCCAGACACGACCTTCTCGAGCCATTCTCCGACTTCTGGAATGGGGTGGTGCAACCGGTGTCGAAGCTCGGCCCTCAATGCCTTCAGCTTTGCCCGGTACCGCTTCTTCATCGTCAATCGGATCACCTGGAAGTCGCCATCCCGTGTCCTCCCACACGCGTGGGTGAATCCGAGAAAGTCGAAGGTGTCAGGTTTTCCCTCGCCCCGCCGATGACGATTCTCGGCCGCAAAGCGTCCGAATTCGATCAGGCGGGTCTTGCCGGTGTGAAGCTCGAGCCCAAACTTTGCGAATCTCTCGCGCAGCTCGGCCACGAACCGCTCGGCTTCATGACGATGCTGGAATCCGACGACGAAGTCGTCCGCGTAACGGACCACCATCACGTCGCCCTCGGCACGCTTTCGCCATGCCTGGATCCACAGATCGAAGACGTAGTGGAGGTAAATGTTGGCCAGCAAGGGTGAGATGCTCCCACCCTGCGGCGTCCCATGATCCTCCGACGTCACCTTCCCATCCTCCAGCACACCAGCCTTCAGCCATTTCTTGACGTGACGGATGACGCGCTGGTCCCCGATCCGGTGCTCGAGGAACCGTATCAGCCACTCGTGGTCGATGGCATCGAAGAAACCACGAATGCCCGCATCGAGCACCCAATTCACCTTTCGCTTCTTCAGTCCGACTGTCAGAGCATCCAGCGCATTGTGCTGGCTGCGTCCTGGTCGGAATCCGTAAGAAAATCCAAGAAAGTCCTGCTCGAAGACGGCGTTTAAGACCTCGGCCGTCGCACTCTGGACGAGCTTGTCCTCCAGAGCCGGTACACCCAGTGGTCTTTGCCCGCCATCGCTCTTCGGGATGTAAACCCGTCTTACAGGTCTCGCTCGGTACGCCCCGCGTCTCAGCCGTCCGGAAAGATTTTCGAGTCGTTCCTCGAGCTTCTCCCCGTAGGACTGCCACGTCACTCGATCAACCCCGGCAGCGCCCTTTCGGTTCTGACGCTTGTATGCCATTTCGAGCCGATCCGCGTTGTGCACGTGGTGCCAGAGCGCAGTGAATCGCTGCTGCTTATCCCGGCGCGCAGCCTGCCGTATCCGGTCCAACGCATTGTGCAGACTTCCCCGGCCCTGCGTCCGGCGTCTGTTTTGTCGGTCCGGATTCCCCTTGGTCAGCCGCCTTTCCTCCACACCCTCCGCCGGTCGCGGCGCACCGCTCCCTTTGTTCGGGCGCTTCCCAGGTACTACGCAGCTGTCCGACTTCCTGGAACCATTCATCGACGCCGTACCCCCTCGGGGTTCTCGCCGCGGACCATGCGGCCATCTCCGCATTGCCGGTTCCAGGATCTCTCGGTTCCCGTATGAAAGGCTTGAGCGCGCGCACGGGGTCTTCGACCACGCGGGACTCGACCAACCTCGCCTTCCCGGTTGATCTGATGGTGCCCCTCGCTTAAGTGGACAGCGGAGGCGTCCCGTTCTCTATGTGATTTTCGAGGCTCAATGTCCCGGCTCGCTGCTCCCCCTGTCAACGCTTCGCACACACCCTTACGGATGTACACGCATGACTCGAGGCCGGAGTGGCTGGCTAGGCCTTCCCCGTATGAGACTCTCACTCACTACCTCCCATCGGTTTCACCGACGCTCCCACTGATCACAACCTCTTATTGCGGGTTTGATTGGTGAGGCGATCAATTCTGCGATAACAGAATCTCGTTCAGCGCTCGGAATCCGTCTCCGCGCACCGGCGTCGGAGGTGCCCTAGCAGGGTTTCCTGAGCTTCGAGGTCGTCGATGAGATCGCTCGTCACATCACCCAGGCAGCTCGGTTCGATGCGGACTATGGCGTCGAATATCGGAGAGTTGGGCAGCTGATGGTCTCGCAGGAAGTGAATCAGCTTCAGGGTCTTGAAGCCATCGAACCAGCGGTGAAACTGGAGTTCGAGCCCCGCGTGATGCGGCGCATTCTGTTGCAGGCGCGGCCAGATTTCTTCAAAACGATTGAGCTCGAGGAACTCCCCCAACTGGGGGGAGATGCCGCCGGCCCCGGTGAGAAGCACCGAGGCGCCGCGGTCGAGGTCGTTGACGACCATGGACAACCAGTCACCGAGGATCCTGTAACTCTCCGGATGGTAGACGGTTGACCCGTCATCTGCGCCCGAGAGGTGTCGACCGACCGTGGCGCCGGTCCCAAACGGCACGCGGTCCGAGGACCGCGCGGAAGGGTGGACCGTCGTGGAGTCGATCCGGCTCACTCTGCCGGTCTTGGCCAACTCCTGGAGAAAGTAGAAGTCTTCGCCGGCCTGACGCCGATTCATCCCGCCGGCCGCAACATACGCATCGCAACGGTTCACCATGGTGGACCCGATGGTGGGGAAGGCATATGGCGAGCGCGCCGAGCGCAGACCGAGCTCGTGGTAGCGCAGGAAACTCTCGGAGCGGACGATCGCAGCGCGTTGCCGCACCTCGGTCGGCAGGGTGTGCGCGTAGCCCACGACGCCGGCCCACGAACCTCGGGTTTCGAAGTGTTTCCGCAGCTCGCACAGGTAGTCAGCCTCGACAAGGGTATCC
>JASJGQ010000182.1:0-17133 GCA_033791425.1 Acidobacteriota bacterium
CCCGGGTGCCCCCCTGCTCGACGACTCCCAACCGAAGATGATAACCCGCCCGATCCAGCAGATCGTCGATCTCTGACGCCACAGAGGTCGATAGGGCCATCAGGGAGGGAGCTACTGCAACGCAACAGATCAGCACGACCCAGACGAAACGACGAGCCCTCATAGACGACACCTCCGCTCCGCCAACCTTACACCTGAATCAATCGCGCAAACCCACGCTCGACCGGAGTCGCGGGTGGCCGCAAGCGGACGGGAGGGGATAAACCCCTCCCCTACGGTACTCAGAAACTCTCTCGGCAGACGATTTCAGGCGCATCAGGAGATCGCTACTGAATCGGCGCGGTCAACCGCGCGAGGCGGGTGCCGAGCTTGAACCAATAAGATTTCTTGTCGAGATCGCCGGGCTGCATCTCCACGCAGTCTTCGAGATCGGCGAGGAGCATTCCTTCGATCTTTTTGGCGAAGTCCGGGTCGTAGCTGACCGCCATGATTTCGAAATTGAGTCGGAATGACCGATTGTCGAAGTTGGCAGTGCCGACGGCGCTGATCTTGTCATCGACCAGGACCACCTTCTGGTGCATGAAACCATCCATATAGCGGAAGAAGCGGATACCGGTCGCCCGGGCCTCTTCGAAATAGGAATAGGCGGCCAGATAGACCATCAGGTGGTCCGCCGTGTCCGGGATGATGATGCGAACATCGACGCCGCGCAGGGCGGCGAGATGGAGAGCGTTCATGATCGACTCGTCGGGGACGAAATATGGACTCGCGATCCACAGTCTCTCTGTCGCGCTGTTGATCCCGTTGAGGAACATCAGAGTCGCCGTCTCCAGCGGGTCGGAGGGGCCGGTCGGAAAGATCAGTACTTCGATACCCTCTTCTGCGGGAACGTGCGGTGTCCATGTGAATTCCGGCACCTTGCCGGTGGCCCAGTGCCAATCCTCGAGGAAGCTCATCTGGACCGCGATCACGGCCGGGCCGATGATCTTGACGTGGGTATCTCGCCAGCGTCCGAACTCGGGGTCGCGGCCCATGTATTCATCGCCCACATTGTGGCCGCCAACCCAGGCGCTGTGGCCATCGACCACAACGATCTTACGGTGGTTGCGGAAGTTGATCTGAAAGCGGTTGCTGGGGCCCTTGCGCGTGTGGAAGTCGAGGATCTCGGCACCGGCCTCGCGGAGCTCCTCGAGATAACTCTTGGGCAGGTCGTGGCTGCCGACCTCATCGTAGAGGAAGTAGACACGGACTCCCTCGCGGGCCCTGGCCAGGAGTCTCGATTTGAGCTCGCGGCCCAATTCGTCGTCCTTGACGATGAAGAACTGCACCAGAATATACTCTTTGGCCGAGTCGATGCCCTCGAATATGCTGTCGAAGGTCTGTTGACCATCCACCAACAACGCGACCTGATTGTTCTTCAACACGGGAATCTTGGCGAGCAATTCTGAAGCACGCGTCGCCGGGTGTTCTTCGCCCAGACTCGAGCGTTGTTCCATGGTCTCTTCCCGCGCCTGCAGGGCGATCTCCCGAATCTCGTTGTCGCCCTCCTGTCGGGCACTGACGTAGCCCTGAAACTTGCTACGCCCGAGCACCCAGTAGGCCGGCACCGCCACATAGGGAAAGGTATTGAGCGACACCACCCACGCGATCGCACCCTGCGATGTGCGGGTGCTCATCACGGCATCGATCGACGAGAGAAAGCCGACGATATGAAAAAGGATCATTACGGTAATCACGATCCACCTCTTCTTGTTCTTCAGTTTCATGGACATCTGCTCCGACATCGTAGTGCCCGCGGGCCTATCAATCTAGGCAGCCCTCTGTTGCGCCTCGCGCTGTGGCGACCTGAATCACACTCAGTACGATAGTGCATCGCATGGAGATGAACATCCCTCGATATAGGGGGGAAACGGGGGATTACCCCTTTTCTGCCCGTCCCCATCTCCTGGTTCTGTTGCGAATCCCCTATTTCCCCCCCAATCAAGGGGAGGCGCTCATCGAAATCGAGGCATACGATAGTCTTCACAAACTGTGGGATCGACCGCTCTGCACGCTGTATGATCCTGGGCGCGGTCGACAGTTCGAAGTTCTGGAGGATCAATGCAACGCGTCGCGTCCCACCAATTCGCGCGTCTGTGCCTCGAAATTGCTCTTTTTGTGGTGCTCTTCGGCCTCGTGGCCGTGGCGCCCGCTGCGGCACAGGAGACTGGGGCGGCTTCCATCCCGACGCCCTCACCGACACCACAGCCGACGCCGATCCCGGCCTCGGATATTCCATCTCGAGCGGCCGACGCCGCTGACGCGGCCCGCCAGGCGGTGGCCAACGCCGCACCCGACGCCCGGCTCCAGGAGATCCAACAGAAGCTTCCTGACGAACAGGCTCGGATCAAAACCCTCCGCGCTTCGACCACGAAACATCTCGGGATGCCGGGACCTGCGTCGATGATCAAGGAGAGCGAGAAGGCGTGGGTGCGGGCGCAGACCCGGCTCGTCACCTGGCTGGTGGATCTTTCGTCACGATCGAGCACACTCGATAAGGGCCTCGATGATCTCAAGAACAGGATTTCGTTGTGGCAGCTCACCCGCGAGCATGAATCCGGGGCCAAACTGCCCGAGGCCGTCATAAATCAGATATCAGACACCTTGAAATCCCTCGCCGAGGCGGAGAATGAGGTGCGGTCGGCGAGGAATTCGATCCTCGATCTCCAGGCGGCCATCGCGCAGGAAAAGAGCGGTGTCGACGAGATGATCGCCCAAATGGAGGTGGAGATCAACAAGCGGACCAAGGGGGTGACCAGCATCGACAGCCCGCCGCTGTGGAAGGCCTTCGGTGTCGATGACTCCCGTGGTGATGCCCGCGAGCAGTTCCTGTCGATTCGAAAAGAGAATTGGCGTTCGCTGAAAAACTATATCGCCGAGCAAACGGGGCTGATCCTGGTCTGGGTGCTGATGTGGCCGGCGCTCATCGTGCTGATGGTCTTCATGCATCGCAAAGCGGAGGTGTGGGCGCAGCAGGACAAATCGCTGCAGAAAACGGTCAAGGTGCTCAGTCGACCGGCATCGGCTGCCATGGTGGTGACAGCGACCCTCAATGCGCTCCTGGAACCACAAGCGCCGAACGTCTGGACTGCGTCGGTGAGTCTGCTTTTGGTGCTGGCGACCGTTCGCCTGCTGTCGGAGCTGCTGCCCAAGTCGATGCGTCTTGTGACTTTTTTCGCGATCCTGCTCTTTCTTCTCAGCCGAGTCGTCAAGCTGGCGCCCGAGGGATTCGTCATTTACCGGTTGGCACTTCTCGCACTGGGGCTGGGCGGTATCGCGGCCTGTGTATGGTTGATTCGTGCTCTCCGCGCGAACCCTGACACTCTGTCGAAGAAATGGCACAGAGCAGTCCTGTGGGGGGGGCAGGTGGCGCTGGTTGGCTTTGGAATCGGCGCGGTCGCCGATGTCGTCGGCAGTGTCGACTTTGCGACGCTCGTCCTGATGGGCACTTCGCAGGCCATGCTCGTCGCAGTCCTGATGGGTGTGCTGAGCGTGACGCTACGGTCGATGGTGCGTATCGGCCTCCTGACTGAAACCGCCCGCCGTATGGGTATTGCGCCCGACCACTCCGACACGGTCCGCAACACTCTCTTCCGAATGATCAGTTTCGTCGCGGTGGTCGGTTGGACGGTGGTGGTGCTCAGGGCCTATCTCCTCCTCGACCCTTTGATTGCCGTCATTCGTCGCGCGCTGGATTGGAGCATGAAGATCGGTGATTTCTCCATCGATCCTGGAGATCTCCTGATCTTCGGTTTTACCATCTGGCTGTCGTTCAAGGTCGCTGCCTTTATTGAGTTCATGCTCAACGTCGATTTCCTGCCACGGGTTGATCTTCCCAAGGGTGTGCCCGAGACCATCTCGCGGCTCACGCGCTACGTGGTGATCGCAGTCGGAGCCGTGATCGCGAGTGCGGCCGCCGGCTTCGACATCAGCAAGATCACGATCATCATCGGGGCACTGGGTGTCGGCATCGGGTTTGGTCTACAGAACATCGTCAACAACTTCGTGTCGGGTCTGATTCTGCTCTTCGAACGACCAATCCGAATCGGCGACACTCTCGACATCGGAAACTCTGGTGGGACAGTGGAGAAAATCGGCATGCGGGCGAGCATCGTCAGCACGTGGGAAGGGGCCGAGGTCGTCGTGCCGAACGCCGATCTGATCTCGGAAAAAGTCACCAACTGGACCCTGACCCACTCCCGGCGGCGGATGACCATTCCGGTCGGGGTCGCCTACGGCACCGACCCCGAAAATGCCGCACAACTGATCCTCGGCGTGGCCACCGGCCACAAGCACGTCGACGCCCACCCGGCGCCGGTGTGCCTCTTTCAAGGCTTTGGCGACAGCGCGCTCGAATTCGAGCTGCGCGCCTGGGCCGCAACGTCGTCATTTGTGGGGGTTGCCAGCGATCTGCGTTTCGCGATCGTCAAGACTCTGGAGGAAGCGGATATCGAGATTCCCTTCCCGCAGCGCGATATTCACCTGCGGACTCCGGATCCGGAGGCTGTTGCGTCGGCAGGATTGAAGAAGCCGGCTGATGTGCCGACCGAGGACGGAGCGGTTGGGTCGGATGGGAAAACCGGGGAAGACAGCAAGAAATCCGGGAGTTGATGATCGATGCAACCGAAGTCTCGACCAACGATCGGGATCGCCCTCGGTGCGGGAGGGGCGAAAGGAATCGCCCACATTCCGATGCTGGAAGCGCTGGACGAGATGGGGATCACTCCCCATCGCATCGCCGGTTGCAGCATCGGTGCGGTGATCGGAGCCCTCTACGCATCGGGCTTGTCGGCTGCTGAGATCAAAGACAAGATCGCTCGATTGGCGATCACCAGGAGCGACACCATGCGGGGGGTGTTCTCCGACAAGAAGATCCGCAAGTGGTGGGGCATGCTCGATTCGGACTTTCGCGGCAGCGGCCTCATCAAGGCCGAGTCGATCATGGCCTCCCTGTGCGAGGACCGAAGTTGCGAGACCTTCGAGGAACTCGCGATACCGTTTGTGGTGGTGGCGACGGATTTCTGGGAGTGCCGTTCGGTGGTCCTCGACTCGGGGCCGCTCAAATCGGCCGTCCAGGCCAGCATGGCCCTGCCCGGGCTCTTCACTCCCGTCGAACTCGACAGGCGCGTGCTAATCGACGGGGGAACCATGAATCCGGTGCCGTACGACGTCTTGATGGATTCATGCGACATCGTGATCGCCGTCGACATCAACAGCGGCAGTCCGGCCGAACGGGGATCGGTCCCCGGATACTTCAACACCCTTTTCGGCTCGATCCAGATCATGCAGCAGGCGATCGTCCAGCAGGAGCTCAGGGCACGGCGTCCGGACATCTACATCAAACCCGAGTTGAGCGACTTCAGAACCCTCCATTTCTACAAGGTGGACAAGATCTACCGGGAGGCCAAAAAGGCCAAGGAACAACTGAAGCGCGAACTCGGGGAGAAGCTGGCGGCCTGGAGTGCAACGCCATGAACGGGCCACTGCAGAAACTCACCAACAGAGGGTAATCCATGTTCTTTCCCATATCCGACTCGCCGAACCCGAAGGGCATTCCCTGGGCGACGTGGACAATCATCGCCCTCAACGTCGTGATCTTCCTCGTCGTCAATCTCCCCCTGAGCACACAGCCCGCCGATGTGAGCGATCCCGCCTTCAAGGAGTACATGCAGTTCCTTTCGCAGTTTGCCGGCAGTCCGGAAGAACTCGCCCAGGCCTCGCAACAGGTCACCAGCTACGACCTGTTTGTCTTCAAACATGGCTACCGTCCGGCCCAGGGCTCGGTGATGGATCTTGTCTTTTCGAAGTTCCTGCACGGGGGCTTCATGCACCTTGCCGGGAACATGCTGTTCCTTTTCATCTACGGGAACAACGTCGAGCGACGTCTGGGCATCGTGTGGTTCGTCGTGTGGTATCTGCTGACCGGAGCCGCGGCAACGATGTTCCACGCAGCGTTCTTCGCGACCTCCGATGTCCCGTTGGTCGGAGCCTCGGGCGCAATATCCGGGGTCCTCGGTTTCTACTTCGTCTGGTTCCCGAAGAACATGGTCCGGGTGCTGGTGTTCCTGCCGCCGTTCTTCGCGCGGACCTTCGAGATCGCGGCCCGTATCGTCCTCGCGGTCTATCTCTTCCTCGACAACGTCGTACCCTTCATTTTTTCGGGAGGGGGCGGAGTGGCGCACGGCGCCCACATCGGAGGCTTCCTTGCCGGTGCAGCGGCGGCGTTCGTGATGAATTGGCGCGCGGTTTCTTCCAGGCCCAAGGATGTTCCCCTCCCGAAGGTGCCCCCGACCGGCGGCAGATCGGTCCGTGAAGCCCTCTCACGTGGAAGGTTCGACGACGCCGCGTCCGACTACTTCGCGTTGTCTGCCAATACTGCGAGGAGTGCGCTGTCGCCACCCGAAGCGATTTCGCTCGCGGAACAGCTGCGGGCAGAGGGCCGATCGGATGCGGCCCTGGTGCTTTTGAAACGGGTGATCCGGGATGCCCCGAGAGCGGCAGGAAACGGCGAGGCATATGCACTTGCGGGCTTCATCCTGCTCGACGACCTGCACGATGCGACCGCGGCCTACCAGTTCCTGGTGAAGGCTCTGCAGATGGGGGCGACGCCCGAGACGACAGAGCGAATCGATCAGAGCCTCTCCGCCATCGAAAAACAGCAGAAACTGCAGGTGGGGCCTTGGCGTCGGCGTTGACTGCTGATCTCCGCATCTGTGAATCGGACAGGAAAGTGGGAGGATGAAAGCTCTTTATCGCGAAGTCTTCAGGGTTCGATCGTACGAGGTCGACCCTATGGGGCGTCTTCAGGTACCGATCCTGTGCAAGCTGTTGCAGGAAGTGGCCGTGACCCACGCCGAAATCCTCGGGGTGGCGGTGGAGACCATGCTCGAGCGCGGCACGACGTGGGTGCTGTCGCGGCTGAGCCTGGCTCTGGAGCGATGGCCTCGGGGCGGCGACGAGATCACCATTGAAACCTGGCCCGAGGCCATGAGCCGGCTCGTGGTAGAGCGCCGGTTCGTCCTTTCGGCCGGCGATGGCCACCGCATCGGGACTGTTTCGACCTGGTGGGCGATGCTCGATCTCGAGCGCCGGCGGCCGATTCGCCTGCCCGCCGAAGCCTGGGACCGGTTCCGCGAGTACGAAATCGGATCCGCACCTGCCAAGACGGGCAAGCTCGCTCTACCGGACCCTGCGGAACGGGAGCTCTCCTTCTCGGTTCGCCGCAGCGACGTCGATCTCTCAGGCCACGCCAACAACACCAGCTTCGTCGAGTGGGTCATGGAGGCGGTGCCCGACGAGATCTGGGGCGTTCGCGACCTCACCGATCTGGATGTTCAGTTTCTCGCCGAATGCCATCAGGGGCAGACCGTGCAGTCGCGGAGCCAAATCGTCGATGGAACCGAGGTGCGCCACCAGTTGGTGCGCGCAGAGGATGGCGCCGAGGTTGCTCGGGCGCGCACGGTCTGGCGGTCGTTGCCGGCAGAAAAATGACGTAGCGGTCCTTGTGGAGCAGGCGTCCCGCCTGCACGTGCGGGCGAGACGCCCGCACCACAATCACCGCATCATTACCTCCGAACCTCTTGGCCTCGGCGACCTACGCCACCAGCAGATCTTCACCCGCCCGGACGAGACGGGCGTACGCCCCGTCGGCGGCGAGTAGCTCGTTGTGTGTGCCTTTTTCCACCACGCGGCCCTGGTCGAGAACGACGATACAGTCGGCACGCTCGACGGTCGACAAACGGTGGGCGATGACAATCACCGTCTTGCGCTCGAAGATCTTGGCCAGGGCGTCCTGAATCAACTGCTCCGTGAGCGAATCGATACTGGCAGTTGCTTCGTCGAGGATCACAACCGGGGGATCGTGGGCCATCGCCCGCGCGAAAGTCAGGAGCTGGCCCTCACCCACCGAGAGATCGGCGCCCCGTTCGCGCAGGACATGGTCCCAGCCCACCTGGTCGACCACGCGATCCGCGTTGACCACCTTGGCAGCGGCCTCGCAATCTGCCTGATCGATGGCGGGGTTGCCGAGGTCAACGTTGAAAAGTACCGTTTCGGAAAACAGCTGGGGATCCTGACGGACACCCGCAATCCGGCGCCGAACATCTTTGGAGCGGATCTCTCGGAGCTCGCGGCCATCGAGGGTAATTGAGCCTCGATAACCGGTATAGGAGGTGTCGAGGAGTCGGCTGATGGTGGTCTTACCCGAACCGGTCGCGCCGACCAGGGCTACGACTTCGCCGGGCCGCACCTCGAGATCCACCTCGTGCAGAACGTCCTCCCCATCTTCGCGGTAGCGGAAACTGACGCCGCGCATCACGATCTCGCCCTCGACCTCGGGGAGCGCGTCGCCTTCGTCCGTCACCGTCTCAGTAACGTCGAAGAGTGAGAGAATTTTCTCGAGCGCCGCCGCGCCCTGCTGGAGAACAGACACCGTGGAGGACAGCTGACGCAAGGGCTGGAACAGCCGATCCAGATACTGAATAAAGGCCACCAACAGACCCGCGCTCACCGGAGTCGCCGCCGGTAGCGGCACACCCATGCGGGACGCCAGTCCCGATCCGTACCACAGCATGACCGCAACACCGATCGACGCCGTGCCGTCGACCATCGCGTACATCATTGCGTCGTACACATTGGAACGGGTGGTGGCGGCGCGGTAGCGCCGGTTTCGTTCGTCAAACAGCTGCTCGCTGTACTCCGCGTTACCGAAGAGCTGCACCACCTCGACACCATCGATGCGTTCGGCAAGGAAGGCGTTGACCGAGGCGAGAGCGCCGCGAACCTCGACGAAGAGTGCCCGCAGCCGCCGTCTGATGAACTCGAGGATGGCAAGGATCGGCGGCGCCAGCAACAGCAGAACAAAGGTCATTCGCACATCGAGGAGGAACATGGCGACCAGGGTGCCGACGATCAAGAGAACATCGAGCACGATATTGATGAGCCCGGATGACAGTGCCTCGCCGAGTGCGTCGACGTCGGAAGTGGCACGGGTCAGGAGCTTGCCCGCCGGCTGCCGGTCGAGATAGCTCTGACGCAAACCGAGAAGTTTGCGGTAGATCCCCGAACGCAGACGCACGATACTGCGCTGGCCGCCCCACGCAAGCGCCAACACATAGCCGGCCTCGAACACATAACTCGCGACCACCGCGGCGAGATAGACAAGTGCCAGCTGGAACAGGCCGTCAGCCACACCGGGAACGAGGTGCTCGTCGATGACCTTTTTCAGAATCCACGGCTGCAGCAAGCCGAGTCCGGCAGTCACCGGCGTCAACGCGATCGCCACCGCAAATACCCAGGCGTCCGGCCGCAGATACGGCCACAAACGGCGCAGAACCGAACGGGTTTTCACGATGCCGCCTCGACGTCGGACGCGGCGCGTTGGCTCTGGACCAGCCACGTGTCGCGGTAGATCCCCGGTCGTTGGATCAACTCGGTGTGGGTGCCTTTCGCGACCAAACGGCCGCCGTCGAGCACGAGGATGCTGTCGCAGTGGCGGAGGGCCGACAGACGGTGACTGGCGATCACAACCGTCGGCGCCTCGGGCCGCCGGGTAAGAGCCGCAACTGTCTCCACGAGTTGAGCCTCGGTCTGATGATCCACGGCCGACAGGACATCATCGAGGATCAAGAGATCGCTCGGCCGGTAGAACCCGCGCGCCAGGGCGACGCGTTGCCGCTGGCCGCCCGACAGCATGATGCCGCGTTCGCCGACCACGGTCTCCAGCCCCTCGGGAAGCGCTTCGAGGTCGGACTCGAGGGCCGCCATGTCCACCGACCGCTCGATCCGCTCGACATCGGGTGCGGCCTCCAGGGCGACGTTGGAGGCAATGGCGTCCGAAAAAAGAAAGGGCCTCTGCGGCACCATCGAGAGCCGGCGCCGCCACGATTCCAGATCGATGGTGGTGAGGTCGACACCATCCGCGAAAATGGTGTCTGCCGGTGGGTTGTAGACCCTTGCAAGAAGACGCAGAAGAGTGCTTTTCCCGCTGCCGGTGCGGCCGAAGAGGCCGATCACGGAACCGGCGGGGATAGTTGTCGTCAGGTTTTCCAGCACAGCGCGCTGCGGGTCATCGGGGTACGCGAAGGAAAGGTCCTTAACATCGATGGTCGGTCCCCGGCCTGTTGCCATCACAATTCCAGTACTGCCCTCGGGACGATCCACAGGCGCATCCACGAGCTCGAAAATCCGTTCGAGCGCCGACCGCCCGCGTTGGATCACCGACATCATCCAACCCATGGATCGCAGGGGGGGAAGAAATACCGCCAGGAGAGCGGTAAATGCCGCCAACTCGCCAACGGTCAACGTGCCGGCCAGCACCATCGGCCCGCCAACCGCAATCAGCGCAAACATCGCGACCCCACCCGAAAGAACCAGCAACGGGAGAGCCGTCGAGCGGATCACGGCCAACAGGAGGCTGGTGCGGAGCCATTTAAAATTCCGCGCTTCAAATCGCCCGATGAATGCCTCCTCGGCGACAAAGCCCTGGATGGCCGCGACGCCCTGAAGGCTCCCGAGCACGTGTTCGGAAATCTCACCAAGCTGCTCCTGGCTGCGCCGCGCGAGGAAGAAAAGGCGTCGGATGGCCCACTGGACCATACAGGCTCCCAGTACCACCGGCAGCAACGCCATCAACGTCAGACGGGGCGACAGCGACACCATCTTCCAACCCGTCAGCACGACCGCTATCGTCACGTTGAATATCTGAAGGCCTCCAAAACCGACCAGGGTGCGGACCCAGGAAATGTCGTTGGCGGCTCGGCTGACGATGTCACCACGTTTGTGGACGGCGTAGAACGAGGGCTGCAGCTGCAGCAGGTGGCCAAAGAGGTCGCGACGCAGCCGGTACTCCACGTGCCGACCCGGGTTGAAGATCAGGACCCGCGACAGGCTGCGCACCAGGATCACACCCACACCCATGACCGCGATCGCAGCGACATAACGCCCGACCGATGTTCCCGCCCGCAGGGCGTCGATCGCGTGGCCGATTTGTCCCGGAATGCTGACGCTCAGATAATTTGTCACGAACAGCAGAACCGCCCCAGCGAGGTAGCTCCAGCGGTAGCGCCAGGCGTATTCCCTGAGGAGGCGAAGTATGGGGCTCCCGGTCACGCCCGTCGTGTTGATGTTCTGCTCGTCCATGCCCACGCTCCGATAAACCGCCGTTCATCCTCTCATGTTCTACCGCTACGGCACAGCCGCAGCGGGATGCTGGATTCTGGATGCCGAATATCGTGATTGGGTGTTTCGAACGGACCGGCAGGCGATTCCGACATCCAGCATCAAGCATCTAGCATCCGGAGGGCAGTGGACCGGTAATGCCTTCCGGGGTACGCTTCCCCCGCTCGCATAAGGAGACACGATGTCCGAGACGATGCCCGAAGTGCTGATCGGCGAAGAGGAGATCCATGCCAAGGTCGAAGAACTTGCGCGGCGCATCTCGGTGGACTACCACGATGTGGACGATCTGATCCTGATCGGTGTGTTGAAGGGCTCGTTCATCTTCCTCGCCGACCTCGCCCGCCATCTCACGGTCCCCCGAAGTGTTGATTTCATGGCCCTGTCCACCTACGGCGACGATACCGAGACCGATGGCGCGGTGCGCATGATCATGGATCTGCGCCGCAACATCGCCGGCAAACACGTCCTGATCGTCGAGGACATCGTCGACACCGGCTACACCCTCGCCTACCTGGTGCGAACGCTGGCGGCGCGGCAACCCGCATCCCTCAAGACCTGTGTCATGGTGCACAAACCCGATCGGCGCGAGGTCTACGCCCAGATCGACTATCTCGGTTTCGAGATTCCGGATGTCTGGGTGGTGGGTTGCGGCCTCGATTGGGCGGAGCGGTTCCGGACGCTGCCCTACATCGGGGTCGTAAAGCCAGAGGAGTGATACCACCCGTTCAACCATTTCGGATTTCGGATTTCGGATTTCGGAATTACCACCCAACTTCCGACTTAAGATGAGCACCCGAATGCTCAGGGCGGGTGGGACCGCGAGCGGTGGAGGTGCCATCTTGAATATTGTTGGGCTTTTCAATCTCTCCCGTCGGTGGGAGGCCCCGGGCCAACAATGTTCAGGGTGGTTCCTCTCGGGAAGCGCGTGCTGATACGTGCCTCGCGCGTCGTGTGACGCCGCTCACTGACTGAGACCGGTTCGCGACCTATATTGATTGTGGACGCACCGGATAATCTCCTCCTTCACAAGCCCGTACGCGGGCTTGCTTTTTTTTTGGGTCGCGTTGTGGTGCGGCGGAGGTGCCATTTTGAACATTGTCTGATTCACAGACCGTCATGCCGGCCATGCGCAACTGGCAGACAATGTTCAAGGTGGCTCCTCTCAGGAAGCGCGTCCTGGAATGCTGGCTCACTCGGGCGCTCGAAAACGGCGCACTGGCCCGTGTCAACCGGACGTTGGATCCGGTGAGTGCTAAGCTGCGCTGATGGTGGATGGAGTTTTGAATCTTGAAGAGGTGCCGCCGGGACGGCGGATCTACGCCAACCGCACGCTCAATCTGCGCACGATCGGCGCTATCGGCTACGACATGGACTACACCCTTATCCACTATCACGCCGACGTATGGGAGCAGAAGGCCTACGAGCGGGCACAGGACCTCCTGATCAGCGAAGGCTGGCCGGTCGAGGGGCTCGAATTCGACCCAAGCCTGGTGATCAGAGGGCTGGTCATTGACGCCGAACTCGGCAATATCGTCAAGGCCAATCGATTTGGATACGTCATGCGGGCCGCCCACGGCACGAGGCTGATGGAATGGGAGGATCAGCGCGAGGTCTATCGCCACACGCCGGTGGATCTCTCGGAGCCGCGGTTCTTTTTCCTCAACACCCTATTTTCGTTGTCCGAGAGCTGTCTTTACGCGCAGCTGGTGGATCTCTACGACCAGAACGTGTTCCCAAATGTCCACGGGTATGAGGATCTCTTCCGCCGCGTCCGGGCCTGCCTCGACGAGACCCACATCGAGGGCACATTGAAGGCCGAGATCATGGCCGACCCGGAGCCCTTTATCGACCTCGACCCCCAGGCACCGTTGGCGCTGCTCGACCAGCTCCGGTCGGGCAAGAGGCTGATGCTGATCTCCAACTCGGAGTGGGAGTACGCCCGTACCGTCATGGCCTTCGCATACGACCGGTTTCTGCCGTCGGGAATGACCTGGCGGGACCTTTTCGAGTTGGTCATCGTCGGCGCGCGCAAACCCAGTTTCTTCCTCTACGACCTGCCGTTGTTCTCCATTGCCGACGAGGAGGCCGGGCTGCTGCGGCCGGTGCCGAGCCAGATCCCCGAGCCGGGAGCCTATCTCGGCGGAGACGCCACCAGGGTCGAGAACTACCTCGGTCTCTCCGGCGCCGCGATCCTCTATGTCGGCGACCACATTTTTGCCGACGTCAAGGTCTCCAAGGCAAGCCTACGCTGGCGCACCGCGCTCATTCTGCGCGAACTCGAGGACGAGCTGACTGCGGTCGACGCATTCCGCACCACCGAGCGGGTCCTGATCGAGCTCATGGGCGAAAAGGTCGAGCTCGAGACGGCCCTCAGCCGAATCCGCCTCGCGCTTCAGCGCCTGCGCGGAGGCTACGCCGAACAGCCGACGGCGACGGCCCGGGAGCTCGAGAGCGAGTTCCAGCAGATCCGCGAGGCGTCCATCGCACTCGACGAGCGCATCGCCCCGATGGCGCGCGAAGCTTCCCAACTTGACAACCAGCGCTGGGGAGCTCTGCTGCGGTCCGGCAACGACAAGAGCCACCTCGCCAACCAGATCGAACGCTCGGCCGACATCTATACGTCTCGGGTTTCGAACTTCCTCTTCGCTACGCCATTTGCCTATCTGCGCAGCCGCCGCGGCAGCATGCCGCACGATCCGATCGGGTAGGGCTCTGGTCATGTCGCGCTCCGTGCAGACGGTCGCAGCCGTCAGCTTCCTCAACGCCCGGCCGCTGATCGACGGCCTCGAGCGAGAACCCTCTCTCTCGGTGATCACGGATGTGCCGAGCCGGCTCCTGGAGACCCTGACTTCCGGGCGCGCCCAGATCGCTCTGTGCCCCGTCATCGACTTCCAGACGGCGGACGCGGGTTTGTGCATTGTTCCGGTGGGCGCGATCGGTTCGGATGGGCCAACCCATACCGTACGGGTATTCAGCCGAGTGCCGATTCGAGAGATCGAACGGGTTCACATTGACGGCGACAGCCACACCTCGGTGGCCCTGTTGGAGATCGTGTTCGACGCCCTGACCGGACGACGCCCCGAACTCACCACTCTCAAAGCCGGGGTCCCAGACGGCGACGGCCCGCCCGAGAGCCTCCTGTTGATCGGCGACAAAGTGGTTCGAGAGGAGCCCGGTGTCAGCCTCTACCCCTATCAACTGGACCTCGGTGAAGCCTGGAAAAGACTCTCCGGGCTGCCGTTCGTCTTCGCCACCTGGCTTGCCCGGGCCGGAGATGATCTCGGAGAGCTTCCAGCAACCCTGCACCGCTACAGGGATCGCAACATGCTTCGGATTCCGGAAATCGTCTCGACCCACGCCGACGGCTGGCCTGATGGCCTCGCCACCCGCTATCTCGAGAAGATCCTCAAGTACGAAATCGGCCCGCTCGAGCTGGAATCGATCGAGCTCTTCTGGGGTCGTTGCTACGCCCTCGGTCTCATCACCGATCTCCGCCCGATGCGGCTCTACCGAAATTCTAAGTTCTGAGTGTTGAATTATGAGTTGTTTTTTGCCCTCCGCTCGTCTCTAAACCTGGGACTCAAAACTAAGAACTCACAACTCAAGACAATTTGAGGAGCAATGCACCGGCGACCGAAAATGTGAACAGAGCGCAGGTGTGTTCCAAGGTAGTAAACTAATGTGGTGCCTGCCGAAGCCTCCTCCGACGCCAGATCGGCGAGTCAAAGAATCGGCCTTCTCTTGGGCCCCATCCTGTTCTTCGCGACTCTGTTTCTGGACCTCGATCCGTCCAGGCCCGAGGTCACCCGCATGGCGGCGGTGGCGGTTCTGATGGCGACGTGGTGGATCACCGATGCCATCCCCCTGTCGGCGACCGCTCTACTGCCGTTGGTGCTGTATCCCGTGCTCGGCATCATGAAGACCCGGGACTGTGCGCCGATCTACGTCAACAGCACGATCTTTCTCTTCATCGGTGGTTTTATGATCGCCGTGACGATGGAAAAGTGGGGGCTGCACAAGCGGATCGCGCTGTGGATCATTCGGCGGATCGGGGGCGGGCCATCGCGCATCATCCTCGGTTTCATGATCGCGGCGGCCTTCCTTTCCATGTGGATCTCCAATACCGCCACCGCCATCATGATGGTGCCCATCGCCATGGCGATCATCCTGCAGCTGGAGGAGAGGTTCGGTCATAGCGCGTGCCATCCCTTTACCGTTGCGCTGCTGCTCGGAATCGCCTACGCCTGCTCGCTGGGCGGTATGGCGACGCTGGTCGGCACACCGCCGAATCTGTCGTTTGCCAGGATCTTCGAGATCACGTTCCCGAATGCGGAGCCCATAGCCTTTGGCCAATGGTTGGTGATGGCCTTGCCCATCACGATTGTTATGCTGACCATCGTGTGGCTGCTTCTGACACGGGTTTTCTACCGCTTTGGTGAGTCGTTCGAGGTCGACCGCGGCGTCGTAAAACGAGAGTACGCAGCGCTCGGTGGCATGTCGTTCGAAGAGCGGTCGGTGCTCGCGGTCTTCGCGGCCACTGCCTTTGCGTGGGTCTTTCGAAAGGACCTGGTGCTCGGCGTGCTGACCATACCGGGATGGTCGCGGCTGCTGCCCAACGCGGACCTGATCGACGACGCCACCGTCGCGATCGGTATGGCGATGATCCTGTTTTTCATCCCGACACGGAGCCGGAATGCCACCGGCCGCACGGTGATGGGTGTCGACGTGTTCACCAAGATCCCGTGGCACATCGTGATTCTGTTCGGAGGCGGTTTTGCCCTCGCTCAGGGCTTCCGGGTCACCGGTCTTTCAGAGCTGATCGGAACCCGGTTCGCGGGCCTCGAAGGTGTGCCGCCTTACGCCATGATCGCGCTGGTCTGCGGCAGTCTCACCTTCCTCACCGAACTCACCTCCAACACCGCGACCACCGAGATGATCCTGCCGATCCTCGCCTCGGTCGCGGTCGCCATGAAGGTCAACCCGCTGCTGCTGATGATCCCGGCAACACTGTCAGCGTCATGTGCCTTCATGATGCCGGTGGCCACTCCTCCGAACGCCATCATCTTCGGCAGCGGCCGCGTCAAGATCGCCGAGATGGCCAGGGTGGGTCTCGCCATCAACCTGATCGGCGTGTTGGTCATCTCGCTGGGGTTCTACTTCTTCGGAACCGCGGTTCTTGGCATCGACACTGCGACCTTCCCGATGTGGGCCGAGTCTGGATAACCTGCGGCGGAGACCAGACCTCTCGCCGGGGACTATCCAGGCGACTCCCCATCCGGCCACCAACGATAGACTTCCAGATCGAGGGTCCCGTTGTCCCGGAACACGACGCCTTCTTCCTCGAGCAGGGAGCGCTGGAGACCCTTTGGGAAATCCGGCAAATGGTCGGTGGAACACCCTCCTGAAGCATTGACCACCCTCTGCCACGGCACGCCGTCCGGACAGCGGTGGAGCATCCAACCCACCGCTCGGGGGGACAATCGGCTGGCCATCAGAGTCGAGATCTGACCATAGTTCATGACCCGGCCGCGCGGAATCCGACACACGATCTCCACCACCTGTTGCTGGGCGTTGAGCTTTTCGCCTTCGATATCGCCGTGAACGCGTCCTGTTCCCACGGGAGAACCCTAGCATTCCCGCACTGGCAAAGGAGCAGAGGGGCGAAGGGGCTGAGGAGAAAGGGGGCCGGCACAGATTTCTCCGCTCGCCTCCGGCTTCGTCCTCCGGACTTCGCCGTGACTTACGCTCGGTCGAAATGACAGTCATTGATAGTCGAACATGATAAGGAGCGCGTCTCCCCTGCTCCCCTGCTCCCCTGCTCCCCTGCTCCCCTGCTCCCCTGCTCCCCTGCTCCCCTGCTCCCCTGCTCCGCGGTACCATGAAGCGATGTATGCGAGCGTCGCCATTCCACGGAGC
>JASJGQ010000183.1:0-6228 GCA_033791425.1 Acidobacteriota bacterium
GCTGCGGCGGCTGGCCGCGGTCGAGCCGACCCTGCCCCGCACCCTCGGCGGTCTGACCGATGGATACGACGCCGTTGTGGGCGCGGTCCGCGATCTTCTCGAAGCGGGTTTCTTGCCGGGCAACGAAGACGGGGTGCTCGAGCGGCTCGAGGACGTCGCCGGCGACGTCGCGCCCGAACGCCTGGAACGGTCGGCGGCCCTGGTCCGGCGTGCGGCTGCCGCCGTCGAGGAGGCCGACGAGCTGGATCTCCAACGCTCCATGCGCGCTCTGCAATTGGCGGAGGATGCCCTGCTGGTGGCCGGCCCGGATCTGCTGCCGACCAGGGGGCTTCTGGTCCACGGTTTCGCCGACGTGACGGGGGTGGCTGCTGACCTTCTGGTGGCGTCGGTGCGGGTGCTGGGAGGAACCGTGATCCTCGATCGCCCGCCGGATCCTGCGGAGCCGGAACATGACGATCTCGGCAGGGCCTATCTGACGCGTCTCGAGGAGCGGATGGCTCACCTCGGTCGCGTGACCGATGAGCGAAGGGACCCGCCCTCCGATATCGAGCTGGCGGAGGCTCCGGACGTCGAGGCGGAGGCGCGTTGGGTGGCCGAGCGCGTTCGGGACCTGGTTGATCAAGGAGTCGTACCTGAAGAGATCGGGGTCGTGGGTCGCGCCATGGAGACGATGGCTCTGCCCCTGCGCCGTCATTTTCGACGTCTCGGTGTGCCCTTTTCGGGCGCCGGTACCACGGTGCCCGGGGCCGGACCGCGGCGCCGGCTGCGGCGCTTGACCGAGGTCCTGCGCCGCGGTCCGTCGGCTCCGGTGGATCTGTGGATCGAGGCGCGTGCGGGACGCGTGGGCGCGATCGAGTTGCTGCTCGGTCTGCGGGTGCTTGGCGTCCTTCGGTTGGCGGACCTGGCGGCCCTGCCCGCAGGTGCGGCGCCGGCCGCCGGAGTCCGGTTGCCGATCGCGATCGGGTCGGAGGACGAGATCGACGAGGAGGGCGAAAACCCACGGCGGCTGCCGAACGCGGCGTTGCAGCGCGCTGTGGCCGAGGCCGAAAGACTGGTGGCCTTTCTCGACCGTCGGCCGGCAGTGGCTACGCCGGTTGAGCACCGTCGACATACGCTCTCGGTGCTCGAGGCGCTCGGGTGGCACGGAGAGCTTTCCGAATTGGGAGTCGTCCGCGACGCGCTCGACGCCCTGTGCAGGGATTTGCCGGCGAACTACGAATTGTCAGAGGGGGAGTGGCTCAAACTGGTGGGCGATCGTTTGGATGGGGTCGGCGAGGTGCCGTTGGGCGGAGACGGCGCGGGTGTGCAGGTCCTGACCGTCATGGAGTCTCGTGCCCGCACCTTTGGCCACCTGTACATCGCCGGCCTCAACCGCGGTGTTTTCCCGAGGGTCGGCCACGAAGACGCAATGCTTCCCGAGGCAGTTCGTGCCCGCCTGGCAGCCGACGTTCTGCCCGAAATGCCGGTCAAGGGCCGCAGCGCGGACGAGGAGCGCTACTTGTTTGCACAGCTGCTTTCGAGCGCTCCCGTGATTTCGTTGTCGTGGCACGTCTATGGAGGTGATGGAACCTTGACGCCATCGCCCTTTGTCGACCGCCTAAAATTGCGTAAGGGCGTAGCCGAGCCCGTCCCGATCGCTCAGCTGTGGTCGGGCGGAGCGAGCGACCCCCGGTCGCGAACGGCCTACGAACTGGCCGTGCTGGCAGCGCCTTCTGCGGGCGCGCGCGGCATCGGATCGATGATGGAGGCCGCGTTGGCGGAGGGGCGAACCGACGTCCAGTCTCTTCTGCGATCGGTGCCGCCCGACGTGGTGGCCGCTGCCCGGGCTGGCCTCCTGGCCGCGATCGAGAGGCCGCCTGGAGTGGCGGGAACGGGCCCGTGGTTTGGTTTTACGGGGGCCGACACGGCAGCTGGTGACAGTGCGTTGTGGGTCACTCACGCGGAGGGCATCGGCACCTGCCCGTGGCGGGCCTTTGTCCAGCGGCGCCTCGGCGTCCAGCCGATGCCGGACCCGCTCCTCGGTCTGCCGGGAATCGACGGTCCGTTGGTCGGCCAGGTCGTGCACGGCGTCCTCGAGGCGATCGTAGTTGAAACTCTTGATCGGGGCGGCGAACTCGAGGGGGTTCTCTCCAGGGCTCCGGTCCGTGTCCGCTGGCCCGCACCCGAGCGGTTCGAAGAACTGCTCGACCGGGAAGCACACCGGGTGGCAGCCAGGGAGGGCATTGCGCCCATCGGCATGGCGCCGTTGCTGTCAGCCCGGGCGCGCCGCTTTCTCGAGGTCGAGCAAGATCTCGAGTGGACGAGCGGGTCCCTGCCCTGTGTCCTCGGCAGCGAGGTGGAGGGGTGGGCGATGGTTCCCGGGGTGGACGAAAAGCTGTGGTTTCGCGCCGATCGCGTGGACGGGCCGAACGAGGCCGCGGTGCTGGTCGACTACAAGGCGGCAAAACCCGCGGTGGAGGCCGCCACCGAACCATTCCGAAGCAACAACATCCGCGCCCGGATCGCCCGCGGGCGGCTGTTGCAGGCGGCGGCCTACTCTCGCGGTAGCGGAGTCGCCAGCGGGACCGGAAAGTACCTCTATCTCAAACCGATCGATGGCTGCAAGGACGAGATCCGCGAGATCGCGGTCGCCGGCGACAACCTTGACTTCATCGAGCCCTTTGATGCCGCCGTGCGTGCCATCGCAGCGGCGCGTGCGCAGGGCGTGGCGTTTCCGAGGGTCGAGGAGGCCGATGGTGGTGCGGCGGCGCACTGCGCCTACTGTGGTGTTGCCGAGGCCTGCCGCCGCGACGATTCGGATTTCCGTGGAAATCTCGTGCAATGGATGAACGGTGACGAAGGAGCGGGTGACCCGGCCGTGGATGCGGCCCGCACCCTGTGGCATCTCGGTTTCGAGCCGCCGGAAGGTGAAGGATGAGCCGCGGTAGCCTTGATCCACTGGCTGCCGACGAGCGATCCCGCCGCCTTGCCCAGAGCGAGTTCGATCACCCAGTCGTCGTGGTGGCGGGCGCCGGCACCGGCAAGACCGCCCTGCTCGTGGCGCGAGTGGCTGCCTGGTGCGTGGGTCCGGGTTGGGAACGGCACGACGAAGACGGGATCGATCGCCAGGCTGCCGCTCGCCGGGTCATCGAACGGGTGGTGGCCATTACCTTCACCGAAGCGGCGGCGGCCGAGATGGCCCGCAAAATCGGTGAGGCCTTCCTCGATCTTGCGGCCGACAAGCCACCGGTTGGATGGGACCCGGAGCCGGACGTCGTGGCGGCGGATGAAGGCGAAATCGCGCTGCGAGCGCGAGCCCTGTCCGAGGAGAGCCACCGCCTGGTGGTGTCGACCATCCACGCCTTCTGCCAGCGACTGCTTGCGACCTATCCACTGGAGGCGGGGCTTCACCCGCGCTTCGAGGTCGACGCCGATGGATCCCGGATCGAAAAGCTGGCCGAGGAGGCGGTGGAAGAGGCGCTGCGTGGTCTCGCCGAGGACCCGAGAGGCGAGAGCTGGGAGCGGCTTGCGGTGGAAGGCGTGTCGCCGGACCAGCTCGTCGAAGCTTTGGTACAGCTGATTGAGGCCGGGGCCGCGCCGGGTCTGTTCGGCGACGACCCATTCAGCGACAGTGAGGTGGTGCCCGGGCGGCTTCGATCGGCGGTGGCTGACTTCCGGACAGCGGTCGGTGACCGTCTCGACGGCCTCAAGGCCGAGGTCATCGCTCTGACCCGGGACGTGGCCACGCAACTGGAGGTGGTTGCTGCCGACGGTGCCACCGTGCCGTCGATGGAGGAATTGACGGCGGCTGCCGCTGCGGTCGATTCGAGAGTGGTGGCCCGTCTCAAGGACTGGTCCCGGCTCAAGTTCAACAAGACAGAGAGAAAACGCCTCGACGATGCGGTCCACCAGGTAGCCGCGGCATCGGGACGGTTGGCGGCGGTGCTCGAACCGCTGATGGAGCCGCGCCGGGATCAGTTGGCGGCCGCCCGCGCCGTCGTGGGTCCGCTTCTGGAGACCGTCCAGAAGCGCAGGATCGCCGCGGGTCTCGTGACGTTTTCGGATCTCCTGCGGCGCGCAGAGGCGTTGCTTGCGATGTCTTCCGGGGTCCGCCGCGAGGTCGTGACCGGGATCGACCACCTGTTGGTGGATGAGTTTCAGGACACCGACGACGTCCAGTGCCGGCTTGTCGAGTGGTTGGCCCTGAGCGGTGATCCGGCCACGCGGCCATCGCTTTTTATCGTCGGCGACCCCAAACAGTCGATCTACGCATGGCGCAGCGCCGACCTCGCGGCCTACGACGCCTTCGTCGAACGAGTGGTGGCGGCGGGTGGCGTGACGGTCGATCTGGTGCGCAATTTCCGCTCGGTGACCCCCATTCTCGATGAGGTCGAGCGGCTGGTGGCGCCTGTCATGCGCGAGGAGCAGGGCATCCAGCCGGCGTTCCAGCGGCTCGAGGCGACCGACGAACGACGCGATGTGGCGGGGATCGACCGGGATGGATGGAAGACCGTCGAACACTGGGTTGCCTGGCCGATGGGTGAAGATGGCGTGGGGCCCGAAAAGGGCAACTCCGATCGCGTCACGACGGCGCTGGAGGCGGGGGCACTGGCCGCCGATATCCGCCGGCTTCACGACGAAGGCGCGATCGAGCGCTGGGGCGACGTCGCAGTGCTGCTGCGGGTCACCACGTCGCAAGAGGAACTGCTGGCGGCCTTCCGCGAGGCCGGGATTCCCTACGAAGTGGCGCGCGAACGCGACTACTATCACCAGCGCGAGGTCGTGGAGGTGGCGGCGTTGATTCGGTCCGTTCTCGAACCCACGGACGCCCTTGCTCTCTTGACCGTTGTTCGCAGCGATGTGGTGGGAGTGCCCGATGCGGCCCTGGCGTCGCTGTGGGATGCCGGTTTCCCGAATCGGATGGCGAGGCTGACCGGACCTGGTTCCGCAGCGGCCGATGCCGTCCGCACGTGCATTGAAACCGCCAGGGGCGCGACGCCGACGGGGCTGCCGGGTAGCGACGAACTGCCGGAATGGGGGACGTCGTTGCAAGCCGCCGTGGAAATCATGGCGGAGTTGCGGCGGTCGGTGCGAGAGGATCCACCGGATGTGTTTGTCGAAAAAGTCCGAACCCTGTGGCTGGCCGAGGTGACCGCAGCCGCGCGCTACCTCGGGGCATTCCGGCGGGCGAGGGTCGACCGCTTCCTGACGGATCTCGAAGAGACGCTTTTGTCTGGAGAGGGCGGCGACGCCGAGCTCGCCCGCTTCCTGCGGCTCGCCGTGGAACAGGGCAAGGAGAGCCGGGTGCCGGTGCCGCCTGATCTCGAGACGGACGCCGTCCACGTCATGACCATCCACCGCGCCAAGGGGCTCGATTTCGAACACGTCTACGTGGCCCAGATCCATAAGGGCGGCCGCGGTGGCGGCAATCGCGACAGCGCTACCGTACGGTGGTTCGACGGTCACCCGGAATACCGGCTCTTCGGGTGGCCGACCCCGGGCTTTCAGGCGGCGGAGTGGGAACAGGAACAGAAGACCCGGGCCGAGCTCGTCAGGCTGCTCTACGTGGCCACCACCCGGGCCAGAAAACGCCTCGTAATTTCGGGTGGATGGATCGACGCCGGCAAGGAGGTCCCACCCGAAGGGGCCCGCGATTTTGCCAATCTCCTGGGCCGCCGACTCGAGCCGGAGGCGGTGGCGCTCCAGAAGGCGGCGGCGACCGTTCGGCAGGAGGATGCCGCACCCCACGTCCTGCGGGTGATGCCGGTGTATGGAGATCCACCGCAACCGGCTGCGACCGGAAGCGACGGCAGCTCGGAGTTCTCGCTTCCTGAAGCTGCTCTGCTGCGGGCTGCCAAGCTGACCGATGCCCGCCGTGCGGCCGCCGAGCGGATGGCGCACCCCGTCTTTCGCTCTGCTTCGGCCGAGGCTCACGACCGTCTGCGACGCGCCGAGGCGGAAGAGGCCCCTACGGCGGGGGAGGGTGCGTCAGACCGAGGGTTGGCGATGGCCCTGGGCACCGCAGTCCACGAGATGTTGGAGACCCTCGATCTGGCATCGGCGCTGGCGCCACAAGTCGCAAGGCACCGTGCCCACATCGTTGCTGAGCTTGAGTCGATGTTCGATGGCGACGACGCGGGGCGCCGTGCCGACGGACTCCTGGCCTCAATTGCCGAGGGCACGTGTTTGGCGCGGCTCGAGGAAATCGCCGGAAAAGTGGTGGCGCGGGAGCTGCCGGTCATGCTGTGG
>JASJGQ010000184.1:0-4469 GCA_033791425.1 Acidobacteriota bacterium
GGTCGATCTTTCAGGACCGGTCCGGCGCGCTCTGGTTTGGCACCTTCGGTGGTGGCCTCGATCGCCTGGACCCTTCGACCGATATCTTCACCCACTACCGGCATGATCCCGAGGATCCCTTCAGCATCAGCCACGATTTCATCCGCCTCGCCTACGAGGATCGCGAGGGGGTGCTGTGGGTCGGGACGCAGGGCGGCGGCCTCAACCGCCTCGATCCTGAAACCGGTGCGTTCACTCATTACCGGCACGATCCGGAGGATCCTTCCAGCATCAGCACCGACCACGTGTTCGCCATCCATGAGAGCAGAGACGGCACACTGTGGTTCGGCACCTTCGGCGGTGGCATCAACCGGTTCGACCGGGATACCGGCAGCTTCCAGCGCTACCGGGCGGAAGACGGACTCGCCGCGGATTCCGTCTACGCAATGCTCGAGGACGACGAGGGCAGGCTGTGGGTCAGCACCTCCAACGGTCTGTCGCGGTTCGACCCGCGGGCCGGGTCCTTCAGCAACTACGATGTTCGCGATGGCCTGCAGGGCAACGAGTTCAACGGTGGCTCCGCCTATCGCAGCCCGAGCGGGGAGATGTTCTTCGGCGGCATCAACGGCTTCAACTCCTTCTACCCCGAGGAGATCGGCATCAACGCGGAGGTCCCGGTCGTGGTCATCACCGACCTCCAGCTCTTCAACCGCTCGATCGCCGTCGGTGAGACGATCGGCGGGAGAGTCCTGCTCGAGAGACCGATCACATACACCGAAGAGATCGAGCTCTCGCACCGGGACAACTTCTTCACCCTCGAGTTCGCCGCCCTGCACTACAGCACTCCGGGCAAGAACAGATACCTGTACCGCATGGCGGGCTTTAGCGATGCCTGGATCCCGGTGGGCGCCGACCGGCGTTTTGCCACCTTTACCGGCCTCACCGCCGGCGAGTACCTTTTCAGCGTGCGCGGTGCCAACAGCGACGGCGTCTGGAACGACGAACCCGCCTCCCTGCGGATCATCGTCACGCCTCCGTTCTGGGCAACCTGGTGGTTCCGTCTGTTGTTGGCCGTCCTCCTGGCTGCCACCGCAGTGGTCGTCATCCGGAGCCGGTTGCGGGGCGTCCGCATGAAAACCGAGCTGGTCGCCGCTCACGACGCGCAAATGGCAATCATGCCGCAGACAACCCCCGAGATTAACGGCTTCGACATCTGCGGTGTGTGCATCCCGGCCCACGAGGTCGGCGGTGACTTCTTCGACTACGTCTGGCTCGAAGGGGAGCCCACGAGGCTCTGCGTCGTCGTCGGGGATGTGGCCGGCAAGGCGATGTCGGCGGCCATGAACGCGGTGATGTCGGACGGCATGGTCTTTTCCCGGGCGAGGCAGGGGGGTTCGGTCGACGAGATCATGTGCAGTCTGAACAGCTCGATCCACCACAAGGTTGGAGAGCGGATGTTCACAGCCCTGTGCCTGGTCGTACTGGACCCCGAGACCCGCACCCTCACCTTTTCCAACGCCGGTCTGTGCGAGCCGCTCCACAAGGCAGCCGGTTCTGTCACGGACCTCGGGTCACCCGGCGACAGATTCCCACTCGGGGTCATCCGCGACGCGGCGTATGAGAGCAGGACCATGAGCCTGGCTCCGGGAGATGTCGTCGTGCTGTTTACCGACGGCGTCCCCGAGGCCCGCGACCGCGCGGGAGATCTCTACGGTTACGACGCCCCGAGAGAGCTGCTTGCGCGGCTCGATACCTCGGATCTGGAGGCCTCGCAGATCAAGGACGCGATCGTGGAGGATGTGTACCGGTGCTGCGGCAATGATCGCCTGAGCGACGACATGGCGGTAGTCGTGATCAAGGTGACGGGTGAGGGCCCCACAAGCCCACATGAGTCGTGAGGTTCCGCGACGAGGCCGCGAAGTTGTGCGTGAGCGTGGTTATCTGAGCGATAAGGCGCCGGAGGCATACTTTACGGTGAGGGGTGGCACCCATGCGTCACTTCGTGACGTTGTGATCAGTGGCATCCATGAAGGACTAACACCACAATTCACTATCGTGTACGTGGCACCTATCGCCCATCCATTATCGCCTGGTAACGTTTGCAACCGATACGCTGATTTCGTCTCGGAAGAGCGGCCGGCCGGCGAGCGAGATGCGGAGGCCGTAGATCGCCAACCCCAACACCAGGGCAAGTGCCACCACCGTCCCGCCGAAGGTCCACGAGGACACCTGGTAGGTGATCGGGATACCGGTCAGAAGAGCACCGACTGCGCTGGACACCACGATCGACAGGAAGCCGTAGCGGAACAAGACCAAGATGAAAATGCCAAGGGATAGCGACATGAAAATCAGATAGCCGGTGGGGCTCGAATAGGCCGGCCAATAAGCGCCTATTCCGATCGCGAAAGCCGCAGCGACCGCAAGCCATGTCCGACGCACAAGCAGCCGTAGGATCACCAGAATCAACACTATAAGAAGAGCGTGATGCAGAATGGCATTCGTGTGGTCGATCGCGAGGGCTGTCACCAGGTGGGCTCCCCTGCGCAGAGCCTCGAGCATGGACAGCTCGACATCTGGCGGCGAGCCCGGCATGCCGGTCAGGCGAGGAAACAGCCAGGTACGCAGCCAGTCCAGATTGGTCAAGAAGGCCCCTACGGAAACACCGACCAGGATGTCTCGCCCGACCAGAGGATCGCGCCAGCGGCCACCAACGAAGCGCACCCAGGTCACGAGCATGTGCGGCCAGAGACGGCGGGCGTAGGGCTCGACCGCCATGTAGAAGGTCCAGACCAAGAAGATGCGCCAAACCGAATAGGCGTAGTGCGAGTAGAGAATCCACGATTCACCCTGTGTTGCAACATGGTGCGCCCCGACGACCCATAGCAGGCGCACGATACCCAGGTACAGCGCAAAACGCAGAGCGGTCTTGCGATCGCCTCTGCCGAGCCGCAGGTTTCTCCAGGCCACGAAGATTGCGGCCAGGATCATCAGATTGAATGTCGCGTGCTGAAAAACCTCACTGGTGCGTGTACGTGCGGCCAGATCGGCCGCCTCCTCCGCCCGGGTTCGATTCCAGGGCTCCAGCAGACGCATCGCTACAGGACGGCCCTGGAATGCCGCCGCCTCGATCCGAATCTCGATATCCGGCGCATCCGGATAGGTCCCGACCCAGGCGGCGCGGCTGTCGGCATACACCGGCGGGACCCAGGTCGACTCCTCTTCGACGAGGTCCGCGGGATCCAGCCCTGCAGCAGAGAGGATCGGCTGCCAGTCGGGCTCCGCGGCCATCTCAGAATCCGACTCGAGTCGCTCTGGTGGCAGCGCCAGAAACGACAGCAGCTGGCCATTCGGATCGAGCTCGAGCATGGCCTCACCGGCAATTGTCATTGCCGGGTCTTTCATCCATTCTCCGATGGAGCCAGCGCTCTCCTTGACGATCACCTGCGGACTCTGCCGGTAACGGAAACGCAGAGCAGTCGGCTGGGAGTCACCCAACCGGTCCCACCTATCGGACGACACGTCATTCTCTTCGATATAGCCGAGGTAGGCTTCGTTGGGAGAGAAGTCAAAGAGACTATCCCTGGGCGCTTCTGTGTAGCCGAAATCCAACAGAATCTGCTGCGCCCTCGCCACAAGAACCTCGGGCGAGTTCGGCAGATCGACGTAGCCCACGAGCTGAACCTGTTGTGCCAGGACCACCCAAAGCGCGGTGAACACGAGAGCGGTCAAAAACAGACCAATCGCCATCTTGAGGCTTACACTCTCGGTCCCCCCCGCCTGGGCCACCAGCTCGGGTGATGGGGTTTCGCCGGCCGCCAGAGCCGCCGCCAGCGGATCGCCACCGGGCAGCGCAGCTGAGACCGCCAACGCCGACGGTGGGCGCTGCACCGGATCCTTCTCCAAACACTTGAGGATCACTCGCTCGACTGCCGGGTCGAAGCCTTCGACTAGGCTCGATGGGGTGGTCGGGGAGGATTGCTCCTGGCGCTGTAGGATCTCAGCCGGGGTCTTGCCTTTGTAGGGCTGCTCACCGGTAAAAAGCTCAAAAAGCACCAGGCCCAGGGCAAAGAGGTCACTCTTTGAGGTGACTTCTTGGCCCGCCCACTGCTCGGGCGCCATATAGGCCGGGGTCCCCGCCCGTGCTTCGGCACCTTCGATCGAGTCGTCAAGCCCGGCCAGGCCGAAGTCGGTGATCTTGACCTGACCGCGACCGTCGATCATCACGTTGGCGGGTTTCAAATCCCGGTGCAGCACCCCCTGGTCGTGCGCCGTCGCCAAACCCGCGCACAGCTGTCTGGCCGCCTGTATCGCTTTGTTCTTGGGCAGGCGGCCGATGCGCCGAAGAAGCGAGGCCAGATCCTCGCCATCCACATACTCCATCGAGATGAAGTGCTGGCCCTCGAACTCGCTGATGTCGTACACCCGGCACACATTTGGGTGCGAGACCTTGAGCGCCATCCGAACCTCGTTCAAAAAGCGCTGCAGACGGC
>JASJGQ010000185.1:0-4299 GCA_033791425.1 Acidobacteriota bacterium
TAGGACTCCGCCCTTTCAAGGCGGCAACGGGGATTCGAATTCCCCTGGGGGCACGAACGGGGGCGTGGTGAAGTCTGGAGTTCACGCCGGCCTGTCAAGCCGGAGGTCGCGGGTTCAAATCCCGTCGCTCCCGCCAGACACACTCGCCCGGGTCTCGACCCGGGCGGCCGTGTCTGCCCGGTCAGGTAGCTCAGCTGGTAGAGCGCTGGTCTGAAAAACCAGAGGTCGGCAGTTCGACCCTGCCCCTGACCACCACCGAATTCCCCTGTCCCGCAGGGGATTTCATCGTTTCGGAGAACCCGCCGGAGCGACTCGAGGCGCGTCCAGGGCGCACGGTGCGTGACTCGGTGGATCTCATTCCGGCTCTCCCCTGTGCCCTGGCGTGGCGCAGCTCAGGGTTGGACGTCGTCGAGCACTTCTGAGACGGCGGCGAGGTCGTCGACGAGCTGCTGGAAGCGTTTGTGGCCGAACGCGTCGACCAGCCGGGTGGCGAAGTCGGCCTGCTGGGGGGCGATCTGCTGCACCGCGGCGAGCCCGTCCGGTGTCGGCGACAGCAGCGGCGATCGCTTGTGGGCCGGGTTTGGCGATGCCTCAAGAAGCCCGTCGTCGATCAGCCGGTTGGCGATCCGCTGGACGGCCTGGCGGGTGATCCCCATCTCGCGGGCGATCCCGGCGGCGTTAAGGGGCCGCCGCAGGACGGCCCCCAACACCTGCCACCATGCCACGGTCAGCCCGACTGGGCGGGCGAGCTGTTCGCCTGCTGCGAGCATTTGCCCGTTGACCTTGAAGATGCTCAGCGCGAACTCGGCGCCGAGTCGGGGTTCATCCGGCATGGCCGGCCGCCTCCATGAGCCCGAAGAACCCGGCTGCGTCGTGCTGTCCGTAGAGCAGGTACCAGTTGTCGTTGATGGTCCGGTTGTAGAACGCCAGCCGCTCGAAGATCGCCCTGGCGAACTCGACGGGGGCGATGCCGCTGGCGGTGATCAGGTCGCCGTCGGTGACGGCGAGGTCGTAGCGATATCGGTCGTGGCCCTGGTACCCGTCCGACTCGAGGATCTGGGCCGCGTTGGACGTGTGGTCGCGGTCGTTGAGGAGCCCTGCGTTGGCCAATCCGACGGTGGCGCCACAGATGGCGGCCACGGGAACGCCGGCCTCGAGAAATCGAGATGCGGCGTCCACGAACCGAGTGTTGCGGCCCGCCAACCACGTGTCGGCGCCGGGGAGGATGAGCATGGCACTGTCGGAGGGGTCGAGCTGTTCGACGGTGATGTCGGGGGTGAGCGTCATGCCGCCCTTGGTCGTGATCGGGTCCATGGTCTCGCCGACGGTGACGATGCGGTACTTCTTCCCGTCGGGCTGCCAGTCGCCTGAGCCGAGATGCGCCAGGGCGTAGCCAGGCTCCCAGTCGGCCCACGTGTCGTAGATGCCAACGTGGATGGTATCGCTGCTCATCGTGTGCGCTCCCTCGTGTTGAGTGACAGCATATTGACACAACGACAGCATGTTGTCAACTGACGAATGAAGGCGAGTGCATTGCACGATCGTTCACACTGACAGCGGTTCGGAAAGGCGTTCCCGCTTCTGGTTGGGCGGCGTCAACGCCGAGCCACGCCGGGGCGGCAAGGGGCGACAGCGGTCATCTCCCGGAATGCCCCGCAGCGAACTGAAAAACCAGAGGTCGGCAGTTCGACCCTGCCCCTGACCACCAACACAATCCCTACAGGGCAACGAAGGTGGCTACCGGTCCTGGTTGTCGCCTCCGTGATCCCTCGGCGACGCGCCCGTCTCGTCTGCATACGACATCACGGCGACGCCGAGGGTGTCGTAGAAAAACTGGTCGCCGATCCTGTCGTACAGGCCGTAGCTGCGCAGACGGTCCTTGACCGGACCTTTGAGCTCGGCGAAGGCGAACTGGATGTCTCGCTCATCGAGGTCGTCGAGGAGCATCTGCAGCATCTCGGCGCCGGTGCTGTCGATATCGCTGATCGGTTCGGCGGCAACCACGATCCTGCGGACTCCACCGGGTGTCGCGTCGACGGCTTCACCGAGTTGCTCCTCGAAGAACCCTGCGTTGGCGAAGAAGAGCGGTGCATCGAATCGGAACAGCAGAAGGTTCGGCACGAGATAGGCGTCCGGATGGCGTTCGATGTCGTGGTAGCCCTTCGTGTCGGCAACACGACCCAACACAGCCGTGTACGGCCTCCATCGCTTCCAGATGAACACAGCAAGCGAAACGCCAATTGCGATGAGGAGCCCTTCGAGTACGCCGACAAGGACCACGCCGAGCATCGCGATGACGGCCGCCAGGAAATCGGTCCGACGAACGCGGGCCAGCCATCGGATCGTTGCCAGGTCAAAGAGCCCGAACGATGCAACGATCACCACAGCGGCGAGGACGGACGAGGGCAGGTCGGCGAGCAGGCCGTTGGCACCGACCAGCAGAATGATGATCGCCAGCGCCGACAGGACCCCGGTGAGTTGCGTCTTCGCCCCAACCGACTCGGCAACGACCGTCCGGGACGAGCTCGCGCTCATCGGGAAACCTTGGAAGAGGCCGGCGGCGATGTTGGATACACCCAGGCCCACGGCCTCATGGTTCTGATCGACACGCTCACCACGTTTGGCAGAGAAGCTGCGTGAAAGCGCGGCCGTGTCGGCGACGGAGACGATGGCGATTGCCAGCGCCCCTGCGAGAATCGGCCCAAGGTCTTCCATCGGCACGCTGGGGAAGGTCGGGCTCGGGAAACCCGAGGGCAACACACCAACGACCGAAACACCCTCGTCGGCGAGTCCGACCAAGGCGACAACTGCGATCGAGGCGATCACGGCAACGAGCACCCACGGGATCCGCGGGGCTAGACGGCGGCCAACAAGCATCACCACAATGGCGCCGCCGCCGAGGAGAAGCGAGGCGACGACGGTTTCACCGTCGGCCACACCCATCACCAACTCCACGATGTCGGACATAAACCCGTCACCGTCAGTGGAGAAGCCGAACAGCTTGGGGAGTTGGCTCACCAACACCAGCAATGCGATGCCGTTGAGGTAGCCGACGCGCACCGGCATCGAGAGGAGGTCGGTGATCGTCCCCAACCTGACGAGTCCAACAAGGACCTCGATCAACCCCGCAAGGATGGCAAGCAACCCCGCCAACGCGACCGCCTCGGCGGGTGAGTCGCCAATGACCAGTGGAGCGATGATGGCGGCGATCAGCGGCGCAAGCGAGGAATCGGGCCCGAGGACCATGATGCGCGAAGGGCCGAAGATCGCGTAGCCGAGGAGAGCAGCGACCGTTGTGTACAAGCCAGTGACGGCGGGAAGGCCCGCGAGTTCGGCGTAGGCCATCCCCTGCGGAACGAGGAGAGCGGTCAGCACCAACGCCGCAGTGAAGTCCTTGCGCAACCATCCCTTCTCGTAGGTGCGAACGACCGTGATCCCGGGCACCCAACGGGCGACAACTCCCATCACGCCACGCTCCACTTCAGGCGTGCGCACTCATTGGTATGTCTGCCAAACATCGAATGCGAACCTACCCAGCGTCCTAGTGCGGCACGAAGGGACGGCGCGTCTGGCACACACCGAAATCGACACACGTGGACTGAAGAAGGACCGGATTGGGCCGTTCTGGTTGCGAGCGGTCAGCCCTCGTCCGTCGCGGTCTCCAAGTCAGCCCAGAGGGGTCTGGTGAGTGCGGTCCAGGCAAGGCCGAAGACGATGGCCACAACACCGAGGCCGACGAGGAGCGGGCGGATGGCGACCGTCTGGGCAAGGGCACCGAGTATCAGGGCTGAGATCGAAATCGCCATCATGTCGATTCCGAAGTCGAGGGCGAAGATCCGCCCTCGCACATCGTCGGGCATCAGTTCCTGCAATCCGTAGGTCGAGAACGTGAACTGGGTTCCACCGCCCATGTGGGCAACGCACACGGCAGCCGCCGCCAAGAGCAGGGTCGGCGAGAACCCAACGAAGATGTAGGCCACGCCCCACACGGACATCGCCCACCCGATCGAGCCGAGGATCCGTTGGGTCGACCGTCCGACGATCGCGAGCGCGACGATCGGTCCGATCATGTTCCCAAGACCTCGAGCACCGAACAGTGCGCCGGTTCCTGCGTCGCCAGCTTCGAACAACGTGATCGACATCAGGGCAAACAACGCCACGGCACCACCGGAGGTCAGGGAGTGGACACCTTTCGAACTCAGCAGCGCCAGGGCTCGCACGTGGCCGAATATGTACCGGAACGCATCTCGGTTCGACTCACGATCACCGCCGATGGGCTTCCTCGTGGCCTGCAGGCGC
>JASJGQ010000186.1:0-8542 GCA_033791425.1 Acidobacteriota bacterium
CAACGTGGGGGGGCTGGCGGCCTGGGACAACTACGCGCCCTGCACGATCGAGGACCTGCGGGGTGCGGGCATGGACTATTGGGCCCTTGGCCACATCCATGTGCCGGGGAGGATCTCCGACAACCCGGTGGCGGTGTATTCGGGCTCAACTCAGGGTCTCAACCCCACCGAGGAGGGGCCGCGAGGTTGTTTCGTCGTGGAGCTCGACGGTGACGGCGCCCGCGAGGAATTCATCGAAACCGCGTCCATCCGCTGGAAGAATGTTGAAATCAACGCCGCCGATCTGATCGATTTCGAGGAGCTTCGGGCGGCGGTGACCGAAATCTGCGACGTCGCACGCAGTGAATCCTGTGGTCGGCCCGTGGTACTGCGGATCGACCTGGCCGGCCGTTCGGCCCTACACGCCGATCTCAACCGGCCGGGAGTCCTGAGCGATCTCCTGACCGATCTGCGCGAAGAACAGCTCGGCGCCGAGCCTTGGTTCTGGATCGACCGGTTGCGCGACCGGACGCGGCCCCACGTGGATCTCGAGGCAGTGGCCCGGGAAGAAGGTCTGCGGGGTGATCTGGTGCGTCTGGCGGCGAGGTGGGTTGAGGACGCCGACGGTGCCAATGCAATGGTCGACGAGTTGTTGGCACCTGTGCTCGGTCAGCTTCCGGGACAGCGAAAGCACGGCCTCTCCCCGCAGCAGATCCTCCAGCAAGCGTGTGATCTCTGTGTCGATCGTCTCTCCGAGGATGACTGAGATGTATCTCAAACGGCTCGAGGCGGTGCGCTACGGCGAGCTCCAGGGCGCCGTGCTCGGTGATTTAAAACCGGGCCTCAACCTCTGCCATGGGCCGAACGAAGCCGGCAAGAGCACTTTTACATCGCTTATCCGCCACGTTCTCTACGGCTTTCCGCGGGGACGGGTCGTGGAACGGCTCTACATCCCACCTGCGGGTGACCACCGGGTCGGGCGGTTGGTATTCGCCGGCGACGATGGCGATGTGGTATTCGAGCGCACCGAGGGTGTGCGCGGAGGCGAAGTCGGCGTGGCCACCATGGGCGGCAGGGAGGTGGGTGGCGACCCGCTGGAGTCCATCACCGCCGGTGTCGGCAGCGGCGTCTACCGTACGGTCTTCGGATTTTCGCTCGAGGAGCTCAGCGATATGGGTTCGTTGGCGGACATCCAATCGCGGCTCTACGCGACGACGGCAGGGCTCAAGGTCAACCCCTACGACGTGGTGGAGGACCTTCGGCAGCAGGCAGACGGCCTGTGGGCGCCGCGCGCCCGAACCAAAGTGCTCCATACGTTGGGTAAGGAGTTGCGAAAGGCGCGCGAGGATCGGCGTGCCGTGGACGAGGCGGCGGAACGGTTCCGCGTCGATCGGGTACGACGGGGCGAGGTCGCCGCCGAGTTGGTGATCGTCGAGCAGACCCTGCAGACGGCGCGTACCGAGCAGGAACGATTGTCCGCCCTGCTTGGTGAGGGGCGGCGCTTCGAGGAGAAGATCTCCGAAAACGAAGAAACCGCGGCGGAGGTTGGTCTCGAGGCCGACCGGGCCCACCGTGAGGCGGCCGCTATCGACGTGGACGAAGGTCTGTTGGCCAAGACGGAAGCCATCGAACGGTTGGGCATGCGATTCGAGCTGTTCCGCACCGAGGTGGAGCAGTTGCGGCGTGATGAGGATCGGTTCCAGGAGGTGCAGCGAGACCTGCAGCGTAGGGCGAGAGACATGGGTGAGAACTTCTCGCTCGATGAAGCGTCGGACGTGCACTTCGACCTCGAGCTGGAGAACCATCTGGGCGAGGCTGAGGAACGCATCCAGAATCTGCGTCTCGAACGGGACGCCGCAACCCGTCGCGCCCGGGAAGCGCACAACGAGCACCTCGAGGCACGGGCAAACGCCGTGGCCCGGTCCGAAGAACAGGGGCTCGGTGGCGATGACGTCGTTCGGGATGTCATCGGTGTCCAGATGGAGTCGGTGGATCGTCTGTTGACCATCGGCACCTCGCGGGAAACGGACCGGGCGTCCCTGGTGCCCGGTATCGCTGCGGTAGTGATTGCGGTGGTGATGGTGGTCGCGGGCCTCGTGTTGGAGGACCGACATCTGATCTGGGCCGCCGTCTTGCCCACAGTCATGGCGGCGGCACTTTTTGTTCGCAGCCGGCTGCAGAGCCGCCGGGTGCCGTCCGAGGTTGCCTCGCTCGTGGCCGTGCTCGGTCTCGAGGAGGTCCCGACGCCGGCGCGGCTGGTAGAGACGCGCAGCCGGCTCGAAGGCGTTCGTCAGCTGTGGGCCACCGAACACCAGCTGGGCCGCAAGGCCACGGCGCAGAAAGGCGCCGAGCGCACGGCGGCTGAGGTGCACGATCGCGAGTGGGCCGCGTGGCTCGAATGGCTCGAACAGCACAATCTCCAAACGAGGTCCGGTGAGCCCGAGAGTGTTCGTCGGGTGATGCGGCTTCTTCGGGACCTCCGTACCCGGCTCGAAGGCCGGCAGGAGTTGGAAGCGCTCATCGAAGGGCGCCACGCCTCCTGCCGGGAGTTCGTCGACGAAGCCCGGAAGATCGGCGCCGAATCGGAGCACTCGGAGGACCTTGCAGCTTACGAGGAAATCGAGCACTCCGTGCGCTCGATTCTTGCCCGTCTCGGCGCAGCCCACCGTCTCGATGAAAAACGGCGGGAGCTGAAGACCGAGGAAGCCAACGCCCGGGGACGGGCGGAGGCTGCCGAAAAGGGAGCCCACACGGCGTTGGAGGGTCTCGAATCTGTCATCCGACGAGCTGGCCTCGGCGACGGGTCGCTGGCCGATCTCGAGGCAGCGGCGGCGGTGGCGCGGCGCACCACGGCCGAGGTGGAAGCGCGGCGCGGAGAAATGCTCGAGACCCGTGGCACTCTCGACGGGCGCCTCCAGCGGGCCGCCGAGGAGAGCGAATCAGTGCGGCTCCGTCTGGCCGAGACCGGGCTCGAAGAGAGGATCACCGATACCGTCGAAAACTATGCCGTTCGCTCTCTGGCCGCCCGTCTGCTCGAGCAGACCCTCGAATCCTACGAGGCCGAGAAACAACCGGCCGTCATCCAACGGGCGCAGGAGATTTTTGCCTCACTGACCGAGGGCCGATACACCCGGTTGGCGACGCCCCTCGGCCGCTTCGAACCCATCGTCAGCGATGGCAGCGGCACCGGCAAGGAGCCCGGTAAACTCTCACGGGCCACCGCAGAGCAGCTCTTTCTCGCCCTTCGCCTGAGCTACGTCGAAAACCTCGCCAACGCCCATCCCGCGCTGCCGGTGATCATGGACGACGTTTTAGTGAACTTCGACGACACCCGCCGTATGGCGGCCGTAAAGGTCATTTCGGAATTCTCGGCGAACCGTCAGGTGATCTTCTTCACCTGCCACACCGCGACCGTGGACGCTTTCAAAAAGGCGGCGCCGAAGGGCAACGTGATCGGGATGGGGTAGCAGGACGGAGGATCAGGTCCGTCCAAAACAGAGCTGACAGTGAGTTTGCCCTTCTAAAAACAAGATTTTTGTAGCCTGTTTCCGGACCGGTTCAGGTCGGGGTTCTCAAATCCCATGAATGGGCCACCTCCTACGAGTCGGCAATCCGAGCAAGCCCCGTAGGGGCGAACGAAAATTGCCTGGGGCGTGAGCCCCAGGACCAAGGCCAAATAAATAGATTTAAGCCCCGGAGGGGCGACAGGTTCAGCCAACAGCGCCGTCCGTGGACGTCGAGCATATTCATATGTCGCCCCTCCGGGGCTTGGTTATGTCCCCGCCGGTGTTCCTGGGGCTCACGCCCCAGGCTACGATCTATCGCCGCTCCGCGGCTTTCCTTTCTGAGAAGCTGTCTTGGACAAGAGTGATGCAGGATCCAGGATGCAACCGACCTCAGGGTGGGTGGGGATGGTGGATCTCACATTTCGAGGGAACGTCACCAGTGATCAGTCACCAGTGACAATTCATGTCACGTCAGACTGACGACTTCTCGCGTTCCCGAAGACGCTTCCGCGCGGCGCGTAAATCATAGAGCCCATTGAGGTAGCGCGGTGGCTTTTTCATGCCCTTACGGGGGTCGCCACCGGGGTGGAGCACGGTTTCCCACTTGATGACATTGGCCTCGTAATACAGTGTGCTGATACGCCGTAAGAGACCGTGTCCAATCTTTCCGGGTGGGATCCAGAATGAACCGGCGAGGTCGATGAAGATGACCCGGCCGTCGAGACTCAGGAGAAGATTCTTGTTGTTGCGGGCGTCGAGGTGGAGAAAACCGAGTTCGGCCAGACGATTCAGCGCCGTGCGAATCTGAGTCAGGTAGTTCTCGCGGTGAGCCTCCCGATCAGGGGCGTGCGCAAGAGCGATGCCCTCGATCTTCTCGACTGCCAGGGCGTTGCGGTCGACACACCCGTAGAACTCCGGAAGAAACGGCAGGGGCCCGAGGTATGAGTAGGCGCGACACTCCCGACTCACCTCGAGCCAACCGATGAGACGGCGCCACCAGGCCCGTGGCGCAAAGTCCTTGACGACCATGGGGCCACCCTCGGCGTCGATGACGAACACATCGGCCTTGAAGGGCGCACCGTGGGTCAGGGACAACTTATCGGCTCCGTCGAGCTGGGATCTCGTGGGTGCGCCGCGGGAATGGGGGTAGAATCTCACCGTGGCAGACATTATTTCACACGCAGCGGGCAACACTGTCTTTGATTCGACGGTATTGTCGGGGCTCGAGCCGGTTCGTCGCATCGACGGACGGAACTGGACCAAGGCCGACGTCGAGTTCTACGAGAACGACGGCCTCAGGATCGCGGTCAAGACCTATGGCCCCCGCAATGTCGTGGCCCGCAATACCCTCGGGAGGTGGCTCATCCGGCGTGAGGCCGCCGCCTTTCAGGCGGTCGCGGATATTGAAGCCGTGCCTGGGTTCCATGGCCGTATCGGGCCGTTCGCCATCGCCACCCGATGGGTGGACGCGGTGCCGTTGAAGGCGCACACCGGCGACCGTTTGGACGACGAGATCTTCGACCGGTTGGCGGTCATCGTCGCGCAGTTTCACGAACGGGGCGTGGCACTGGCGGATCTCCACCATCGCGATGTGCTTTTGTCCGACGACGGTTCGCTCTATGTGCTCGATCTCGCCACGGCGTGGGTCACCGGGGACCGGCCGGGCCCTTTGAGCCGCTATCTGTTCGAGCGCTTCTGCGAGTCCGACCGCGTCAATCTCGCCCGTATGCGGGCCCGCTTCACCGGTGGCGACCCGGAGGCTGCAGTGGCCAGTGTGAGCCCGGCCGCTGCTGCCTGGCACCGCCGCGGACGAAAGGTCAAGTCCGTCCTCGACCGCCTGCGGGGCAAACGCGCCTCCTGAGATTTGGAATTCAACGCTGCTGCGCTATCCTGCACCGTGTCCATTGGGAGGAGTGATTCATGAGCGAAACCGGCTACAACAGGTTTCTCGGCGTATTGCGACTGGTGGCGCTGTTTGCAGTCGTCGTGGCCCTCGTCTACTTTGCGCGACCGACGATTCTCAGCGTGGCAATCGGCTTTGTCTTCGTGGCGCTCGGTGAGTCAGTTCGTTTCTGGTCGTCGGGTCTGCTCCTCAAAACCAAGGAGCTGATGACCGCTGGACCCTACCGCTATACCCGGAACCCCCTCTACCTCGGTCGCTTCTTGATCCTCACGGGCGTGATCATCATGGTCAACCTGCCGAACTACATGAGCCTGGCGGGGCTGGCCGTCGGGTGGGCGTGGTTTCTCGGCGTCTACATGCGGCGCAAGGAGCGGGTCGAACCGGCGCGTCTGCGCGAGGAACACGGCGAGGCCTACGACCGGTACTTTGCAGCCGTTCCGGCCCTTTTCCCGACCCTGACTCCGTACAAGGACTTCACACCGGCTGCGTGGTCGGCTGAACGTATGAAACGCAACCGCGAATACTGGATGGTGATCGGTCTGCTGGGGGTGAGCTGCTACCTGTTGTGGCAGGCCCTCCAGAATTGAGGCGCATTACTCCCTGAACTGGAGTTCGTGAAGGTGGGCGTAGAGGCCATCTTTCTCCAGCAGCAGACGGTGGCTGCCCTCCTCGACGATGCGCCCCCCTTCAAGCACGACGATGCGATCGGCCTCGCGGATGGTGGCCAAGCGGTGGGCGATGACGAGGCTTCCGCGGCCTTCGAGCAGGACGTTCATGGCCTTTTGGACTTGGTCCTCCGATTCGGCATCCAGGGCTGATGTGGCCTCGTCGAGGACCAGGAACGGTGGGTCTTTGAAGAACGCCCGGGCGATGGTCAGACGTTGGCGCTGACCCATCGAGAGCCGGGCGCCGTCTTCGCCGAGCATCGTGTCGTATCCCTCGGGCAGAGCTGACACGAAGTCGTCCGCCTGGGCGGCGACGGCCGCGCGGCGCACCAGAGCGGGATCAGCGTCGCGCCGACCCGCTGCAATATTGCAGCTGACCGTATCGTCGAAAAGGGTGGTCTCCTGGGTGACAAGACCGATGTGGCCGCGCACCGAGGCCAGGGTCAGATCGCGGAGGTCGTGCCCGTCCATCGTGACCCGACCGCTGGTGGGGTCGGCAAAACGCAACATGAGGTTGGCCATGGTGGTCTTGCCGCCGCCCGAAGGGCCGACCAGGGCGACCATCTCGCCGCGCCGGATCTTCAACTGAATGCCCTTGAGCGCCGGTTCATCGCTTTCAGGGTAGGTATAGACGACGTCGTCGAAGTGAATCTCCTGGGGATCGGCTGTGAGGACCGTGGCGTCTGGCCGTTCCACCACCTCGCGCGGCCAATCCATCATCAGAAAGACCCGGTTCGCGGCCGACATGGCCTGCTGGACCTCGACGTTGATCTGGTTGAGGCGACGCGCCGACATGAAGAGAAAGGCGAGGCCTCCGAGAACGACGATAAAGTTGCCGGGGTCGATGGAGCCCGCCGCGATCCCGCGACCCGCATAGTAGAAGAGAGCACCGCCCGCGATGGCGCCGACAACCTCGATGATTGGGCCTGACGCCGCCGCCGCACGGCCCGCCTGAAGGTCGACCTTGAAGAGTCCGGCCAGAGTTTTTTGGAAGCGATCGACCGAAATCTGCTCCATCGAAAAGGCCTGGATGATCTTGACACCAGTGACCGATTCTTTGAGCTGGTTTGCGGCGATGGCCGTCTGTTGCTGGGATCGCGTGGCGGCCTTGCGCAGGCGCCGTCCGAGCCGAACAACCGGATAGCCCATGACCGGCAATACGATGAGAGCGAAGAGCGTTAGTTTCCAGTCGTAGATCAGCACCAGGATCAACATCGCCGGGGCCATCGCGGCGACTCTGAAAAAGTCGGCAAACACCTGGGTCGACGCCAACTTGATGAGGTGGACGTCGTTGAGCAGGCGCGACAGGACCTCGCCGGTCTGATGGCGGCGGTAGAAACTCGGCGCCTGGTAGATCAGGGAATCGTGGAGATCGGCACGGAGATCGCGAATGACGGCGGACCCGGTCTTTCTCGTCAGGTAATCGCCAAAGAACAACAGGACGCCGCGGATCAGGAAGATCGAGATCAGCAGCACCGGGACCTTGGCCATCGGCCGCTGCCGGATCCAGGTCGTCACCTGGTCGACCGGTAGACGGCTGAGGATCCGGTCGAGCAGTTCCTCCGGCTTGTCGGGTGATCGGTCCTGTTCGACTTCGGGTTGTTTGGCGAGCAGGACCTCGTTGACCAGCGGGTTGAGGGTTGCGACGACGAGGGACATCAGCGCGCCAGCGATCGCCATCATGACCGCCGCGGCGATCATCTGCGTCAGGTAGGGCCTGATATAGCCCAGGAATCTCTTGAGTTCAGTCACGGTGGGATGGTAGCAGGGATTGGGCAGGGGAGCGGGACTCAGCATGCGAGTTGCAGGATGCAGGATTCAGGATGCAGGATCGGTCAGCGGACTGAGCAGGGGAGTCGCGCTAATTATCATGTTCGGATCAAAACAAATGTCATTTCGACCGAGCGATAGGCACGGCGGAGTCCGCAGGACGAGCCCAGCAGCGAGCGGAGAAATCTCTTGGAGGGAAGAGGCGTCACCTTCTCCGGCGTTCGAGCGAACCCGTCTTTCAGATCGCGCTTCCCGAGAGGAGCCACCTTTAGCATTGATTGCCCGAGACGCCCCACGGGTCCACTGAGGAGAGGGGCATCAAACAATGCAAAAAATGGCACCTCCGCCGCACGCGGCACGTTTCCCTATGCGCTTCCCGAGAGGAGCCACCTTTAGCATTGTTTGCCCGAGACGCCCCACGGGCCTGCAGACGATGGACTTGTCAAACACTGCAAAAAATGGCACCTCCACCGCACGCGGACCGTATCCGCACGCGGTTCCGAGGCACCTCTGCCGCACTCGGCCACGCTTCTGAGCACCCGGGCAAATCCAGTCGGTGAGGAGTGCGTGCGCGAATTCAAAATTCAAAACTCAAAACTGAGAACTCTCGAGGCACCTCCGCCGCACGCGAACATCTGCGTCTATCTGTGTGATCTGCGGTTTCTCCGGATGGGATCGACAGCCGCGGAGCAGGGGAGCAGGGGAGACACGCTCCTTGT
>JASJGQ010000187.1:0-3345 GCA_033791425.1 Acidobacteriota bacterium
AGATCGGGTTCTTCCAAGCCAAGTACGGCCTCAATCAGGTTTGTCTCCTTCACGAGGAAGGAACTAGTGTACTCCGCCTAAATTGCCGGTGATTATGATATACTTGCGCCGCAATCGGGAGGGATTATGCGGCGAGCACCGACAGTGGTTCTGAAAGAAGAAGAGAGGGAGTTGTTGGAACGGATCGTGAGATCACCAACAAGCGCACTTCGAGAGGTTCGGCGGGCGCGAGTTGTTCTTTTGGCGGCTGAGGGCTTGGCGAATGACTGTATAGCGGAACGCCTTGAGATGGGCATCAATACGGTTGGTCGTTGGCGCAGACGATTCAATCACGAGCGCGTAAATGGCCTTTTGCATGATCGGCCGGGTCGCGGGCGAAAACCGGAGATACCGAAGGAGAAGATCGACGAGGTCGTGAGAAAAACGACTACGGAGCAACCGGCAGGGCACACTCATTGGAGCCGTGCTTCCATGGCCAAAGCTGTTGGATTGAGCGAATCGACGATTGGTCGTATTTGGATGGCACACGGCCTCAAACCGCATAGGGTCGAAACGTTCAAACTGAGCAACGACCCCGACTTTGCCGAGAAGCTCGAGGACATCGTCGGCCTTTATCTCGCTCCACCGGAAAACGCTGTTGTGTTTTCCGTGGACGAGAAGAGCCAGATCCAAGCTCTGGATCGGACTCAGCCAGGTCTCCCCCTCAAAAAGGGTCGAGCCGGGACCATGACGCACGACTACAAACGCCATGGGACGACGACGCTATTCGCGGCACTCAATGTCATGACCGGCGCGGTGGTCGGTCTCTGCCAACCGAGTCACAAACATACCGAATGGCTGAGGTTCCTCAAGAGAATCGACCGGGAAGCCCCGAAAACAAAAGAAATCCACGTCATTTGTGACAACTACTCCACCCACAAGCATCCAAAGGTAATGGCGTGGATGGAAAAGCACCCCCGATTCCACCTCCACTTCACACCGACCAGTGCTTCATGGCTCAACATGGTCGAACGCTTCTTCAGAGATATCACGGTCAACGCCATCAGGCGAGGGACCTTCACCAGCGTCCATGATCTGATCGATGCTATCGATGCATACTTGATTGAGCACAACCGGAATCCGAAGCCATTCATCTGGACCGCCAGCGCCAAGGACATCCTCGCCAAGGTCGTCCGGGCACGCAAGGCACTCGAATCCCGTGTTCAGGCTTCGTCGGCGGCATGATGCGAGTTCGGCCTTTCTACCCTCCAATTGTGGCGGGGTACACTAGCTGTGGGAACCCACAGCTAGCCCTCGCCACACTCCGGCCGTTCGATGCCGTGATCCTTGAGCTTGCGCCACAGGGTGACTCGTGACACCCCGAGGCGATCGGCGGCTTCCTGCATCCGCCACCCGCTTCGATGGAGCACCTCGGTGAGCAATCGTTGCTCGAGCGCCGCCAGCGGATTTTCGGTGCGCAGCAACTCATCGACCAGATGGCTGCTGTAGCCATCCGCGGGCACGTGCTCCTCCTCGATCCTGCCATTGGCCGCGGCCACCGCCACGACCATCGCCTTCTCGAGGCCTTCAAGCCCCATGCCGCACCCGATACGACCGAGTCGCGCCATCGCCCCCGGCGCCACCGTGGTCCCGGGCGACAGACTCTCGACCCACGCCGTGATCATCAACGCCAGATCATCGCGCAGCTCTTCCATGGTCGGGAGTTCGATCACCTCGGCGACGAGCTTTCCATCGACCGGCGGATCCCCGGGATCGACTCCGACAACCACCTGCCATCCTTCCGGCGGGTCGCTGTCACGGAGCGATGCAGCCGCATCACCATCTGCATACATGGTTCCGGGGGGCCACACAGTCGTATTCTCCCAGGTGCCCACCCACAACTCGAAGAGCTCTTCCGGCAGCCCGGCAAACCGGTGGACAGCGCGACCGACATCGCGGCACGCCGGCCGCTCGCCGATGAGAAGGAGATGGCCTCGACTCCGACCGTGACGAAGCAGCTTAGACTTCAGCGATCTGGCGGCGAGCGACGAACCGGCGAGGTAGAACCCCGGATCGGGGTCCCGTGGGCGGAGGATCTCCACCGCCCCGAGAAAACGGCCGTCGTCGTCCCGCAGCGGAATCACCGTAATGCTCAGGGGCACGGCCCGCCCGTCCTTGGTGCGATAGACAGTGGCGAAATTTTCCACCTGCTCGATGTCACTCTCGAGGGCAAAGGTCAAAGGACAGGCATTCTCACAATCCACACCCTTGGTGGTCAGCCGGCAGCGGCCGCCGATGGCCTGATCCTCCTCATACCCCAACAGGCGTCGCGCCGGAGAGTTGACAAAACGGAGGATGCGCTCGTGGTCGATAATCAGCACCGCGTCGTCAACGCGTTGCAGCACATCCGCCCACCTCACCGCGAGGATCGGTTCAAGAGCATCCTGTCGATTCACGCCACACGTAACACACGATGGCGCGAGCTTATTCGCTGGGCTCGGACCTAACGTTCGATTTCGAGACCTTCCTCGATAGCAGGCTCCGCCTCCGCGAAATACATGGCGGTGTGGGCGATCGGAACAAGCATGGCGTGGCGTTGTCCTCGAATCTCCACGATCAGGTGGTAAAAACCCTGCGGAGAGATCGACACCAGCGTCGCCGCGGTTCCCTTGGCGTCAATCAGTGGACAGTAAACGGATACCTGGCCGGGTATCTCCATGAGTGCTCCCTTCGTCCTTCCTTCATATGGTACCGCGTCGCTCACTCGTCATCATCGAACTCGTTCGATTTGATCTCACCATACTCCTTGAGTTTCCGTTGCAACGTCCGCAATCCGATCTCGAGGAGGTTGGCCGCCCGCGCGCGGTGCCCATCGGTGTAGTCAAGAGTCTGTAGAATCGCCTCTTTCTCGATATCCGCCATCGGTCGCGGCTGCCAGTGGTCGCCATCGAACGACGGCGGCGCCGCGGTGGGGACCCGGTACTCCAGGGGAAGGTCTTCAAGGGTGATCTCATCGGCCTCCGCAAAGAGCGTTAACGACTCGACGAGGTTGCGAAGCTCGCGGACATTGCCAGGCCAACTGTGCCGTTTGAGGGCGGTCAAGACCGCGGGATGGACACCCTTCACGTGGCGCCCGATCTCTTCGTTGAAGTGGTTGAGGAAGTGCTGGACAAAGAGTGGAATATCGTCAATCCGGTTGCGCAGCGGCGGGATGGAAAGGGTCACAACCTTGAGGCGATAGTAAAGGTCCTGCCTGAAACTCCCCGCCTGTACCCACTTCTCCAGATCGCGGTTGGTTGCAGCGACCAGCCGAAAATCTATCGGAAACTGAGTCGTCCCGCCGACCCTCGTTACGACTCTTTCTTC
>JASJGQ010000188.1:0-4121 GCA_033791425.1 Acidobacteriota bacterium
CCTTCGCCGAGCTCGACCCAGGTGTTCCCGCCATCGCTGCTCTTGTAGAGCCCGCTGCCAGGCCCACCCGAAATCATGGTCCACGGAGTGCGCCGGGCCTGCCATATGGCCGCATAGAGGTTCCGCGGATTGACCGGGTCCATCGCCAGATCCACAGCCCCGGCCTCCTCCGAAACAAAGAGAACCTTGGACCATGTGAGACCACCGTTGGTGGAGCGATAGACGCCCCGCTCGGCGCCGGCCCCGAACACATTGCCGAGAACGGCGGCGTAGACCAGATCCGGGTCCGTCGGATGGACGATGATCCGGCCGATCTGGCCGGCCTCCGGCAACCCGATGTGGCGCCAGGTTTGGCCGGCATCGGTGGACTTATAGACGCCGTCACCCGGCGAGACGTTGCCTCGGGGACACGCCGAACCGGTGCCCACGTAGACGACGTTGGTGTCCGACGGCGCCACCGCGATGGCGCCGATGGAGGCCGAGCCGAAGGGGTCGCCTGGGCGGCGCTCCCAGCGAATATCGTCCGGCAATCCGCCGATCGGCTTGCGCAGCAGCCCGAGCTCGGCCATTGAGGCATCCACCTCGCCCATGATCTCGGGCTCGGCCTTCGGCTCAATTTCACGCATGACATCGGAAACGTTGAGCCAGGTCAGCCCTGCGTCGGTGGTCTTCCATACGCCGCCGCCGGTGGAACCCATGTAATAGGTCATGGCGTCGCCCGGCACGCCGGTCACCGCGGTCACCCTGCCGCCCCGGAACGGGCCGACGAGTCGATAGGACAGCGAATTGAAAAGGTCGTCCGAGAAATCGGCCGCAGCGGACGCTGCCGCGATCAGAATGACGGAACAGAAGAGCGCACGACTTTTCATCAGGAACCCCCCGGTTGGTGTGCAGCGCAAAGAATAGCAAGGATGATTTCGGAATTCGGAATTCGGAATTCGAAATTGCCGCCTGTTCTCCCCTTTCCTGAGATCTTCGAGTGCTCACCGTGGGTGGAAAGACACCCCTCCGGCGCATCGCCCAGCCACCGCATCGGCAATCAATGTGACCGACCTCACGATCGGTGAGGCAGGACCCTGCGACATTCGTCGAGGAATTCTGATGGATGGTTTGCGGGTTACTTCCGTATACGGAATAGAACAGCGCGAATTTCGATGACACCACGATTCTCACATCAACATCTGGAGCCGGAGCACATGACCGCTTACCCTGCACCTGCCGCATCCAATACGCCGGCGCCCGAGAATGAACCCCTGCTGCGCCGGCCGGCCCTCGTCGAGTCTCTTTCCCGCACCAGGGCCCGACGGCAGGTCTCCGCGATCGTCACCACCTACAACGAAGCCGGCACCATCGCCGATTGTCTCGAGTCCCTTGCGTGGTGCGACGAGATCCTTGTTGTCGACTCTCACTCGACCGATGCCACGCCGGCCATCGCCCAGAGCATTGACGGTGTGAAAGTGCTTCAGCGTCCGTACTACGGCGCCGCGTCACAGAAAAACTGGGCGATCGAACGCTGCCGTTTTGACTGGGTTTTGATCCTGGACGCCGATGAACGCGTCACACCCGAACTGCAACGCGAGATCGAGGCTGTACTGACCGCACCCGTCTCGGCGACAGCCTTTGCAATCAAGCGCCGGACGTTTGCGCTCGGCGGTGAAGTGCGGTATTCGGGCTGGCAACACGACCGGGTCACCCGCCTGTTCCACCGGGACTGCGCCCGCTACCCGAACCGCCGCGTCCACGCCGACATGGAGACCACCGAAAGTCCGAAGGTGCTCGGTGCGGCCCTCAATCACCACATGGTCGAAAACGTCGAGGAGTACGTTGAACGAACGCGACGCTACGCCACCTGGGGCGCGGCCCAGCTGTGGCGCGACGGCCGTCGTCGTGCGGGCCTGTGGCAGGTTCTCATGCGGCCCGCGTGGCGGTTCTTCCGCACCTATGTGCTTCAACTCGGTTTCGTCGAGGGATTCCGCGGCCTCGTCATGTGCGGCGTCCCCGCATACGGGACATTCCTCAAGTACGCCACCGTCTGGAACTGGCAGCAGGAATACCGGCGCGGGCACACGCCGCAGCTTCCAGCATTTGACGACGACCCGTCCACCTGGGAATGGCCGCCGGGCGAGCAGGCGCCTATCAGGTTGCAGCCGCAATCGTCGACCTGAGCCTTGCCCCTACCTCCGACGTGCGTTGCGCGGTGTGAGCTGGCGCTCACCAACACCGTGTCGGTTCCGTGTCCACATGTTGAAGCCGGGCTCTCCCGTCCGTTCGCAGAACGTGATGTCAGTGTCTGCGGCACCGTCGCCGTTCGAGTCGAAAAGGAATGTTCCCTCTGCCGAGGGCGGACCGACTCTACCGTTCCAGCATATACCTCAGACGGGCCGGGTAGCTGACGCGAATCGACCCGCGGATGCCCCGTGATCCCTGGCCGGGAATCACAACCACCTCGAAGGTGCGGTCATCCCGCAAATCAAAATTGTCCAAACCGCCGTGGAGACGCAACCGACCCTTACCGCCGGCCTCTATCTTCACCTCACCGGTCGAGACCTTGCGAACCTGCACCACCATGTTTTCATATGTCCCCGTCTGCACCACTTCGACACTGACCCTGCCGGCATAGGCAGGAGAGAACTCGAGGAGCCGCTGCGACCGCATGGAGGTCACGGTGAAGCCCGTATCGACCTCTTCCGGGATGGTCACGACGCCATACGGCATGGGAGAGGACGGGACCACAATCGTTGAGGACGTGACGTTTTCGGCCTGCTCCGGATGAACAACATCACCTACCTCGTGGCCAGGTTCCAATGTCGAAAAGCGCTCAAAATCCTGGCCATCCGGCCGGGGCTCGACGGTGACCCGGATCGGACCGGCGAAATTATCGAATTCGTCGGATTCTGGAACGACGGAGAATCTGTTGATCCAGAGCGCGAAGTGGTACACACCGGGTCGTCTGGCGCCGTCGAAATCGGCGTCCACGACGACACCGACAAGGTTGTCCCGACACGACCCACCTTCGAAACCGGGCACACACACCAGGTCCGGCTTGAGTGCGTCCCAGCCCACGCGGTCCACGCGATCCTGCATCGCCTGCCAGCAGGCGCGATCGGACTGCCCGGTCAAAGGGTCGTAGCATGGTGCGAGGTCGAGGCCCGGAAAGGGGTGATTGGGCTGGTTGAACCACAGATCCCAGGTCACCTCGTCACCGGCGGAATTCCCGCCTTCGCTCTGAACCCGGACTCGGACCTCGAGGCGCGTTCCGGCCGGAACGGTGAATCGTCGACAGTCAGCGCCACACTCGAAGCGTTCCCCCGAATCTGGATCGACATAGGAGAGCGTCAGATCGGGTACGAAGTTGGACGAGCCCCCACCTTCAGCGTGTGCAGCAAAAGCCCCCACCTGCAGCAAGCAACCGATGATCACTCCGATCGTAAATTTGATCGATCGTCGCACCATCACCTCCAGCCGAGCAGCCGCACGGCCCGGCTCATCATACCTGGGAAGGACCGGCGTGTCGGCGCGCTCAGGAACCCCCTGCCAGCGCCTCGAGCACGTGCTCGGGGCGAACCCGAACCCGCCAGTTTTCGGTCAGGCTGCGCCAGGAGATCGTGCCGTCCTGCTCGACAATATACGTCGCCGGGCGGGCGATCGCGCCACCTCCCGGCTTGCCGCCCTCGTGGACCAGGCCCCAGTCGCGGATCGCGCGCCGTTCAACATCCGACAACACGGGAAAGTCGAGACCGAGCCCCGCCGCGAGCCGGGCCGATTCTTCGATGGTGTCGACAGAAACCGCGATCACTTCCGCGCCCGCACTCTGAATATCCGACAGACGTGACTGCAAACCTTGCAGTTCTGATCGGCAGAACGGTCACCAGAAGCCGCGGTAAAAAACCACCACCACCCGCCGGTCCTGGAAATCAGCGAGGTTGACCACCCGTCCGGTCTGGTCGGGCAGCTCGAGGGGTGGCGCTGCCGTGCCCACGGCGGCCGCCAATTCGGCATCCGGCAGTTGGCTCGAGAGCACGAAAACATAACCGAAGAGGAGGGCCGCCAGCGCTCCCGAGGTGAGGAGTCCCAGCCAACTCTTCCAGTTGTTCTTTCTGAACATCCCCCACCCGGCCACT
>JASJGQ010000189.1:0-23283 GCA_033791425.1 Acidobacteriota bacterium
GGGTCAGCTACCAGGTGCCGCTGGTCCCGCCTGCCGGAGAGTGGACCGATGTGGTCGTTCCATTTGCCGACTTCGTACCGGTGTGGCGTGGGCGCCGGGTCGAGGGTCACCCGGTTCTGGATCCCGCGAAGGTCACCACCTTCGGTCTGATCGTCAGCCGCCAGGAGGGACCGTTTCAGATCGAACTCGCCCGACTCAGCGGTTATCGGGCCGACGCCGAGGATTCCACCTCACCGTGAATGGCTCGTTCCGCAACCCGGTCAACCACCGCAAGCTGCCCAACTCGAAGTGGACAGCTGTCCGCCCCGTCAACCGGGAGAAGCACTTTCTCATCCTCGACTGGGTCCGGGACGCCGACGGCAACCCAACGGATCATGTTCAGATCGAGGCCGTCTTGACTCACGTCGTGCGCGAGATGTTCTGGAGAGAACTCGAGGATCCAAAGATCTGGCGCGTCGGCTGGAAATAGCGAACTCGCCCTAACGCGGGTGGAGCCAGCTCGGCATGAGCGAGTAGGGGTCCAGCTGAACCGCTGGGTTGTAGGCCACGCCAAGCTGACCCAGGAGCTTCTGCAGCTCGCCTTCGTTGAAGGCGTCAAAGGTCTCCGTCGCACCGCCGATGTGCTTCCCGCCGACAAAGATCTGGGGGATGGTCTTGACGTCGAAGCGTGCATTGAGCGCCGCCCTCACCTGACCACCCCAGTCGTCGTCCTGGTAGTCCACCGAATCGAGATCGATCGAGCGGTAGGGGATGCCGCACTCGGCAAAGAGCTTGCGCACCGACCAGCAGAACTCGCACCACTCGAAAGCGAACATCACGACCGGTTGTTCCGGATCGTCGACGGCCTGATTCAGAAACGCCTCTGCTTCCGGGGTCACCGGTTTGGGTTCCGGCTCCGGCGTTTTCGGCGCTGGCGGTGTCGCATCAAAGCGGTAGCTCGGCGTCGACTTCGAGATCTCTATCTCCTCGGCCGTCATGTGCTCTGCGACGTCGAAGAATAGCGGCGTCGACAGGTAGCGCTCGCCGGTGTCCGGCAGCATAGCGAGAATGGTGCTGCCCGGAGGTGCGGTCGCAGCCGCCTGCAGCGCACCCGCGAGGGTGGCTCCGGCCGAGATCCCGACAAAGATGCCCTCCTTCTGCGCCAGGTCCTGCGAACACTGGATGGCGTCGTTGCCCTTGATCGGCATGAAGATGTCGAGCTGGTCTGCGACCTGCACGTCCTCAGCCAGCTTGGGGATGAAGTCCGGCGTCCAACCCTGCATCAGGTGGGCGCGGAAGGACGGGTGGCTCTCCGCGATGGAGCCGTCGGCGTTGCGCGCCTGCCCGATACCGGAGCCAAGAAGCGGCGAGTTGTCGGGCTCGCAGACGACGATCTTGGTCTCCGGCCGTTCCTTCTTGAGCACCCGCGAGACGCCTTTGAGCGTCCCACCGGTACCGAATCCGGTGACCCAGTAGTCCAGCCTCTCGTCCTTGAAGTCCTCGAGGATCTCGATTGCTGTGGTCGCCGAGTGGACATTGGCGTTGGCCTCGTTCTCGAATTGGCGGCACAGAAACCAGCCGTGGGTCTCGGCGAGCTCTTCCGCTTTGCGAAGCATCCCGGTGCCTTTCTCGGAGGCCGGCGTCAGCACCACCCTGGCGCCGAGAAAGCGCATCATCTTGCGCCGTTCCACCGAGAAGTTCTCTGCCATCGTGACTACCAGCGGATAGCCCTTCTGGGCGCACACCATAGCCAGACCGATGCCGGTGTTGCCGCTGGTCGCCTCGATGACGGTCTGACCCGGTGTGAGTGCACCGGAACGTTCGGCGTCCTCGATAATGCCCAGCGCCAGCCGATCTTTGACCGACCCCATCGGGTTGAAGGACTCGACCTTGACGTAGAGATTGACGCCTGCAGGTCCGAGCTTGTTGATGCGAACAACCGGCGTGTTGCCAACCGCACCGAGAATGCTGTCGTACTTGGCCATGTTTTTCTCCTTGAGAATCAACGTCTAATCTAACATGATTGAAATCGCGTCTCATTCCGCGAAAGAGATTGTTCAACCCCGAATATTCAACAATTTGATCACGAGCCCCATCACACGAGTATCTGACCCGGCATCGGTGATGTTGGTACAGTCGTCGACCGTGAGAATCGAGCTGGAGATTAAGATGGAAATGGAAATCAAAACGGTGGTTGTTGTGGGCACCGGCACCATGGGGAGACAGATCGGTTTCCAGTGTGCGGTGTCCGGTTTTCAAACCGTGATGTACGACGTCAATGAAGCCTCGCTCGACGGGAGTCGGAGCAGTCACCGGAAGTTCGCAGAGGTGTTCGTTGCAAAACGGGGCTCGAGTCAGAAGACGATCGACGCCGCGATCGCGCGCCTCTCCTACACCAGCGATCTCGGCCAGGCGTGCGCGAACGTCGACCTCGTGAGTGAGTCGGTCCCTGAAGATCCGGAGATCAAACGTGAGGTGTACGGTCTGTTGAACGAGCACTGTCCGGACCACACCATCTTCACCACCAACACCTCGACCCTGCTGCCGAGCCAAATCGCCGACGCCACCGGGCGGCCGGATCGTTTTCTGGCCCTGCATTTTGCCAACCCCGTATGGGACGCCAATATCGGTGAGGTGATGCCGCACCAGGGGACCGATCCGGCGGTCTTTGAACGTGTTCTCGACTTCGCAGCGGAGATCGGCATGGTGCCCATCCGCCTCGAGAAGGAGCAGAACGGTTACGTCATCAATTCCCTACTCATGCCGTTGCTGGTCGCCGCCCAGGGGCTGGTCACCAACGAGGTGGCGACCCACGAAGATGTCGATAGGACCTGGATGGTGTCGACGAAGATGCCGGTGGGACCCTTCGGCATCATGGATCTGATCGGTCTGGAGACGATCTCCAACGTTCTCGAGTATTGGGCAGAGGCAGATGACGATGACGAGCTCCGGAAAAACGCCGCCTACGTCAAGAAGAGGTTTCTCGATCATGGCCTTCTGGGAGTCAAAACCGGCCAGGGTTACTACACTTATCCTGGCCCGGTTTTCAAAGATGACGACTTCGTCCAGTGATGAGCAGGGCTCTCAAAGGTTCGAGCGAGCAACAGGTGCCGAGACACTCCGCGACTCGCAGAGAGTGCGGCGCGTGAGCCTTCATTCAGCGCTTCCACTCCCCGCCTGATTCAGCAGCGTTCTGAGCGACGCGGCGATCTCGCTGACAGTCTCGTCATCTGGCTCCTGACCTGAGGCTTGGTGGACGAGGGAACCGTCCGGTGCGAAGACCAGGATGTTGGATGAATCGGCTGCAAAAGCGTAGGTCTTGGAAATCTTTCCTTTCCAGTCCAGCAGCACCCATTGATCGGGGTTTTGAGGAAATTTTTCCCGGATCATACCCTTGAGAAAAAACGGCACACCGCGAAGATCGGCGTGGGCCAGGTGGGTGATTTGATCGTACTGCGGGTGGTCCTGCAGCGAATCGTGGATCGCAGCGCTCCACGATCCATTGAACTGGACACCGTTTTTGTCGCTGCCGATCAACACGACGACGTGGCCGGAAAAATCCGAACTCCGGTGGACATTTTTGAACTGGTCTTCAAGCTCGAAATCAAGCACCTCAGCACCGGAAGCGTTTGTTGTGTGAGCAACAAATTGGACGAGGGCAGCCAGCAGGACGATTGTCATGCGAATCCTCACAAAGTCTCCCTTCGAAACCGGACGGAAAGCCCAATCGAGAGAGCCTAGTGGCCAGGGTATCTAGCTGGTGCGCCGTGGTTTTCGCTTCTGATGGCTCCAGGCCCGGTCAATTGAGGAACTGAATTGGAGCCTATCACGTTGCCCGAAGGACTATGGTTTTGAACCCGCGAGTCTTTCGTAACAGCGGCGATGGATCGTAGACCGACTTCCGACGGCGAAAGCAGAGACGAAAAAAGCCGCCCGAGGGGGCGGCGAATTTGAAGTTTCTGGTGGAGCCGATCGGGATCGAACCGACGACCTCTTGAATGCCATTCAAGCGCTCTCCCAATTGAGCTACGGCCCCACAGGGACGCTTGTTGTAACAAATGGTGGAGTGTGTGTCAATTGTAATGATTCATCACATCGATCGTCGCCGCTCGTTCACCGGGCCTCTCGACCAGTGTTAGAATGACCTTTGCGAGGAAGCGCATGGGGCCTGGTGGCTTCCGCGGACTTCAAATCCGTTGGGCCGGCCTCAGTAGGGTCGGTCGGAGGGTTCGATTCCCTTGCGCTTCCGCCACCTCATCGTGGAGTGGCGGAGGCGGAACGGCGGCTTTTGCGGGTGTAAAGGTAGTCGTTGATGGCGGGCGAAGAATTCGTTTATCGAAGCGAGCTTGAAAAGACGCCGCTTCCCGAGATTCTCACGACGATTCACCGTTATGGTGTTCCGGGCGTGCTCGAGGTGAGCCGTGAGGACATTACCAAAAAAGTTTTCTTTTTGGATGGCGACGTCATTTTTGCCACCTCTACCGACCGAAGTGAGTCGCTGGGCGAGTACCTCATTCGGAGTGGCGAAATCACCAGGGAACAGCTGGCGCAATCTTCAGAGGAGCTGGCGAGCGCTCCGGGTGCTCGTCACGGCGAGGTGCTGGTCCGAATGGGTTTTCTCAGCCAGGGTGTGCTGGGAAAGTCTGTGCGACGCCAGGTTCAGAGCATCGTGTGGAGTTTGTTCAACTGGAACGAAGGTCACATGTGCTTTACGGTCGGGACGTCGCGAGAAGACGAGACCTTCAAGATCAAGATTCCCACGGCGCGCGCGGTCCTCGCCGGCTGTCGGCGCATCGAAGACCCGAAGATCATCACCGCCAGGCTCGGTGGTCGCGGCGCGATTTTCAAACGTCTGCCGAAACCCGCGCATCTCGAGAAATTTCGTTTCGAAGCTGATGAGTTGGAGCTGCTGGAACTCGTCGACGGGAAAAGAAATCTCTTCGAACTCTGCGAGCAAGGTCCCCTCAGCCCGGGCGCCAACGCGCGTGTTCTGTATGCGCTGGTAGAGCTCCAATTGGTGACGATGGATCCGTCGTCCAGCGGGAAGATCTTGATTCAAGTTCGGGGTTAGGTGTTGCATGCCACTGTACGAGTATGAATGTTTTCTATGCGGTCATCACTTCGAACGTATTCGACGTGTAGCTGATGCGTCGTCGGTGCGCTGCCCAAAGTGCGAGGGCAACGTTCGGCGTCTGCTGTCGGCTCCGGCGCTGCAGTTCAAAGGCAGCGGCTGGTACGTAACCGACTACGGCAAGGGCAACGGTGGGCGCTCGACCGCGCTGACCACGACCGAGAAGACCGACACCACGCCATCGAAGAAAGACACTCCGGCCAAACCCGAGAAAAAATCGACCGACACGTCCTGAAAGCGATGACGACAGGTCAGGATCTAGATTATCCTTCTGGAGCGTCCGTGGGCGTGACTGGAAAGCCGGGTATCCGTTGGAATGAGATGACGACACCGCTCTCGACTCCGTGGGTGGTAGCGGAGCCAGCCGCCAGCTCGAGCACAGCGCGAGCGGGGTTCTTTGGTGAGTAGGTCGGGCACGGGTCCGCCGCGCACGGCGGAACGTTCGCGACGACATCTACGACTGAACCGGAGCTGTCGAGAAAAATCAGATCCAACGATATCAGGGTGTTCTTCATCCAGAACGACGGGTAGCGATCGGCGCCGAAGATGAACAGCATGGCGCGGTTCTCCGGCAGCGAGGGTCGATACATGAGGCCGTCCGCGACCTCTTGCGGCGTAACGGCGAGTTCGAGGTCGACAACGAAACCGTCGGGCAGCGCGGCGCTCGGTAGGACAACCTTGGCGACGGTTGGTGGTGGCTGCACAGGCGCCTCCAGAGGTGGTGCCGATTGGGAACAGCTGGCGGCCCAAAGACCTGCCAGAAACAAAAAAAGCAGACCGAATCGCCGTTTGAAAGTCGTCGTCTGCGCTGTGGCCTCGAGATGCATCGCGTCTCCTCGTGTGGTTTGGGCCCGTTCAGTCGTCCTTGACGAGACCGAGCTTCTCCGCATGATAGCGGAAGGCGCGGTAGGACATGCGCAAAAGCTCCGAGGCGTTTTTCTGGTGACCCTGGGTACGCTCCAGCGCCTGTTGCATCAATGACCGTCGAACGTTGTCGAGGTGTTCGTCGAGGTCGAGACCCTCTTCCGGCAGACTGACGCCCTCCGTCCGATGGCCTGAGGGCGTCCCTCTGAGGTGCTCGGGGAGGCTTCCGGACGAGATGATTGCGGAGGCCTCGAGAGCTACCGTCCGTTCAATCACGTTTTCGAGCTCGCGAATGTTCCCCGGCCACCCGTAGGCCTGGAGGACCCGCAGCGCGTCGGGCGTCAGACGTTTGGGCTCCAGCCCGAAGCTCTTGCAGGTTCGTTCGACGAAGTGACGCCCGAGTTCGGGTATGTCGTCGATCCGTTGCCGCAAAGGTGGCAGGTGAACGTGGAGGACGTTGAGGCGATAGTAAAGGTCCTCACGAAAGGTGCCGTCCTTGACCGCCGCTTCGAGGTCGCGGTTGGTGGCGGCGAGAACGCGAGCATTGACGGCGATCTCGCGGCTCGCCCCGACTGGTCGGACCCGACGTTCCTGGAGGACGCGAAGGAGTTTGACTTGCATCAGCGGGGTGAGTTCACCCACTTCGTCAAGCAGGACCGTGCCCCCCTCAGCGTCGACAAAGAGGCCCTTGTTGTCTCGAATCGCGCCGGTGAACGATCCGCGAACATGACCGAAGAGCTCGGACTCGAGCAGTCCTTCGGGGAGCGCACCGCAATTGACGCTCAGGAATGGCCCGTTGGCGTTGGCCGAAAACGAGTGGACGGCCTGCGCGAGGAGTTCCTTGCCGGTGCCGCTCTCACCGGTAATGAAGACCGTCGAAGGAGTTGCCGCGAGCCGGGGCACCATATCGAGGATGCGACGGATGGAGGGACTCGAGCCGATGAAATTCGGGACCTCGCGTTCGCTTTCCGGTGCTTCTCTGGTGTCGAGAAGCTTGTCGAGAATCAGCTTGAGATCTTCGACGTTGAACGGCTTCGACAGGTACTCCGCCGCGCCGGCGCGCAGGGCCTCGAGCGCGTGCTGGGGGGTGGTGTGAGCGGTGATGATGATGAACGGAGAAGCGACGTGGTTTTTCCGCGCGTCGGCCAGGACCTCGAGACCCGTGCCGTCGGGCAATTTGAGGTCGCACATGACGAGGTCAAAAGTCTGTTTGTGCAGCCTTTCGAGACCTGTTGCGACGGATTCGGCGGTGGTGACCTCGTAGCCCTCCTGCTCGAGCAGTATCGTCAAAAACTCGCGCAGGGACTTTTCGTCATCGATGACCAGAATTCGGCTAGCCTGCATATCTCACCTGGTTTCGTCGCGAGGGCGGCGAGGTGCCATGCCCGGTGGGGTCTGTGATCGGGGGGCCCGGCCGCGCCAGCCAGCGGGTGACATTTGCGGGCTCCAACTCATCCGGTCTCCCTGTTCACCGGCAACTCCACGGTCACGACGGTTCCGCGGTCGGGGGCGCTGTCGATAGCGATCGTGCCGGCGTGCTCGGCCACGGCAGCGTACACCACCGCCAGCCCGAGCCCGGTGCCACCGGGCCGGGTGGTGACAAAGGGTTCGAAGGCCTGACGCCGCACGTTTTCGGTCATACCAACGCCGCTGTCGTGCCACCGCAACACCACTATTCCATCAACCTGTTTACCGGAAATCTCGAGCCGGCCGCCTTCGGGCATCGCCTGAAGCGCATTGCGCGACAAGTTCCAGAAGATCTGTCGCAGCAGTTGTTCCTCACCCTTGAGGGGAAGGCTGCCCGGAACATCCAGGCTGATGTCGTGGTCCTCCCGGTGTTCGTCGGAGCGACCGAGCAAGTCGACGCAATCGGACAACATTGTGGAGACATCGCAATCGTTGAAGTCGTTCTGCTGGGGGCGGGTGTAGGCAAGAAAACCATCGAGGATGCCGGAAAGTCGGCGCGATTCGTCGACCAGGATATGCAGCAGCCGCTGGCCCTTGTCATCCAGCGATTCCGCAGAAGCAAGCACTTGTGCCGATCCGGAAATCGAGGCGAGCGGGTTCTTGATCTCGTGGGCCATACGGGCCGCCAGTTCGCCGACCGCGGCCATTCTTTCCTGCATGCGAACACGTTCTGCTTCGACCTTGATCTCGGAGAGGTCTTGAAATGTGACGATGAAACCAACCACGTTTTCTTCTTCGTCGGCCAACGGGCCCACCGTAAGGCCGAAACGCGTGCCCGAGGCAACCATCGTCCCTTCGAGGCGCATGACCTTGCTGTCGAGAGCGCGGGTCCTCAACAGACCCCAGTTCTGGTCCGCCAGGTTCATGGTCTCATCAAGCGTGCTTCCCTTGACGGTCTCGCCGTCGGTGATCCCGAGCATGTGTGCACCCGCGGGGTTCAGGTGCAACACTCGACCTTCGAGGTCCGTAGCGATGATGCCGGCGCCCACCGATCGTACGACGTGGTCGGTGAGGGCGACGAACTGCCGAGACCGCTCCTCCTCTTCCTGAAGTCGATAGTGGACGCTGCGCAGCGACTCCCCGAGATATGACACGAGGACGGCGACCAGCAAGAACCCCACGATATTGGTGATGAGTTGAACCAGGATCCTCGACGTGGGTACTGCGATCTGGATCCCGGTCAGGTTCTCCGGCACAGGGAGCACGTCGAAGACCATGAGGTCGATCAGCAACCCGTAGGCGATCGCGGAAAGCCCGGCAAAGATCAGACCACCGCCCCGCATGAGCATGGCGGCGACGGCGATCACGGTCAGATAGAGAAAGGAGAATGGTGAATAGAGACCACCGGTGAAATAGACAAATCCGGTCACGACCGCGATGTCGCCAAGGAGTTGGATCCAGGTTTGCAGCCGCGGTGGCACTTTGCGCGAGTAGAGGATCAAATAGAGAAGAGAGAGGCCGAAGCTGAACAGGATCAGGCCGTAAAAGTTCCTCAAAGGGAGGATCTTTTCGCTGTTGATCTGAATCAGTAGGATCCCGAGAAACAGAGTCGAGATCACGATCAACCGCAGCCCGATCGCCCACCGGAGGGCGTTCTGCGACGGGTAGGGAACCATCACCGCCGCGGCCTGTTTCCGCGGTGATTCGGTCATCGGCGACCTTCCGGCCATCAGCCGATCTGGCTGATGAGCGTAAACATGGGCAGGTACATCGCGACCACGATCGTACCGATCACGACACCGAGAAAGGCGATGATCACGGGCTCGATGAGGGACATCATGCCGTCGACCGCAGCGTCGACCTCGTCCTCGTAGAAGTCCGCGATTTTCGACAGCATCGTGTCCATGGCGCCGGTCTGCTCACCAACGGAGATCATCTGACACACCATCGGTGGGAATTGTTCGGAGCGGATCAACGGCTCGGCGATCGTCTTGCCCTCCTCGACCTCTTTGCGAACCCGGAGAATGGCCTCCTCGATGACCGCGTTGCCCGCTGTACGGGCCGTGATGTCGAGAGACTCGAGGATGGCGACGCCCGAGCTGAGCAGGGTGCCGAGGGTGCGGCAGAATCGGGCCACCGCGATCTTGCGCAAGAGCATTCCGAGGACCGGTGTCTTGAGCATGATCTTGTCGATCTGATAGCGCCCGGCGTCAGTCCCATAGTACTGCTTGATAGCGAACGCGCCACCAAATACCACGATCATGATCAGCCACCAGAAGGTGCCGATGAAACCCGACATGTTGACGACGACCTGGGTCAGGAAGGGCAGCTGGCCTCCGAGACCTTCAAATAGGGTCGCAAAGACCGGGATGACTTTCCACAAAATGACGTAGACGACGACGACGGCAATGGTCACCACCGATGCCGGGTACACCAATGCCGACTTCACCTGGGACTTCAGCTTGACCGACTTTTCAATGTAGGTCGCCAGACGCTGGAGAATGGTGTCGAGAATACCGCCCGCCTCGCCGGCAGCCACCATGTTGACGTACAGGTCATCGAACGCCTGCGGGTGCTTGCGCATCGCCTCGGCGAGTGACGACCCGCCCTCCACATCCTGCCGAACCTGGAGGATGATCTTCTGGAAGGCCTTGTTCTCCTGCTGTTGACCCAGGATGTCCAGGCATTGCACGAGGGGCAGACCCGCATCGATCATGACCGAGAACTGTCGCGTGAAGACCGCGATGTCCTTGGATTTCACACCGCCGCCAAATTTGGGCAGGGCGATCTCCTTGCCCTTTTCCTTGACCGTGGTGACGACGATCTGCTGACGGCGAAGAGCCGCAATGACGGCGTCTTTACTATCGCCGATCAGGACACCCGTTTGGGTGGCGCCGTTTCTGTCACGACCCTTCCATTCGTAACTGGGCATCTCAGCTCCTTCCTGCTCGGCGTGCCTGAGGGCCGGTGTTGGCTCCCACGCCCCGATTGATCATGTCCTGTAACTCATCCGGATAGGAACTGTAGGCGAGCGCCGTCTGCAATGAGATCATGCGCCGGTGGTAGAGGGTTGCCAGACCCTGGTTGAAGGTCTGCATCCCGTGTTTGACCTGGCCGGCTTGCATCATCGAGTAGACCTGGTGGATCTTGTCCTCGCGGATCAGGTTGCGGATAGCCGAACTCGGAATCAGGATTTCACAACACAGCGCTCGACCCTTACCGGATGCGCGCCGCAACAATGACTGGCAGATGATGCCCTCGAGCACAAAGCTCAGCTGAGCGCGGATCTGTGCCTGTTGGTGTTCCGGAAAGACGTCGACGATTCGGTTGATCGTCTGTGGCGCTGAATTGGTATGAAGGGTGGCGAATGTGAGGTGGCCGGTCTCGGCGATTCTCAATGCCGACTCGATGGTCTCGAGGTCCCGCATCTCACCGATCAGAACAACGTCCGGGTCCTCACGCAATACCGACCGCAGGGCGGCCGGGAAGCTGTGGGTGTCGGCGTGCAGTTCGCGTTGGTTGACCATGCACTTCTTGTGCGAATGGAGGTACTCGACAGGATCCTCGATCGTCAGGATGTGGAGTGATTTTTCACGATTGATCTTGTCAATCATGGCGGCCAGCGTGGTCGACTTGCCCGAACCCGTTGGGCCGGTCACCAGCACCAGCCCGCGTGGCTTGCTGCACAGAGCTTCCACCGAGCCGGGCAGCCCCAACTCGCTGAAACCGAGGATCTCGTAGGGGATGCGCCGGAATGCTCCCGCGACCGCGCCGCGCTGCATGTAGACATTGGCGCGGAACCTGGCCAGACCCTTGACACCGAATGAAATGTCGAGCTCGAGACTCTCCTCGAAACGGTGTTTCTGGGCGTCGGTGAGAACCGAGTAGGCGAGCTTTTTGGTGTCCACCGCCGTCATCGGCGGGTGAGACAAGGTGACCAGCGTCCCATCCACCCGGATCAGGGGAGGCGAGTTGGTGGTGATGTGAAGGTCGGTCCCACCCTTTTCGACCATGGTCTTGAGCAGCTGATGCAGGCTGACTGTCATGACTTTTTCCCCTTGACTACAGGACCGATTCGCGGACCACCTCTTCGATGGTGGTGATGCCGTCGCGAATCTTCTGGAGCCCTGAATGCCTCAAACTGATCATACCTTCCTCGATGGCTTTACGTCGCAGTTCGACGGCCGAGGCTCCCGAGAGAATGAGCTCGCGAATGTCCTCCCCGACGACCATGACCTCGTAAATCCCGACACGGCCTCTGTAGCCGCGCTGGTTGCATTCATCGCACCCGCGCCCGCGGTAGATCTCGATATTGGGCGCCTCGGCCTCCGAGAAGCCGACGTTGAGGAGTGCTTGCACCGGCACGTCTTCTGGCTGCTTGCACTTTTCGCAGACCCGCCGCACCAGACGTTGGGCGACGACCAGATTGACCGAGGTCGCCACGAGAAACGGTTCGATGCCCATATTCATCAAACGGTTGATGGACGAGGGCGCATCGTTGGTGTGGAGCGTGGAGAGCACGAGGTGGCCGGTCAGCGCCGCCTTGATCGCGATCTCTGCGGTTTCGAAGTCGCGGACCTCACCGACCAGCACGATGTTGGGATCCTGGCGAAGGAACGATCGCAGGGCGGCGGCGAAGTTGAGTCCGATGGACTCCTTCATTTGAACCTGGTTGACGCCCATCATTTGGAATTCGACCGGATCTTCGGCGGTCATGATGTTGACCTCTGAAGTGTTGATCCGTGAGATCGCGGAATACAGCGTGTTGGTTTTGCCCGAGCCGGTGGGCCCGGTCACCAACACCATGCCATAGGGCTGGAAGATCGCTTCCTCGAAGTTCTTGAGGCTCGATTTTTCGAAACCGAGCTTGGTCATGTCGAGCATCAGTTGATCTTTGTCGAGCAACCGCATGACGATCTTCTCGCCGTGCAGGGTCGGGAGGGTCGAGACCCGGAAATCGAGTTCCTTGACCTTGCCCTGGAACCTCATTTTGAGTTTGATACGGCCATCCTGAGGCAGTCGCTTTTCGGCGATATCGAGCTTCGCCAGAATCTTGATTCGCGAGGAAATCGCGTCCTTGAGCTTGAGGGGTGGGTTCATGATCTCGTAGAGGATGCCGTCGATGCGGAAGCGGACGCGGAACGTCTTTTCGTACGGCTCGATGTGGATGTCCGAAGCGGCCCGCTTGAGGGCGTCGGTCAGAATCAGATTCACGAGCCGCACCACGGGGGCCTCTTCGGCACTCGCCTCGAGGTCCTCGACGTCGAGGTCCTCTTCCTCCTCGAGGAGTTCGAGCGACGCTTCGTCGACCGTTGACAGATCGTCCATCACCTTTTTCAGTTCGATGGAGTGGCTGGTGCCGTAGTACTTGTCGATCGCCTCGCGGAGCGCCTCTTCCGAAGCGACAACGGGCTCGACGCGATACCCGGTGATGAACGTGATGTCATCCATCGCAAAGACGTTTGAGGGGTCGGTCATGGCCACTGTCAGGGTCGCTCCGGTCTTGGACACCGGAATGAACTGATACTTTCGCGCGACGTCGGCAGGAATCAGTCGAATGATCGCCTCGTCGATATCAAAATGTTTGAGGTTAATAGACGGAACGCCGAACTGTTGCGAAAGGCAGTCGAGGATGTCTTCCTCGGTCACATATCCGAGAGTCACCAAATGCTCACCAAGACGTCCACCGCTGGCCGTCTGCTCTTCGAGTGCCTTTGCCAGCTGATGCTCGTTGATCAGCTTTGCCTTGATGAGAAGTTCACCGATTTTCAGAGCCATACAAGCCGTCCAATTCCACAGACGTTTTCAAATAAAATTGTAGCACCAGAGGCGTTGCCAATATTGACTGAGGGTTTGGCTTCAATTACACACCTTATCTATCGTAACAAAAGGACCACGAATTCGTCGCAGATATCGTTCCACAGACCTCAATATCGAAACTCGACTTTCGTTCTCAACCGTCGAGCAATTGGCGCGCGGCCGCGACGATTTCGGCAGAACCCACGTTGTGGTCGGCAATGGCGCGCGCTGAGGCCCTGGGTGAGCCCGTCACCTCCCGGGCGCCGGAGACGACCGCCGTTGTGGTGCCGAGGGGCCCGTTGCGGCGCCAGTCGCTGGCGAGATAAATGGCGACTGTGGGAACGCCGAAGCTCGCCGCCAGATGAACGGGTCCGGTGTCGCCTCCGATCACCAGGGCGGCACCTCCGAGCAGGCAGGAAAGCTCGAGTAGATTGGTGGGCGGAGCCAAACGGGAACCGGCACCTGCAGCATCCACCACCGTGGTAGCGCGGTCGATCTCACCCGGGCCCCATGCGACGACGACCTCCAGTCCCGAAAGGGCGAGGTCGCGACACACTTCGGCAAGCGTGGATTCAGCCAGAACCTTGTGGGCCCCACCGGCGCCGGGCAGAATCACTGCGTATGGGCGATCGAGGGGAAAATCGAGAGGCTCCCGGGTTCGAGCTCTGTCCAACAACCACGAGCCGTCGGGAGGCTTGAGGGCCGGTGGGTCGGCTCCAATTGCCCCAACGAACTCGAGGTTGGTGGCCGCCACATGAGAGCCGCTTTCGGCACCGGGTACGACTTCCGTATAGGCGAACCCGGCCAGACGTTCGCGCCGCCATGGACGGGCGAGGCCCACCCGCCGACGAGCACCTGTCCAACGGGTGACAATTGCAGACTTTAGAAGTCCCTGGGCATCGATGGTCAATTCTGGCTGGAGTTCGTGAAACTGTGTCTTCAAGATCTCGGTTTCAGCGCGCGTCGAGACCGACAGTGGTCTTCGGCGCCACGCCCTGGTACGGGTGACGAACACAGCGTCCACAGCGGGATGCCCCTCGACAAGAGGTTGAAACGGCTCTTCGACGACCCAACTGATGTGCAGTCGTGGATCGGCTTCCCGAAGCGCAACGGCTAGCGGCCAGGTGTGGACGATGTCGCCGAGGGCGGAGAGCCGGACGAGGACAACCCTCATGACCAGCCACCACTGGGAAAATTCGGATTGCGGATTTCGGATTTCGGATTTACCACCCGCACTCCCCACCGATGGGAAAGGTACGAGTGCTGAGGGTGGGTTGGACCACGTGCGGTGGAGGTGCCTGGCATCCGGCCCGTCCGACGGGCCGCGTGCCTGGCTCCTCTCGGGAAGCGCGATGAGAAAGCCGGGTTACGTCTAGTGCACCGTGGGTGTTCGAGAAATCCAAAATCCAAAATCCGAAATCACGTTTTCGTTCCAAACCGCTCCAGAATGACCCCGATCAGATCGGTCGTCGCGTGGTCCTTCGGGTCTCCGCAGATCTCCGTGCGCCCGCCGTAGGCCGCGACCACCTCCCGTTCAGGGACGGAATCAACGGTGTAGTCCGTTCCTTTTGCGTGGATCGAGGGCCGAAGCATGTCGAGGACCGGTCCGACCGTGAGGCTGTCAAAAAGACAAATACGGTCAACCATCCACAGGTGGGACAGAATCTCCACCCGCTCGCCCTCCGGGATGATCGGTCGCCGTTGGCCCTTTCCTTCCCGAACCGAAAGGTCGGAGTTGACTGCGACCACCAGGCGATCCCCGAGTGCGTGTGCCGCCGCGAGATAGCGGAGATGGCCGACGTGGAGGACGTCGAATGCACCGTTGACGAGGACCACGTCGAGCCCGCGCTCGCGCCACGATGAGCACTCCACAGCCAACTCGTCGAGGGTCTTCAGCTTGTTTTCAGGCGCCGTCACTCGAGCCTCCTCAGGTTGCGATTGCAGCTCGCAACTCGGCAGCCGAGACGGTGGCGGTACCGAGCTTCATAACGACCAGCCCGGCGGCGATGTTGGCGAGGTGTGCGGCGTCAAATGGATCGGCGCCGGCGGCCAACGCAACCGATAAAACTGCCAGCACGGTGTCACCGGCACCGGTGACATCGGCCACCTGATCGGTGCCGAACACCGGGATGTGGCGCGGTTCACCCCCGGCTTGGACCAGGGTCATTCCGTGATTGCCGCGGGTAGCGAGGACAAAGCGGGCGTCAAGAGCGTGTCGAAGCTCTTCGGCCCCGGCCGCGACCTCGGTGTCGCTTGACAGCCGCCGCCCGCAAAAGACCTCGAGCTCATCGAGGTTCGGGGTCGCCGCGGCGACTCCCCCGAAAGTGCCAACGCGGTGCCGTGAGTCGAGACAGGTCCACATGCCTCCATGGTCGGCAGTGACCTGGGCGAGGGCTTCCGGGACAACGCACCCGTAGCCATAGTCGGAGACCGCCACTGCGTCGGCACGTCCGAATTCTTCGGCAAGGTTTCGAGCCATTTCCACTCGCCAGGCTCCGTCGGCGTCGAGCTGGTCTTCGATGTCATAGCGTGCTACCTGGTGTTTCAGAGACGAATGGCCCCCACCGAGAACGCGGACCTTGGTTGGGGTGCGAAAACCAGGGACGGTGACAATCATGTCGGTGGCAATGCCGCGCTGCTCCAGAGCATCGCGTAATGCCGCGCCGGACTCATCATCGCCGATCGCGGCCACCACCGAGACCCGGGCGCCGAGAGCGGCGATATTTGCCAGGGCGTTGGCGCCGCCGCCCGGCACGTCGCGTTGGCCCTCGTGTCTCAGAATGATGACCGGAGCTTCGCGAGAGATGCGTTTGGGTGTTCCGAGGATGAAGCGGTCGAGAACCAGGTCTCCGTAGAGAGCGACCCTCGCATCGGCGAACCGATCCACAATTGCCAGCAGGTGTGACGTGTCACTCATTGTGTGGCGAGTTTAGCCCATCCCCCGTCCGCAGACCGTTTCCAGTCGCTCTCCCCGAGAGGACCCACCGTTGACATTGTTAGCCCGAATGACCCCAGCGACTTCAGGTACGGCGAATCCAACAATGTCAGAAGTGGCACCTCCACCGCACGGGGCTGGTCTCCCGTCGCCCCTCCGGAGTCTGCATCCCGATTCTCTTTGCGTTGGTGCCCGTGAGTGCCCCCCTTGAGGATTTTGCGACCGAATTATCCACTCGTGTCGACGTATCCTGATCGCAAAATCCTCAAGGACGGCACGTCCGGTGGACGCGAGCGGTCTCCCTTGTCCCCTTTCTCCCCTGCCCCCCTGCCCCCCCTGCCCCCTTGCCCCCTTGCCCCTCTGCCCTATACTTGCAGCCGTGACCGATTCAATACTGTTTTCGCCGCTCGCGCGTTGGGATGGCCTCCACCTGGTCGTGGATCTCGAGCTGGCAGAACGCCATATCAACAGTGCGATGGCCGGCAACGACCGGATTCGGGATGTCCGGCTGCGCGGGGCAGGCGACGCGCTCGAAGCGGAAACCAGCGTGGTCTGGAAGGGCGTGGCGGCGCAGGTCGGCTTACAGCTTGCCGAAATCAGGCTGCACCACCGCCATATCGGGTTCAGAATTCGCCATGTCCGCGCGTTGGGGAGAGTGCCCGTACCCCGGGCTGCGGTCGAACTCGGGTTGAAGGCGTTGGAGAGTCCGTTGTTGAGGGTTTTCCAGGGTGATGGAATCGTGGTGATCGATCTTCGTCGCTGGTTGCCGGCGGAGGTCGAAGTGAATATCGTGACGGTGCAAGCCACCCTCCGTTCACTGCACATCTGGTTCGGCCCCGGGCACCTCGTCGATCTCCCGGGGCGAGGCCCCGGACTTTTGCCGGCAGAGAGTCAGGCGTAGCCGGCGAATATCCGGCCCGAAACGCCTTGACAGCCGGAGTTTGCTTGGGTAGAGTCTTGTTTCCCTGTGCCCACAGGGACTTGGCAAAGTGGTTATGAGGATTGGATATCATGCGAAGTTATATGCCGAAAGAGGATGAGATTACGCGCGACTGGGTTGTCCTGGACGCGTCGGATCAGGTGTTGGGGCGGCTCGCGACCGAAGCGGCGCGTCTGCTCCGCGGCAAACACAAACCAGACTTTACGCCCCACCTCGATACCGGTGACTTCGTGGTGGTGGTCAATGCGGAACAGGTCAAGCTGACTGGAAACAAGCTTGATGACAAGATCTACTATCGTCATTCGGGACGCCCGGGCTCGTTGAAGTCCGAGACCGCTCGCGAACGGCTGGACAAGTACCCGGAACGTGTGATTCAGGCCGCGGTGTGGGGCATGTTGCCCAAAAACCGACTCGGCCGAAAGCTGCTGCGCAAGCTCAAGGTCTACAGCGGGCCCGAGCATCCGCACGAAGCGCAGCAACCCAAAATTTATGCCCTGTGATTCGAGAGGGGGAGTTCGTGGCTGAGATCCAGTATTACGCCACCGGGCGGCGCAAGACATCGGTCGCTCGTGTGTACCTCCGGCCGGGAAGCGGCAAGATCGTGGTCAACCGCCGCGATTTTGATGAGTATTTCCCGAATCGGGTGCTCAAGATGGTCATTCGGCAACCCTTGTTGTTGACCGAGACCGCCGACAAGTTCGACATTCTGGTGAATGTCGAGGGCGGAGGACCGTCCGGTCAGGCCGGCGCGATTCGTCATGGCATTTCCCGCGCGTTGCTCGAGTACAACGCCGAGTTGCGCCCGCGGCTCAAGTCCGTCGGCTTCCTGACCCGCGACGCGCGCGAGGTCGAGCGCAAGAAATACGGGCAGCCCAAGGCTCGTAAGCGCTTCCAGTTCTCGAAGAGATAAGGGAGAGATTCGTGGCAAACATCCAGATGAAGGAACTGCTCGAAGCCGGAGTTCACTTCGGGCATCAGACACGGCGATGGAACCCGAAGATGAAGCCGTATATTTTCGGCAAACGCAACGGGATCCATATCGTCGACCTACAGAAGACTCTGCACCATTTCGAGGACGCGGCGGATTTCATTCGCGATCTCGCGACCAATGGCCGCAACGTGCTCTTTGTGGGCACCAAGCGTCAGGCTCAGGATGCGATCCGCGAAGAGGCCGAACGTTGCGGCATGTTCTTTATGAATCACCGCTGGCTCGGCGGAACCATGACCAATTTCAAGACCATCCGCAAGTCGATCCAGAAGTTCAAGGAGATCGAGAAGACCCTCAGCGCCGAGGAGTCGCACCTCACCAAGAAAGAGGTCATTCGCCTCGAGCGTCAGCGCCGCAAGATGGCCCGAGCATTTAGCGGTATCAAGGACATGGAGGAACTTCCGGACGCCCTCTTTGTGGTGGACACGGTGCACGAGCACATCGCGATCAAAGAGGCCAACCGCCTCGGTATCCCGGTGGTGGCCGTGGTCGACACCAACAGCGATCCTGAAGAAGTGGACTTTCCGATACCCGGCAACGACGATGCCATCCGCGCCATTCGTTTGTTCACCTCGCGTATTGCCGACAATGTTCTTGAAGGCCTGAATCTGGCCGACGAGCGTTTCGTGGGTGATGAGGGCGAGGCGGCCGAAGTCGACGGAGACGACGCCGATGCTGTTGCGGCCGAGGTGGCTGTTGCGGCCGAGGTGGCCGTTGTGGCCGACGAAGTGGAGGCGGAAGAGCCCGCCAAAACAGACGAGGTCCTGGCTGAGGAAGTGACGGCTGCCGACGCCGAAGTGGCTGCAGAGGAGCGCGAAGCGGCTGAGGAAACGGTCGAGGAAGTCACCGAAGCGGCTGTCGCCGAAAACGAGGATCAAACCGATGATGAGGTGGCTCCGGCCAAGAGCTGAGAAAGTTCAACGACGATGATTGGACGGGGCCAGGAGCACAGTGCGCCTGGCCCCGTTTTTGAGCAAAAATTACATGAGAGAGGTCAACATGGCAATCACAGCACAGGCAGTCAAAGCGCTCAGGGACCGCACCGGGGCGGGCATGATGGACTGCAAGAAGGCACTTACCGAGACCAACGGCGATATGGAAGAAGCTGTCAAGTATCTGCGCACCAAAGGCCTCGCCGCTGCGGCGAAGAAAGCTGGTCGGGCTGCCAATGACGGCATGATCGCGATTGTCGGCGACGACAAGAAAATGGCCATCATCGAGCTCAACTGCGAAACCGAGCCGGTATCGAAGCTCGATGATTTTCGGGAGTTCGGTGACGCCCTGGTCGGGCAGGTCCTCGAGTCGGGAGCGACGTCTGTGGACGAGTTGAAGGCGCAGCCTTTTGCGGGCGATTCGGAACACACCGTCGAGCAGATGGTTTCGCTCAAGGTCGCGGTGATCGGCGAGAACATCGTCCTCAATCAGTGTGCGCTGATCGAGGCGGCGCCGGGAAACACTCTCGCGTCGTACGTCCATATGGGCGGCAAGATCGGCGTGGTTGTCGAGGGTTCAGGCGGTGCATCTCCCGAAGCATTGCACGATGTGGCGTTGCATATCGCTGCTACCGATCCACGGTATGTGACTCGGGATGAGGTCACCGATGAGTTGTTGGCAACCGAGCGTGAGATCGCTCTCAATCAGGCGATGGAAGCCGGCAAACCCGAGGAGATCGCAAAGAAGATCGTCCAGGGCAAGATGGAGAAGTTCTTCGTCTCTGAGGTGTTGCTCGAGCAGCCCTTTGCCAAGGACTCCGCAAAGTCCGTCGGCGAGTTCCTGGTTGAAAGCTCCGGAGAAGGTGCGACCGTCGTTCGGTTTGTTCGCTACAAGCTCGGCGAGGGCAGCGGCGAGTAACAGATGGTGGCTGCACAACCGCGCTACCGCCGGGTGATGGTCAAACTTTCGGGTGAGGCCCTGATGGGTTCTCAGCCCTTTGGTATCGAGCCCGCGGTGGTTCGAAAAATAGCCGGTGAGTTCGCAGATGTGGCAGCCCTTGATGTCCAGATCGCGATCGTGGTCGGCGGCGGCAATATTATTCGGGGGGTTTCGGCGCACGAGCAGGGCATCGATCGCATCACCGGCGACTCCATGGGGATGCTGGCGACGGTGATCAACGCGCTTGCTCTTTCGTCGGCCATCGAGCAGATGGGTGTGCCGACGCGTGTGCAGACGGCGATCGAAATGAACGAAGTTGCCGAGCCATTTATCCGACGGCGGGCCATCCGCCACCTCGAAAAGGGCAGGGTCGTCCTCTTTGCCGGTGGAACCGGCAATCCATTCTTCACGACCGACTCCGCGGCCGCCCTGCGGGCCAACGAGATCGACGCCGAAATACTCATGAAGGCCACCAAGGTCGATGGCCTCTATACGTCGGATCCTGTCACGAATCCGGACGCCCAGTTGATCCCCCGGCTCGGTTACAGCGAGGTCCTTCAGCGCGGACTCCGGGTGATGGATGCCGCAGCCATCTCTTTGTGCATGGAAAGCGAGATCCCGATTCAGATCTTCAACATCGGGGTGTCGGGTATCATGAAGCAGGTCGTATTGGGTGATAGTGTTGGGTCTTGGGTCGGCCCCGGGGAGGTTGCATGAATGACGTTCTGACAGAAACCGAAAAACGCATGGCCAGCACCGTTGATGTATTTCAGCAAGAGTTGGCAAAACTGCGAACCGGCCGCGCCTCGTTGGCGTTGGTGGACGGAATTCAGGTTGACTACTACGGTGTTCAGACTCCGCTCAATCAGGTCGCGACGATGTCGGTACCCGATCCGTCGACAATCACGATCGCGCCTTGGGAACCAAAGGTCCTGGCGGAGGTCGAGAAAGCGATTCTGCGCTCCAATCTCGGGCTCACGCCGAACAACGACGGTCGGGTCATTCGTCTCAATATCCCGGCGCTCACCGAGGATCGCCGCAAGGCCCTCGTCAAGATCGCCCACGAGGTGGCTGAAACCTCACGCAATGCGGTCCGCCAGGTCCGCCGTGAAGGCAACGATCAATTCAAGACCATGGAGAAGGACAAAGAGATCTCCGAGGATCAGATGCACGACGGTCAGGAGCAGGTACAAAAACTGACTGATACCTACATCGAGAAGATCAACTCGATCCTCAAGCAGAAGGAGACCGAGATCCTCGAGGTCTGACGGCCCTCCGGTGTTGAGTTTTGAGTTATGAATTATGAGTTCCCACCCACCCAACCGGTCGGATGAAGATTCACCGCAGGACAGGTCTGCGACCAAATCAAAACCGAAAACTCAAAACCCAACCCTCAAAACTCAAAACTCAAAACTGTGCTTCGTGTGTGTAGGTGCCGGTCACGGCTCCCGCTTCGGGGGCGACAAGCTTTCGCAGTTGATCGGCGATCGGATGGTATTTGCCGTAGTGCTGGAAGCTCTCGAAACAGCACGCCCGTCAGCCGGGGTGGTCGTGGTGGTGGCACCGGATGACCTATCAATGTGGCGGGATCGACTCGGGCGAGGCTTTCCTCGAGCGCGATTTGTGGCCGGCGGCGCGCGGCGTCACCTCTCGGTGCGCGCCGGTGTGAATGCCGCCGTTGGTCTCGGCGCCGATGTCGTGGCCATTCACGATGCCGCGAGGCCGTTGGTGAATCCCCATGATGTTCAACGCGTCGTGCGCGGACTTGGTGAGTGGGACGGCGCAATTTTGACGGCGCCGGTCTCCGACACGATCAAGCGGATCGACGGTGATGATTCAGTAGCCGAAACCGTGGATCGCGAGAATCTTCGTTTCGCGCTGACTCCACAGGTCTTTCGAGTCGCTTCTCTTCGGGGCGCCTGGGAGGAGACCGGCGATGTTGGGGAGTGGACGGACGAAGCCGCCCTGCTCGAAAACTCAGGGATGCGGGTTCGCTGCATTGATGCCGAGCACCCCAATCCCAAACTCACGATCCCGTCAGACCTCGTGATGATCAGGGTCCTGGCCGGAGTGGCGCCATGAAACGACTCCGAATCGGTCAGGGCGTCGATTTTCACAGGTATTGCAGCCGGCGGGTCCTGATGCTTTGCGGGCTCCGAATCGACGGCGAGCCGGGTCTGGATGGGTACTCGGATGCAGACGTCGCCTTGCACGCGGTGACCGACGCCATCCTCGGGGCCGTTGCCGGTGGGGACATCGGCGAACATTTCCCCACCGACGACGATAAATGGAGAAACGTCGATTCTTCAGTGTTTGTCACCGAAGCCCTCGGGCGGGCTGCGGCCGAGGGCTTCAAGGTGGGCAACTGCGATCTGACCGTTGTTGGAGAACGCCCGCGCATCGCGCCGCTCCGGGCGGCCCTTCGTGCCTCTCTCGCAAAGGTCCTCGGAGTCGATGTGTCGGTGGTCTCCGTGAAGGCAACCACGACCGACGGACTCGGCTTTGCGGGGCGTGGAGAGGGTCTGGGCGCGATCGCTGTGGTGCTGATGGAGGAGGCTGGCGGCCATGGGTGAAGTACTTTGGACGGTTGGTTTCCATGCGGTTCTGGCGGTGCTCGAAAGCGACCAGCCGGTGGATGCGCTGTGGTTGCAGCAGGACCGTCGAGACCAGCGCGCGAAGAAGATCATCGCCGCCGCCCGGCGGCGCGGCATTCGCTACGATGTCGTGCCGAGGACTCGGCTCGATCGTGTGTCGGACGGGGTTGTCCACAACGGATGTGCCATTCGATCGGCTCCGGTTGCATTTGTGGATCTCGATGATTTGATGGCCGTCGAGGGCGCTCCGGCGCGCATCGTACTGCTCGACGATGTCGATGACCCCCACAACCTCGGGGCGGTGATTCGCACCGCTGCGGCGCTCGCCCTCGATGGCCTCGTGATCGCCGGCCCTTCGGCCCCACCCCTTGGGGGTGCTGTAGCCAAGGCTGCAGCCGGTCTGCTGGGGCGTGTTCCGGTGGCTCGGGTGAATGTGGCTGCCGATGCTCTGGCTCGTCTCCGCGACAACGGCTACTGGGTTTTTGGTGCGGACGCTTCCGGAACACAGCTCTCCGGCGTGCGGAAGACCCCCCGCTGGGTTCTGTGCCTTGGGGCCGAAGGACGTGGCATGCGCGCCAAGACCAGATCACAGATCGATGAGTTCGTCGCCATTCCAATGGCTGATGGGGTCGAAAGTCTGAATCTCTCGGTTTCGGCGGGGATTCTGCTGTGGGAGCTGAGCCGGGAAAATGATGCTGGATGCTAGATGCTGGATGCTGGATCAGACCTCTCGCAACGGACAGCCAGCATCCAGCATCTAGCATCCAGTATCCT
>JASJGQ010000190.1:0-13320 GCA_033791425.1 Acidobacteriota bacterium
GCATATCACTGCCGGCGGCGGGGTGAGGAGCAGGGGAGCAGGGGAGACACGCTCCTTATCACGTTCGACCGCAAATGATTGTCATTTCGACCGAGCGTAAGGCACGGCGTAGTCCGAAGGACGAAGCCGGCAGCGAGCGGAGAAATCTCTTGAAGGGAAACCCTTCGCGAGGACGGCGGGCCGTTTTCGCGCGTTCAAGTGAAACTGCCTTTCAGTACGCGCTCCCCGGGAGAAGCCACCTTCATCATTGTTTGCCCAAATCACCTTGCCGACATGGATGTTCGCGAATCAAACAATATTGAAGATGGCACCTCCGCCGCACGAGGACTTTCCGGGCAGGTGTACGCCGATCACCGTCCCCAATCCACAAGCCTCAAGCATCTGCGTCCATCTGCGCGATCTGCGGTTTCTCCGGATGGGTGGCGGATCCAGCATCCAGCATCGCCTCAGCGGCTGGGAGCAATCTCCCAATCCACCACGTTGAAGAAAACCGAGGCCGCGTTGATATCGGTCCCGCGGATCCTCGTGTTGTGGCCCACCAGACGGGTGTTCTCCACAAGAAAGAGGTAGGGCTGGTCGGCGACGATCAGGGCCTGGATCTCGTCGAACAGGGGTTTCTGGGTCGCGAAGTCGGCTGCCTCGTCGACCTCTTCCAGCAATCGGTCCACCTCCGGATTGTCATACCCGCCGAAGTTGAAAGTCGGCTCGTCGGGAGGAGAGCTGTGCCAGGTGCCCCACAGATCCACCTGGGTGGGTTCCACCCACCGGTTGACGAAGGCGTCGAAGTCGCCGCCCGCCAGCGCCGCCTGTAGAGCCCCCCACTCGATGAATCGCGGTGTGACCTTGACACCGATTCGTGCCAGGTCGCGTTCGATCATCAACGCCACGTCCTGTCGGGTTTCGCTCTCCGACGGCGCGAGCAGATCGAAGGTGAAATCCGCACCGTCGCGATCCAGTACGCCGTCGTTGTTGCTGTCCTTCCAACCGGCGTCGGCGAGGAGGCGGCGCGCCACGTCGGGGTCGAATGCCGTCGGCTCGAGCGCGCGGTTGAAGGCCCACATCGATGACAGCACCGGCCCCACTGAGGGGAGGGCGTAGCCGTCGTAGACGACCTCGATCAACGCGTTGCGGTCAACCGCCAACGCGAGAGCGCGCCGGACATTAGCCTCGGCGAAGACAGGGCGTTTGAGGTTCCAACAGACGTGGGTGTAGGAACGATCCGCGTAGACGGTCAGATCGATGTCGGGGGCCGCCTGAACCCGTGCAGCGTCGGCCGCGGTGACGCCGTTGACGAGGTCGACGGCTCCGGAGAGGAGCTGGTTGAGAAGAGGCGTTCTCGATGGTACGACCCGAAACACCAGGCGTTGGATCTTGGGGCGGCCGTTCTCGAAATAGCGGGGGTTGCGCTCGAGAACGATTTCCTGTTGCGGCGAGTGGGTGACGGGTTGAAACGGACCTGCCGAGAGCACCAGATCACTCCAGTCGGTGTTCTCCCACTCCTCGAACGGGATCCCGCTCCACGCGTGTGAGGGAGCGATTGGGCCGTCGTTGACATCCATAAGCTGGTAGGGGTAGCGGTGGGTGAAGCTGTAGCGGACGGTGTGGTCGTCAACCGCCTCGACGTTTGTGATGGTATCGGTGATGTCGCCCCACGCCCAGCCGAGCTCGTCGGAGGTCTGAACATGCCAGCTGAACACCAGATCCGCGGCCGTGACTGGCGTGCCATCGCTCCACACGGCATCCCGCCGCAGGTGAAATGTCAGTTCGAGCCCGTCCTCGGAGAACTCCCACGACTCGGCCAGCGACGGTGCGAAGGAGGGCGGGTGCTGCTGGTAGTCCGGCTGCTCAATGGCCAGTGAAGGGTAGATCAGGTTCAATATGGCGTCGTCATTGGCATCCTCGGCGAGATATGGGTTCCAGCTTCGTAGATCCGATCCGACACCTATGACGATGGCGTCGTCCGGCGGCTGCGAACTCGACGGAGCCGATGGCGAACAGGCTGCAAAGACGATCAGGAACGCAACGCCAGGCAGGATTCGGCATTTCATGGGCTTCATCGTAACAGCCGCTGGCCGGCCGTTAGAAAATTGAATGTTGAACGTTCAAACGATCCGGGTAAAATCACGACCTCGTGGGAGGCAGCATGGCGAAGCGCGCGTTGATTTCAGTTTCGGACAAAACCGGCCTCGACCGGCTGGGCCCAGCACTGTGTGAGCTCGGGTGGGAGATCATCTCCACCGGCGGGACCGCCAGGGCGCTCACGGCAGTCGGATGTGAAGTCGTCGAAGTGAGCGACTTCACCGGATTCCCGGAGATTCTCGATGGGCGGGTCAAAACCCTGCACCCGAAGATCTTTGCCGGCATCCTCGCGGCACCATCCGCCAACCACCAGTCGCAGTTGGCCGAGTTGGATATCCCGCCCGTCGATCTCGTGGTCGTCAACCTCTACCCATTTCGCGAGACCGTGGCCGCCGACGGTGTTGCCCTGGAGGAAGCCGTCGAGCAGATCGACATCGGTGGTCCGAGCCTCCTTCGCGCCGCGGCAAAGAATCACGCACGGGTGACGGTGGTCGTTGACCCCGCGGATTACCCGACGGTTCTCGAAGAGCTGAAAACTCCTGACGTAACCTTGGAGACCCGGCGTCGGCTTGCCCTCAAGGTCTACCGCCATACCGCCGCCTACGATGCGGCGATCGTCGCCAACCTGCCGCGGTTGATGGGCGAAGGAAAACGCGGAGCGGCCGCGCAGGTGGCAGAGGCGCTCTTGACTTCGGCCGAGATCGAGCTTCGTTACGGCGAGAACCCTCACCAGTGGGGTGTTCTGGCGCGTCTGGAACCGGCGTTCGGCCTCGCCGGTGCGAGACAGGTACAGGGCAAGGAGATGTCCTACAACAATATCGGCGATGCTACCGGTGCGTGGCGGCTTGTGTGGGACCTGCCCGTGGCCGGTGTCGCCGTGATCAAACACGCCAACCCTTGCGGCGTCGGTCTTGACGACAGCATGGTGGAGGCCTTTCTGAAAGCGCGGGCGACCGATCCGGTGTCGGCCTTTGGCGGCGTCATCGCCGCCAACCGGGAGGTGGACGGGGCGTTTGCCGAGGCTGTGGTCGAGCAGTTCGCCGAGGTGGTGATAGCGCCAGGATACGACGAGGCGGCGTTGGGGGTCTTTTCCAGGAAGAAGAACCTCAGGGTGCTCGAGGCCGGGCCGGCCGAGGGCGGCGGGCTTGTCGTTCGCGATGTCGACGGGGGCTTTCTGATCCAGGCGCGCGATTCGGGGTGGGATGACGAGACCCGCGATCAGTCCACCAAACGGGGGCCGGCCGATGGCGAGATGAGAGCGCTCGAGCTCGCCTGGAGAGTTGTCAAGCACGTCGGATCCAACGCCATCGTAGTGGGTGTGGAGGACCGGATTCTCGGTATCGGCGCCGGTCAGATGAGCCGTGTCGACGCCGCCAAGATCGCGGTCGCCAAAGCGCAGGAGATCGGCCACGACCTGGATGGCAGCGTCGCAGCTTCGGACGCGTTCTTTCCCTTTCCCGATGGGGTCGAGGCTCTCCACGCCGCCGGTGTGCGAGCTGTCATCCAGCCAGGCGGCTCGATCCGCGACAAGGATGTGATCGAGGCCTGTGATCGGCTCGGTGTCGCCATGGTGATGACCGGACGGCGGCATTTCAGGCATTAGGCGTTAAGAGAGTCCTTCCCGAGAGGAGCCACCTTCAGAATGTTGGCCAGCATCACGATACCGACGTGGGCATTCGTGTATCCAACAAGAGTGGAGATGGCACCTCCGCCGCACGCGGTCCCACCGGCCTTGAGCACTTGGGCGAGCGGCGAGCGTGGGGAGCAGACAGAAAATCCGAAATCCGAAATCCGAAATGAAGCGATGCGCAGTGGACCTCGGCATCGATTCGGGCTAGCATGGCGGCAGATTCTGTGATGGTGTTCGGAGGAGGAGAGATGGCGGGGTCGACCGAAAACGAGGTGGTACTGCGCTTCCGGGATGGCAACCTGACGCGGTGCTCCTTGACCAACGAGTTCACACCCCTCGATTTCGTCGTCGAGGCGGTGACCGACGAGGGCGAGTCCCTGAAGGTGAGCATTTCTGATCTCAAGGCGGTGTTTTTCCTCAAGAACCCGGGCCGACGCGAGGCCGAGATGCAACTCGGGTCGATGGTCGCCGAACCGCCCGCCGGCGCGCCGACGAGGGTTGAGTTCTTCGACGGAGAGATCATTCACGGCGTCGTGCAGGAGTATCGGATGGAAGACAGCGGCTTCTTCCTCTATCCGACATCGCCCGAGAACAACAACGAGAAGGTGTTTGTGGTCGCGCGGTCGATCAACACGCTCAGCCTCGAGGGTTGAACCTCCCATGAAATCACTCCGGATCGTGAGCGCGGCCATTGCCGTGGTGCTTTGCTGCGGCCAGGCAGGTGCCAGAGAAAACGGGATGAACGCGCTGACTGCGCTGGGAAGCGCTCTGCGCGGCGCCGACGCGTGGCGCGCGGACTACACCCAGGAATATATCGCTGCAGGCATGGGCGCCGGCGAGGTGGTTGCCGGTGTCGTCACGGTTGGCTGGCCTGACCGGGCGTTGTTTGTGACCGGCGACCCGGTCATCCTGACAATGGGTCTCGAGGGACGAAAGGTGCGGCTCGTCGACCTCGAAGTTCCGAGTTGCGACGAGCACGTACTCGGCGACGACGAGTGGTCGCGGGTCCCTCTTGCAGCGGTGCTCGATCCGGCCGGGGCCGTCGAGCACTTTGCGGTTCTCGACCGCGAACCCAATGGATTCACCCTGGTTCCGCGGGAGCCCGGGGGAGTCGACAGAGTCGAGGTGACTCTCGACGATAATTCACTGCCGCTCGAGGTGCTGATTGTCGATCCGCAGGGCGCCACCAACCGGCTGCAATTCACTCAGTGGACTGCGACCGACCCGCCGTCCGAGGGCCGCTGGTTGCCCTCGCCACCGTCAGGCCTCGAGTGCATCTCCGACTGAATTATTTTTTCGACGAATCTCCGTCCGCCGTAGTGAGCCGGTGAAGATGCGGCCTAGACGCCGCGGTCGAGGAGCAGTTCGCTAGCTCGTATCAGGGCGTCTCGCTCGGGGCCCTTTGGCAACGATTCGGTCTGCTGAACCGCCTTTGCGGAGAACTGGTCCGCTCGTAGCCTCACCTCTTCGAGGACTCCCGATGTGCGAACCATTTCGAGGATCCTCCCCTCGGAGATCGCGTCGAAACGGCCCGTCGCAGCAACTTCGGCCAGGCGGTCGCGGGTGTCGCGGTCGACCCGCTTCAAGAGCAAGATGATGGGCAGGGTGACGCGGCCTTCGCGAAGATCGGCCATCACCGGTTTCCCGAGGTCTGAGCTGGCGGCGGTAAAGTCCAACATGTCGTCGACCAACTGAAAGGAAACGCCGACGTTGCGCCCGAATTCGAGGAGTTTTTCCGTCAGGTGGAGGGTCGCGGGCTGGAAGAGCGCCGGTACGGCGCAGGCGGCCGCAAAGAGCTCAGCCGTCTTGCGCTGCGTGATATCCATGTAGGTCGACTCGTCGACGTCGATACGACCGCGAACCCGGTCGGCGAGGATCTCCCCCTCGGTCATCCGCAGCGTCGCCGACGTGAGCACGCGCATGACGTCGACATCACCGAGTTCGAGGCACAGATCCATGGTGCGCGTGTAGAGCCAGTCGCCGACCAACACGGTGGTCTGGTTACCCCAGGTGTGATTTGCGGTTGGTTTCCCCCGGCGCAGATCGGAGCCGTCGATGATGTCGTCGTGAATCAGAGTTGCGGTGTGGATCATCTCGAGAACCGCCGCATAACGGATGTCGCGTTCGCCCTTGTATCCGAGCATCCGGCTCACCAGAAGCACCAGCGCGGGCCGCAAGCGTTTGCCGCCGCTGCCGAGAACGTAGGTGGCGACGTCCCGGACCACGGGTTGAGCGTGGGAGAACTCGTTAGTGAAGAACTGGTCAACGAGTTCGAGGCGGTCGAGGACCGGTCCGAACACCTGTTTGATCTGGCGAACTTGCCGGAGGGAGGTCACCGTCGCTTTCACCCGCGGAGGATAGCACGACAGAAAATTCGGAATTAGGAATGAGGAATTCTCGGACCTGCCCCGGAGACTCGAGATGTCCGTACGTTCCCGGTGGGTGGAGGTGCCCCGGTGGAGGTGCCATCTTCAATATTGTTGGATTCACGGGCATCCAGGTCGGCAAGATGATTCGGGCAAACAATGATGAAGGTGGTTCCTCTTGGTGAGAGTGCCGGGAAATGCAATTCGGAAGGACGTATCCGGTGTCATCCGGGTTTTTCTGGAGTTTTAGCTCCAGACCGCCAGCAAACGTCCGAGCGAAGCGCGTGCTCTTTCTGCGTGCGGATGTGGAGAATCCGTTCCACAAAGACTGATCACTTTTCGGTAGCAAAACACGGCTGAATGTTCATCTTCTCTGCAATGTTGTCGAAGATGACCCTTCATCAACCAGGCTTCGGTATGGTGTGGATCTACGCCGAGAATTCTATCGAGGAAGATCTCTGCAACGTCCCATCGCTCTTCAGACATCGCACGAGCGGCATGCGCTCTATAGACGCGAATATGCGAGTTATCACCGTTGTGATGAGGTCGTGATTGACGTCGGAAAAGGCCGAGTCCAGTTGCCATATTGAATTCCAGAATGGACTATTGAAAAATTTTTGTCAAGAAAACAAGACTCAAAATTGCAATTTATTTGTTTTTGTTTGCCATTTCGAACCATTTGATATTCGCGTCTCGGCTCGAGGAAAATATTTGCGCTTCGGATGGGAATTTTTCTTGCACGCCGAATTGTGGGATTTGAGCTGAGCTTTTGCGACCATCACGGCCGCGTCCAGCCGTGCGAAGGGGTCGGACGTCGGTCAGCTGAGAGCGTTTCGCGGGCCGCGGTATCATGGCGCCATGAGCCGGCCTTCTGAAGAACCGCAATTCGTTCACCTTCATCTCCACTCACACTATTCGTTGCTCGATGCGGCGATACAGATTCCGGACCTCGCGCAACAGGTTTCAGCCATGGGCATGCCGGCCGTGGCGATCACCGATCACGGCAATATTTTCGGTGCCTTCCAGTTCCACCGGGAGGCGCTGAAGGCGGGCATTCGTCCGGTCATCGGGTGCGAGGTTTACGTCGCCCCTGAGGATCACCGAGAACGGTCTCCTGTTCCGGGCCGGCGCAGACCTTACGATCACCTCGTTCTGCTGGCTGAAAACGACCGCGGTTACAAGAACCTGGTGCGGCTGGTCAGCGAAGGCTACCTCGAGGGCTTCTACCACAAACCGAGGATTTCAAAAGAACTCCTCGCGGAGCACAGCGATGGCCTGATCGGGCTGTCGGCCTGTTTGTCCGGAGAGGTGTCCCGCCTGCTGCTCAACCGCGATACCGATGGGGCCCTCGCGTGTGCCGAGGGCTACCGGGAGATCCTCGGGCCGGAGAACTTCTTCCTCGAGATCCAGGACCACGGCCTTGCGGATGAGGAATTTGTCCGCGAGGGCATGGTCGAACTGTCGAAAACCTCGGGTATCGACATCGTGGCGACCAACGACTGCCATTTCCACCGCAGAGAGGACACCTTCGCTCACAAGGTCCTGATCGGTATCGGGCTCAACCGCGAACTCGAGGAACTGCAGCGCGGTTACGCCTACAACGCCGAGTTCTATGTCAAGTCTCCAGCCGAGATGTATCAGCTGTTTTCTGAGTATCCGGGCGCGTGCGAACGAACCGTGGAGATTGCCTCGAGATGCCACGTCAGGTTCGAAACCGACACGCTCCATCTCCCCAAATACGAGGTGCCGGACGGTTCGAATCTCGAGGCTTTTCTTGCCGAGAAAGCACAGATGGGTCTCAAACTTCGGATGGAAAAGTCGGTCAACCGACGCCGCTCAGATGAAGCGTATCAGACGCGGTTGGAAGAAGAGCTCGACATCATCAGAAAGATGGGTTTTCCAGGATATTTCCTGGTGGTATGGGATTTCATTCGTCATGCCAAGGAGCGGGGAATTCCCGTGGGCCCGGGTCGCGGGTCGGCCGCAGGCTCGCTCGTCTCATACTCCCTTGGAATTACTGATATCGATCCGATGGAGTTCGACCTCCTTTTTGAGCGTTTCCTCAACCCCGAACGTATCTCGATGCCGGATATTGACATCGATTTCTGTCAACGGCGAAGAGACGAAGTCATCGACTATGTGCGACAGCTTTACGGCGAGGAATCGGTGTCGCAGATCGCGACATTCAACATTCTCAAGGCCAAGAGCGCTATTCGGGATGTGGGTCGGGTCATGGGGATGCCGTTTGGAGACGTGGACCGAATTGCCAAGCTGATTCCTGATGAGCTCAACATCACGATCGACCAGGCGCTGAAAGACACGCCTCAGCTGCGGGAGCTTGTCGAGGCCGACGACGACGTTGGACTGCTGGTGGAGACCGCGTCGAGGCTGGAGGGTCTGGCGCGCCACTGCGGCGTTCACGCGGCGGGAGTCGTGATCGCTCCCGAGCCTCTGGTGAATCTCATGCCGCTGATCCGAACCTCACACGGCGAGGTCAGCACCCAGTTCGACAAGGATGATGTCGAGGCCCTGGGCCTTTTGAAGATGGACTTCCTGGGGCTGCGCACCCTGACCGTGATCGACGACGCGGTGAAGTCGATTCGAGCCTCGGAGAATGCCGATCTCGACCTCAACGAGGTGCCTTTCGACGATGCGGCTGTGTACGACCTGTTTTCGTTGGGCGATACCGACGGCATCTTTCAGTTCGAATCATCGGGAATGAAGGACGTGCTGCGCAGAGTGCAGCCCCAGAGCTTCCTCGATATCGCGGCGCTCAATGCCCTGTACCGTCCCGGTCCCATGCAGTTCATCGACGACTACGCGGAACGCAAACAAGGCCGCAAGTCCATCACCTATATCTTTCCCGAGCTCGAGGAAATCCTCGGCGAGACTTACGGCATCATCGTTTATCAGGAGCAGGTGATGCGCATCGCGGTCGAGATCGCCGGCTTTTCGTTGGCAAAGGCCGACACGCTGCGCAAGGCGATGGGCAAAAAGAAGCAGGAAATCATCGACCGCGAGGGCGAGAACTTCATTTCGGGAGCGGCGTCCAAGGGCCACCCCAAGGACAAGGCGCGGCAATTGTGGAACCAGATCGTGCCGTTTGCGAAGTACGGTTTCAACAAGTCGCACTCGGTCGCCTATGCTCATGTCGCCTACATCACCGCGTACCTCAAGACCCACTATCCGGCCCACTTCATGGCGGCCATGCTGACCTCGGAGGTCAGCAACACCGACAAGCTGAGCCAGTATCTGGTGCGGAGCCGGCAGATGGGGATCGAGATTCTGCCGCCCGACATCAATGCGTCAATGCCGTTCTTTACGGTTGAGGAGGGCGGTATCCGGTTTGGGCTGGCGGCGATCAAGGGCGTCGGATTGGCGGCGGTGGAGCCCCTCCTGGCCGTCCGTGAGGCGGGTGGTGACTTTTCATCGCTTTCGAGCTGTCTGCGGTCCCTTCCCGCGAGGTCCCTCAATCAAAAGGCCCTCGAGTGTCTGGCAAAGGCGGGGTGTTTTGACACCTTCGGTCTGCCAAGAAAGGGCATCCTCGACAACCTCGAACAGCTCCTGGAGATGACCAGTCGCGAGCGCGAGCAGAGCGAGCTCGGACAGGGCTTCCTGTTTGACGACATGCCCTCGGAGAGCCTCGAGGACGAGCTTCAAAACGTCGAGAGGGCGGAACAGGCCGATCGCTTGACGTGGGAGCGCGAGGTGCTGGGCTTCTACCTCACCGGTCACCCGCTGAACGCCTTTCGCGAACAGCTCGAGCGTTATGCCGACGGTACGGTAGCGCAGCTCGGCGAGCTCTTTGCGGGCGGGACGGAGCACGCTACGGTCGGTGGCCTGGTGAGCGGGCTCAAGGTGATGTCGATCAAGAAGGAGGGCCGGAACCACGGGCGTCGTCTGGCGGTCTTCCGGCTCGAGGAGGCGGATGGCGCGGTCCGGGTGGTCGCTTTCCCCGATGTCTTCGAGGCGCACGAGCGCTTATTGCAGGACGGCGCCGCCATCATGGTGGTGGCGAGCCTCAAGGGCGAGGGTGACCACGTCGAGCTGATGGCCGACGAAATCGTCTCGCTCGAGGGCATCGACTCGCGGAGGGCCGCGGCCCTCAGGGTGGTGCTCGATCTCGACCAGATGGATGAGGATCGCCTCGACGCGATTCGCGAGTACCTCCTCGAGCACCCGGGCGACATGCCGGTTCGCTTCGAGTTGCGGCGACGTGGGCACTTTTGGGCTCGGCTCGTCCCGCCCCCGGCGCTGACGGTTGGGCCCGGCACCGCCGCCCGCGAGGGTCTCAAAAAGCTGCTCGGTTCGGGGTGGTGCGAGTACGAGTTCGACACCAGGAGCCGCAACGGAAAGTCGGCGTCAGTGCCGCCTACGCCCGTCGCCGAAGGCGACCCTGCGGAGATGGTGAACTGAAGGCCAAATTTTGAGTTCTTAGTTTTGAGTATTGAGTTCTTAGTTTTGAAACTTCAGAGGTCCTGTGCTACGAAATCCCCATCCGAACCCTCGTACCTCACTGAATACTTGTTTTGGAAGACCACGTGGTGCTTCGAGACTAAAAACTAAAAACTAAAAACTAAGAACTTCGCTCGTCGGGCGCCAGGCTTTTGTACTCCCCATCGAGCCACCTTGGAACATCCGTGGTGTACCAGCGCGAAAAGCGGCGGCCGGACGGGCCGCCTGCAAGCGCGGTGCGTGCGAGGTCCTTGCCGAGATCGGTGAGGAAGCGCCACGATGGCGTAAAGGTGGTCTGGCGGTCGTGGGAGTTGAAGATGCCGCCCTGGACCACGGTGGCCCGGTTGCCGGGGAGCTCGACCGGTCCGTAGTCGAAACCGAGAAACGAAGGAAGCGCACCGTCGAAAAAGATATTCCGCATGATGATCCGCTGTCGCCGTCCCCATGGAGTGATCGACCAGAAGTCGACCTCGGTCAGGTTTTCGGCGAGGACACGCCGGATCAGCGCCTCTCGGCCTTCAGTACCGAACCAGATCGCTTCTCCGCCGAACACCGCGTCGTCAAACAGGTGGTAATAGTCAGCGACGATGGCGGTCTCGTTGATCAGGTATTCCCACACCGCCTCGCCGAAGAGCCCGAGCCCGAAGATCTCGTTCAGGAGGGCCTGATAGACGGTCTCGAACAGGGTCGCCCCACGCGACGCGGTGTCGTACCGGCAATCCCAACTTCCGAGCATGCGGCCCGCGAAAGTCTCGGGCAGGAGCGGGCGCAGAAGCTCCATATAGCGTTCCGCCTGCAGCGAGTAGAGATCGTTTTGAATTCGTGCCATATCTTCCAGCGTGCAGTCGTGACACCCATCGAGAAGGGCGCGAATGCGGTCAACCCGGTAGTTGCCCATGGGAAGGTTGATCGCGAGAGGGCCGCCGGGCGGGTTCAATTCGTTGTTGGCGGTCGCCAGGAATCCCTCTTTCGGGTTGAGCATGGTATGGAGACGATCAGCGGGAACCGTGCCGCGCCAGAGCATGTCCTCGTCCCACGCCGGCACCGGGTAGAGCCCGGAGTGCTGGCGGTCCGGGAGCAGCCCCGACTGCTGATAGCCGATATTTCCGTCGCGATCGGCGAGCAGCCAGTTCGCTGAGATTGCGACCTCGCGTACCACCCTCTGCCCCTCGGGCACCGTCTTTGCTCGCGCGAGCCGCACAAGCGCATCCAGCGAGGCGGCGGCACCGGTGGAGTGGGCGGACCACGCCCGCGTCAGGTAGAAGCCGTCCGCGAGGTCGGCGTCGCTGGACGGTGCCTCCAATATGCCGAGATCGTTCTCGCGGACGGTGATTTCGAGAGGGTCGCCGCCTTTGCGGAGGATGATTTCGGTGCGGACATCGAGAGGACGAAAGCCCTCTTTGCGGCGGCACGCCCCGCCGCGGCAGTCCTCGACGAAATAGTCCACCATGTCCATGAAACCGTAAGTGAAGCCATAGCTGAGGTGGCGGGTGCGACCCATGATGAGCCCGGGGACGCCGGGCATCGTGGCGCCCAACCGGTAATCCTCGGCGGTTTGCATCACGGATTCGTACCAGATAGCTGGCAGCCGATTGCACTCCAGGTGAGGGTCGTTGCACTGCAACGCCGTGCCGCTCGCCGTGCGCGTTCCCGACACGGCCCAGTTGTTGCTCGCCATAACGGTCGGCACAGCAGCCAGAAAACGGACCGACTCGCTCACCAACGGGCGGTCGCAGCGCAGCTTGCGGATGAGTTCGACCGTCGCGTCGTCGAGGCCGTCGAGGTGGGGCGAGCACAAGGCCTTGAGCTTTTCCAGCGAGACGCCGGCGCGGAGAGCCTGAATGAGAAAGTGCTCCATATCCTGCTGTGACTGCGCCAGACCGATATAGGACATCAGCTTGACGGTGAGCACGGTGTCAGCGGCGGTCCAGGGCTCGGGTTTGGAGCGGACGAGGGAAAGCTCGAAGGGCAGGTGGTGGTGGTCGAGGACGTGGTTGACGCCCTCGGCGTAGGCCTCGATGGCCGCGCGCGCCTCGTCGGTGAGGGCACCCGCCTCGATCTGTGCGGCCCGCCCGAAACCCATCTCGCGCATGAAGACATCTATGGCGACGGTCTCGGGGCTGTTCTTGAGACATTCACTGAGACGACCCTGGCCGATCAGCCGGACCAGCACCATCTGCACCAGGCGATCGTGGGCGTGTGCGAGACCGAGTCCGCGGGCGAGCCCGGTGTCATCGTCGGCCCACACCCGGACGACGCCATCCGGGGTCCGGGCCAGCGCGACCTCGTGATCGGCAACCCGATGGTTGCGACGTCTGCCGTTGATGCGCATCCGACCCCCCTGTCCGACCCTGGGAAAGCAGGGTAGCAGTTCTGGCGCAGTATTCTGGAGGGGTGATGGATGAGTTGCTCGACGTCCTGAAGCACGCGATCGTCGACACGCTCCGCGGCGAGCGTTGGGGCGAAGCCCTGCCGATGCTCGAAGAGTGTTGTGAACGCTTCCCCGAGGACACGCGGTCGTGGCTCAACCGGGGCTATTGCCTGGTTCGGCTGGGCCGTTACCAGGAGGCGGTGGCGGCCTTCAACCGCTGTCTCGGGCTCGATCCCAACCTGGAAAAGGCCCGCAAATGGCGTGATCGCGTGGTGACCGAGCCGTTGCTCTTTCTCAAAACACCAAAGGCCGTCAACGGCCACGGATCGGACATCAATATTTCCGAACATTAACGCCAAATCGAACAAGAGGCCGAGCTGGCCCAGGTGATCGGACGGCGGTGCCGGTCGATCGCTCCC
>JASJGQ010000191.1:0-4267 GCA_033791425.1 Acidobacteriota bacterium
TGGTTCGTCGGCGTTGACCATTTTTTCTTTGCACAGCCTTACCCCCCGGCGCGGGGCCCTCCGCACCCACGTTCGGGGTGGCGGGGGGCCGTGGGCCCCGCGCCGCCTCGTTCGTCGTCCTGTCGCCATTGAGCCGGCGCCTCTTCAAGACGATGAGTTTGCCGACTGCAACGGACGTGACGGTCTAAATCAGTTCATGATCACGGCAATCTCTACAACGGGGTTTTGCCAGGCCCACTCACTTGGTAACAGATCGCCCGTGCCATGGATCCCGGAGTGAATGGAGACAAAGCCTTCGGCACCATCAGTGGCGCGCATGAACGGATTTCCACAGGGTGGTCCCGGGATGAAGTCGCACAGCTCGTTGTTGGCCTCAGACCCGGCGTCCCACGCTGGGGCCACCGTCCGGTGGACCTTCTGGCTCGGGTCGATGAAATAGCTGTTGAGACCGAAGAAGGCGTCGTTGCTTGTCACGAGCATCCCGACGGCGCTGAAGCGGTTGTATTTGCCGCGAAACTGGAGTTGGAGGACTACGGTTTCTCCGGGAAGGATGGGGCCTGCGGCGGCCGCAACATCGAAGACCTCGGCGTGCTCCGACAAGAGATCCACCAGACCCGAACCGTCGCCATCCTCGGCGAGGGCGGCCAGATCCGATGAGGCCGGCTGTCCGGGCGCAAACACGGCCACCTTCCAGGTGTGGCTGGCCACCACCGGCGGGCTGATGATCTGTTGGCTCAAATTGGTGATGTAGACGGTCGCCGAATACTGTGCCGCCGCTGGGAGTGCAGCTCCGGCAATTACCGCCACGAACATCGCGAGGATTAATACTCTCTTCATGATCTCCTGCTCCTTTCGAGAGTCGAGTTTGTTTGTGGAGTGACCACCTCGACCACCTCCACGATGGAGCGCGGGTTTCACGCCTTCGTCACGGATTTCTCACATTTCTATCCCGATGGACCGTCCAGCGGTCTGGGCCACACCCCTGGCAGTGGCACAATGGAGCTGTTCAAAACCCCTGAACGGGAGGCGTACGGTCATGGAGACCACTGCCAGTGAGTTCCTGCCGGTGATCCACCTGATAGTGCTGTCCTTGTGGGGCGGCGTGGTGGCGACCGAGGCGGTCATCGAGGTCTACCCATTCCGTCACCGCGAGGTGCACACCGCCACTATCCGGCTCCACTACTGGATCGATCTGCTCGTCGAGGCGCCGCTTGTCCTCGCCGTGGTGCTCACAGGTGGGTTGTTGCTCATGTCGACGGATACCATCACGCCGCTCCACCTGGTCAAGGTCGGCTTTGCCGGAGCTGCGGTGATCGTCAACGTCTTTTGCATTTTTGTCGTGGTCCGGCGCGGAAGGGGCCTCGAACGCGCGACTGACGACACCCAGTTGTGGGCGGCCTCCAGGGTGGTGCTCGCCTGCTTTGCCGTTGGGCTTGGGTGTGCGGGCGTTGCGGCTGTCCTGGGCTTCAACCTCGCACTCGGACGCTTGGGCTGAGTGAGATTCAGCGCCCCACGATCTTCAAGAAATGCTTGCGGAACTGGGCCACGAGACCTGCCGGCGAGACGAGTGCGCCGGTCTCATCACGCATTTCTTCGCCGTGGAGACGACGGGCGGCCATCTTCTCTGCGAGTAGGTCCGCAAGATCGGCGTGGTCCACCAGGAGCGAGCGCATGCTCGAATCATCGATCTCGATCACCTCGACGGGAGACGTCGAGGTGCGGACCGTCGCTGCCCGGCGATCGCCGGTGAGAAACGCCATTTCACCAAAGAAATCGCCCTTCCCGACGCGGGCGATTTCTCGACCCTTGAGTTCGACGATCGCCTCACCGACAGCCACAAGATACAGCGCGCTGGACTCGTCTCCCGTGCGGACCACGGTCTCGCGTGGTGCAAACCTCCGCAGTTGGGAGTTTTCCGCCAGCGTTAAGATCGCCTCCTCCGGAATATCTCCAAACACCTCGGAAGCCGCCAAAGCCGATTGACGGCGCTCGACCGTGTCGATTTCCTCCCGTGGCCTCGGCCGGTGCAGGGTGCGCTGCGGGAAGGGGATCTCCATGTCTGCGCGTGCGAGTGCGGCGTGCGCCCGGGTCAGAAACTCGTCAGTCAGGTCGTCGCGGCACCACGGGGTGATTGTCCACAGACGGCATTCGTAGATGACCGCGCTGTCGGCAAAATCAGACGTCAGGATCTTCGGCGCTGGATTGGCGAGCACACCGGGGATGTCGGTGGCGACGCGAAGAAAGACCTCTTTGACGGCGTCCGGAGGCACTCCGTACGCCACTCCCAGGCGTACGGCAACAGCTGCGGGGTACTCCCCCGAACCGAGGATCGTGACCCGCGCTGCGGCAACGTCAGAGTTGGGGACGAGCATCCGTTCGCCGAGACGGGTCCTCGCCACCAACGAGCGCCACCCTGTTTGTTCGATGATCCCCACCTCGCCGTCCATCTCGACCCAGGTGCCGATCTTGAGCCGTTGTTCCCACGCCAGGGCAAGCCCGGCTAAGAGATTGCCGAGAGTCTGCTGGAGAGCAAGACCGACGACGACGGTGATCACCGCCGATGTGGTGATCAGTCCGCTGACCTCGACATCCATGCTGCGGAGGATGATGGCGGCAAGCGCCAGGTAGAGGAGCAGTGCGACGACTTCGCGCATGAGCCGGGGAGGCGTGACGCCCATGCGCCGTACCAACACCCAGTCGAAGACCAGCAACAGGCAGCCCCGGGCGACCAGAAAACCCAGCGCCAGCACCAAAAACACCTGCGTCCAGTGGGTGAGGGCTTCGTCTGCACCGAGATTGGTGGCAACCAGATGGGCCAGGGCAGCCACCGCCGTGAGCACGAGAGGCAGCGTGAGCGGGCGAAGGCGGCGCAGCGGTTCCGCACGTAGAACCAGGGCAATGATCAACGCAGAGAAGGCAAGGATGACATCCAGCATGGGGACATAGTACCCAACTCGAAAGATTCTTCATCTTCGGGAGTGGTCGAGTCGCCCACTGATTCGGTGAAGGTCCCCGTGATTTCGAGGCGGCAGGACCTCACGGCAAAGGCCTCTGAAATCCTCAGAGCTATGGTGCGGTTGTGAATGGTATGAAACGTCTGTTGATCGTTATTGCGGCCCTGGCGATTGTCGCCGGTGTCTTTTTTGCCATGGTTTCCAACCTCCAGCACGAGCCCTCCGGCAGGGACGAAGCACCGGCGGTCATCTTGAGAGCTCCCGACGGGTTTGTAGTGGAGAGCATTGGAGAATCGACGTTCGCGGCGGCCGCTGCCGCGCTGCAAACCGCGGCAGGAGATCGGGTGGGTGTCGATTTCTCCGACAACGGGGACAAGGTGATCCTGATCGCCGACCGTATCGCGCAGGAGATCACCGAAATGCGGGCAGCCAGGACCGGCACGCTCGTCGAGCGAACTTGGCCCGATGCCATCGACCGGCGGTTGGCTTGGGCGGTGGGCAACGGGAATCTCGATGCGCCCGGGTTGGCTCCGGCGACCGGCAAGAACCTCTATCACTGAATTTCCGTCCGGGGCTCTCGGTCACAGTAGAATGGGCCGACGACCGGAGGATGCATGCGACTGCCCCGCGAATTGGACGCCGTTGAGATTCGGGTGCTGGGCTGTTTGCTCGAAAAGGAACAGACCACTCCCGACGCCTATCCCTTGTCGGTGAACGCGCTTGTCGGAGCGTGCAACCAGAAGAGCAACCGCGACCCGGTCATGGCGCTCTCGCAATCCGATGTGGAGGGGGCGCTTGACCGACTGCACGGCGAGGTCATGGTGTGGCCGGTGGACGGGGCGCGGATCCGAAAATGGCGGCACAGCCTCGACCGCATGTGGAATCTGGCGCCGGCGACCAGGGCGGTGATGGCCGTTCTGTTGGTGCGGGGGGCTCAGACCGCGGGTGAGATTCGGGGGCGAACCGAACGCATGCACCCGTTCGCCTCAACCTCGGAAGTCGAAGAAGTGCTGGCGAATCGAGCAATTGGAGAGGAACCGTTGACCGTTCACCTCGCACGGCAGCCGGGCCAGAAGGAAGCACGGTGGACCCACCTGGTCGGTGGTCAGCCGGACGCACAGACGACTTTTTTCGAGCCGGCCCGAGTGGAGGCGCCGGCACCCGGGCTGTCGCAGCGGGTGAGCGAGCTCGAGGATCGAGTCGCCCGGCTCGAACGCCAACTGGCTAATGAAAAGAGTTGATGACTGAGGCAGGCCCTCGACGAACCATGTTTCTGCGTCTCGCGATCGGCACCGCCACCGTGGTGCTGGGCA
>JASJGQ010000192.1:0-4213 GCA_033791425.1 Acidobacteriota bacterium
TGAGGGCCTGGCAACCGGTGAGGGCGCGTGGCTCTTCGGTCTGCGCGAGCTCGACGGTGCCTATCGCACCAACCTCAGCGTCACCAATGCCGGAAGCGAAACGGCCACCGTGGCCATCTCTCTCTACGCCACCGACAGCTCTCTGCTCGACACCTACACCCTGACCGTGGAGCCGGCCGAGGTGGTCCAGGACCTGCAGCCGTTTGCGAACAGGGCCGGACAGGCTTCGCTCGGCTGGGGCTTCGCCAGAATCAACGTCGAGTCAGGCGACGGCATCCTGTCCTTGGCGTCGGTGATCGACTCAACCACCGGCGACTCCACCATGGTCGCCATGAAACGTTAACTGACCGAGAACAACACAAAAGGACTACATCATGCAAAATAAAAACACTATTCTGAGTATCGCCCTGGCGATCATCGTCATGACAAGCTGGACCGCCGCCGCACAGGGTCGCGGTGGTGGGGGCGGCCAGGGCCACCAGCCGCCGACCCCTGCCATCGACACCGTCCTGGACGTCGACGGGGACGAGATGATCAGCGGCGAAGAGATCGCCAACGCCGCAGCGGCACTCGTCGAGCTCGATGCCGACTACGACGGCGGGCTCTCCTTTGACGAGTGCATGGGATTTTCCGCTGGTGGCGGCCAACAGACTCCGCCGGCCGGGCGTGGCGATTCCGGGGGGAAGCCTCCCGAGCCGCCGATTTTCTCCACCCTTGATGCGGGCGGCGACGGGGTCGTCGATGCAAACGAGATCGTGGATGCCCCGTCGTCCCTGCTCGAGCTCGACTCAAACGGCGACGGTCAACTTCAGCCTGACGAGTACCGGCCTTCACACGCCGGCGGCCGGCCTCCGCGCGACCGATAGATCAGCCAATTCGAATACCGGAACCCCTGGACCGAATGCGAGGAAGACCATGAGCATTGAACGAATCGACGGTTGCATCGGCTGCGGCACCTGTGTCTCGACCTGTCCGATGGACGTGCTTCGCTTGTCGAAAAACGGGCGACGGGCCGAGATCAGCTACGGCGAGGACTGCCAGGTCTGCCGCCTGTGCCAGGTCTACTGTCCGGTGGACGCCATCACCATCACCGACGGCAGGGTCGTCCCGGCCATGACAGCGTGGGGGTGATGCCATGAAAGAATCACGCTTCGTCGTCGGGTACCTGCTGATGGTGGCGCTCGTGCCGGTTTTTCTGGCGGTGAACCAGGATGTTCCTGCGGGCTCCGCGTACAAGCAGGTCGTGCTCTTCCTCAGCCTGGCCGCCTTCGGCCTAGTGCTCGGGCAGTTCTGGTTGTCACGACTCGTTCCGCGGAGTGTCACGAAGACCAGACCGGCCGTCGTGCTTCGCTGGCACAAGATTGTCGGGTACTCCGCCGTCGGCTTCTTGGCTCTCCACCCGATTTTGATGATCGCCCGCCGCTTCTGGGTCCAGGAGTCCGACCCCATCGAGAATCTGCTCCTCATGCTGCGGGCGCCCGCCCTGCTCCCGGCCGTTGCGGCCTGGGTGGTGATGGCACTGCTGGGCATTCTTTCAATCTCTCGTAAGCGCTTTCGTCCGAAGAGCTGGCGTCTTCTCCACGGTCTGCTCTCGGCGGCCTTTGCCGGACTGGCAACCTGGCACGTGGTGGCGGCGGGCCGGCACAGCAATGCGGCCATGTCCGTCTTATGGATCGTGCTGGCGGGCGGCGCCGTCGCGGAGCTGCTGAGTTCGTACCTGCCGATCCGCTCGGCGAGAACCTCGACGAACATCAAAGGAGTCGCTCATGAAATCGCGCGATGACGGTGTCACCCGAAGGAGATTCATCGGCACGGTGGGCAGCTCATGCGCCGTTCTCGGTATGGCCGGTTTGTCGGCAGGCGACTCTCAAGCGCGGCAACGACAGGGCGCACCCCCCGGGCCTCGCCAACGCACGTCCGCCAAGACCGTTTCCGAGGGCAAAACGATCCGGGTGAGCACCGACGTCCTCGTTGTCGGGGGCGGTATGGCCGGGGTCTTTGCCGCGGTCAAGGCGCACGACAACGGTGCGAAGGTCATGCTCGTGGACAAGGGCTCGGTGGGCAAGAGCGGCCAGACCCCGTTCGCCCGCGGCATCTTTCGCTTCGATGAAGAGCAGATTGGAATGAGCAGGGCCGAGTACCTCGAGCGCACCGCCGAGGCGAGCGAGCAGATGAACAATCCCACCTATACGGCGCTGCTGCTCGACCATTCGGCCGAACGCATCGGCGAGCTCGACTCGTGGGGTTTCTTCGACTCGGCGGCCTACGCCAAGAGCCTGCGGCGACCCCTCGAAGAGCGGCAAATCCCGCTCTACGAACGGGTCATGCTCACCCACCTTCTGAAAGAAGATGGGCGGATCGCCGGCGCCATGGGTCTTTATCTCGACAAGAACGAGACCCTCGTTATCCTCGCCCGGAGCGTGATTCTGTGTACCGGGGCCAGCGGTTTCAAACCCCCGGGGTGGCAGATCGGCTCGCTCACCTCCGACGGCGATGCCATGGCCTACCGCATCGGCGCCGAGATCACCGGCAAGGAGTGGTGCGACGGCCACTCCAGGACCAACCCGGGTCTCGAGGGTTTGAACCAGGTGGTCTCCCAAGCCAACCTCGTGCCCATGCTGGGGGTCGAGCAGAACGTGGCGGTCAGCCAGAACGGACCCATCACTACCATGGGACCACCACCTGGAGACAGACCGGATGGCGCCGCGGACGGCAAAGGCCCCATGGGTCCCCCGCCCGGCGGCGGGGCTCCCGACGGAGGACCTTCGGGCGGCCCACCTCCCGGTGGCGGAGACCCACCGGTCACCATGGGCGGCGCCTCAGCCGGAATGTCCATCCACAAGGCCGAGGGCCTGTTCCCGGCGGACGGAGAGTGCGCCTCGAACATCCCCGGGCTCTACGCTGCCGGCGATTCCCTCGGTTCCATGCAGACCGGTGGGATCTACACACAGGTCGGATCCTCGTTGGCCGGCTCGGCGGTGCAGGGCGCGGTGGCTGGAGAGGCGGCCGCACGGTATGCAGAAACGATCTTCCACGCCGGTATGTCACAAAAAACCCTCGCGCGAGTCAACAGCGAGATCTACGCTCCTCTGCTGCGAGAGCGCGGCTTTTCGCCTGGATGGGTCACCCAGGCTCTGCAAGGCATCATGATTCCGAACTTCATCCTCTACGTCAAAAGCGAAGAACGGCTGCAGGCGGCCCTGACGTACGTCGAGTACCTGAGAAACCACCACATCCCGTTGCTCATGGCCGATGACGAGCACGAGCTGCGGCAGGCCCACGAGACCGCCAACATGGTGCTCAATGCCGAGATGAAATTGCGGGCCTCACTGATGCGAACTGAAAGCCGCGGCAGCCACTATCGGGAGGACCACCCCGAGCGAAACGACGACGAGTGGACCGCCTGGATCAAGATCCGGCTGTCCGATGATGGCACCATGCAGCTGATCAAGCATCCCATCGAAAGGAGCTGATTTCAGCTCGTGCCGTCGTGCCTGGGGATTGATGAATTTCTATGTCGCGCTGGTCCATCGGTTCGAGATCCTCCTTGATCTCCACCGGGATCTCGTCGTGAGGCGGATGAGTGCCACCCTTCGCATTGGTGCATTGTCTGACGCGCCGGTTTCGCTCTTCATTCTGCCTGTCATCGGTTCCGCCCTCGCCGTTGTCGCGTTGGAGACGGGCGTCGTCGTCAGCCCAATACCGTGTTACCCAAAGAGAGAGAGGGCTCAGCTGCCGAGGTGTACTACCAACATGCCAATGATCTCCTTCCAAATGGGACACTCATGGGACACTAGCCCTCAACTTCGCCCAACAAGCCTCAACGATTCCCAACAATGGGATGAGGTGTAAGGCCCCTTCCTTGGGTAGTTTGCCTTGTTGTAGAGTGTTGAGGGCCATTGGCGCATGTTGTTGATAATAGGTTATTTATAGGACTTAAAATCCCTTGACCGTATGGTCGTGTGGGTTCGACCCCCACCTCCGGCACCAGAATTCAACTCGAGAGGTCTCGAGCTCAGCCTTCGGCTGGAACGACCCCAACCTCTTCGGCATAGCGTTCCCACCCCGCTCGGAGCTCTTCTAGGAGATCGGGCATTTCCTGGGCGAGGTCTCGACTTTCGCCCAGAGGTGGACCCCAATCTTTGGACAGGTTCGCGGCGTTTCTAAGGTGGAATCCAGTGGTTGTTTCATGCCGCGCGGTCCTGGCGGGTCA
>JASJGQ010000193.1:0-11827 GCA_033791425.1 Acidobacteriota bacterium
TCCTCCGCCCAGCACAGGCCGGCGGGGTCGCGCCGTGGAGTTGTCATGCAGCATCAGGTCATCCTCATCCTCGATTTCGGGTCGCAGTACACGCAGTTGATCACTCGCCGGCTGCGGGAACTCGGGGTCAAGACCGTCATCGAGCGCGGCGACCTGCCGGGCGCCGAGATCAGGGAGTTGGCGCCGATCGCGGTGGTGTTGTCGGGCGGGCCGGCAAGTGTGTTCGAAGACGGGGCGCTTCAGGTCGATAAGGACGTCTTCGAGCTCGGCGTTCCCGTGCTGGGCATCTGCTACGGACTTCATCTCATGGCGCGCGATCTCGGCGGACATGTGCAGACTTCTCCTCACCGGGAGTACGGCTTTGCCGAGCTCGAGGTAGTGGCCGAAGAGCCGGTATTTGTCGGCACGCCCAACCACCAACCGGTGTGGATGAGCCACGGCGATCTGGTGGAGCGGGTGCCGGAGGGCTTTGAAGTGCTCGCTCGCACGCCAACGACCGAGGTCGCAGCCATCTTTGATCCGAAGAGGCGGTTTGTCGGTCTCCAATTTCACCCCGAGGTCCGCCATACCCCCCACGGGACCCGAATGCTCGAGCACTTCATTACGCTCGCCGGGGCCCGCCGCGACTGGAGCCCGTCGGTGATCCGACACGAGCTTGTGGCAAAGCTCTCGGGCCGGCTGACGGAGGGCAGGGTGATCTGCGGCGTTTCTGGCGGGGTCGACTCGTCGGTGACGGCGATGCTGCTGCGAGAGGCCATCGGCGACCGTCTGGTGCCGATATTCGTCGATACCGGTCTGCTGCGAAAAGACGAGGGCGACGCCGTCGAGCGGAACTTCGAAGAGTTCGGTCTGAGGCTGGATCGGGTTGATGCTTCCGAGCGTTTCTTTTCGGCTCTTGAAGGGGTGGAGGACCCGGAGGAAAAACGGAAGATTATCGGCCGCGAGTTCGTCGCGGTCTTCGAGGCCGAAGCGAAGAGGTTTCCCGATGCCCGGTATCTGGCGCAGGGAACCCTTTATCCCGACGTGATCGAATCCTCCGGTGTCCGCGGCACGGCTGCGGTCATCAAAACCCACCACAACGTAGGCGGTCTCCCGGAACGGCTCGGTCTGGAGTTGGTCGAGCCTCTGCGGGACCTCTTCAAGGACGAGGTCAGAATGGTGGGGGAGGAACTCGGTCTTCCCCACGACTTCGTCTGGCGACACCCCTTTCCGGGGCCGGGTCTGGCGGTACGGGTGCTCGGCGAGATCACCCGCGATGGCGTCCACACCCTCCAGGAAGCGGATGCCATCGTCATCGAGGAGATCCGTTCAGCCGGTCTGTACGACGACATCTCACAGGCTCTGTGCGTGTTGTTGCCGGTCAAGAGCGTCGGCGTCATGGGCGATTCGCGGACCTACGAAAATGTGCTTGCCGTCAGGGCCGTCACCACGACCGACTTCATGACCGCCGACTGGTATCGCTTTCCACCCGAGGTCCTCGACCGCATCGCCCGCCGGGTGGTCAACGAGGTCGCCGGCATCAACCGGGTGGTCTACGACGTCACGTCGAAGCCCCCAGGCACGATCGAGTGGGAGTGACGAAGAATTTCGGATTTCGGATTTCGGATTTCGGAATTTACATCACAACTTCCCGTCGACAATAAACGCCGGAGTGCTCAGGGTGGCCAGGACCAGCGTGGACCGGACGTGCCGTCTTCGAGGATTTTGCGATGGCCAAGTTTCGACACGAGCGGGCGTCTCGGTCGCAAATATCCTCGAAGGGGGCACTCCCGGGCAATACAGCCGAGAGAATCGGGGCGTCCACTCCGGCGAGTTTCCCGTGATTGTCACGTGTAGTAGAGGGCCCTGGCAGCCGGGACGGCTGCCCCACAAAACGCCACCGGAGACGAGTCGCGTGCGGCGGAGGTGCCATCCTTTGCATTGTTTGACGCTTCGCCGTTGCCGTCGGGACGACGTTGCGGGCAGACAATGCATAGGGTGGCTCCTCACGGGAAGCCCCAACAGATGCATACCTCGTGCGGCGGAGGTGCCATTTGTCGCATTGATTGAACTCGACTGTTTCGGCAATCAAAACGTCGTCTGGTAATCAATGCGATGGGTGGCTCCTCTCGGGAAGGGAGCCCTGAAAGCCGGGATACTCACGAGAGTGATAGAATCCACCCCGCCGCCGGTTCAGCTTCACCCGGCGGTCCACCATCGAGGCAGGGCGCCACAACGATGGTATTCCCTAGGAGGACAATCATGGCTCGAACAAAGGTCGTCATCATGGGCGCGGCCGGACGCGATTTTCATAACTTCAACACCCTGTACAGAGACAACGAGGACTACGATGTGGTCGCATTTACAGCCACCCAGATTCCCGACATCGAAGACCGGGTCTATCCGGTGGAGCTTGCCGGTTCGCTCTATCCCAAGGGGATCCCGATTCTCCCCGAGAGCGACCTCGAGCGTGTGATCAAAGAGAACGACGTGGACGAGGTCTGGTTCAGCTACTCAGATGTGCCCCACACCTACGTCATGAACAAGGGCAGCGAGGTCATCGGCTGGGGGCCGCACTTCGGTATCTGTTCGGCGACCAAGACGATGATCGAGTCGACTCTGCCGGTCATCGCTATCACCGCGGTCCGCACCGGCGTCGGCAAATCGCAGACAACCCGCTACGTGTCGCGAATGCTCAAAGCCATGGGCAAGAAGGTCGTTGCGATCCGCCATCCGATGCCCTACGGTGATCTCGCCAAACAGGCGTGCCAGAGGTTCGAAACATACGAAGACCTCGATCGCCACCAGTGCACCATCGAAGAGCGTGAGGAGTACGAACCGCACATCGACAACGGTTTTGTGGTCTACGCCGGTGTGGACTACGAAAAGATCGTACGGGAGGCTGAAAAAGAGGCCGATGTGATTCTGTGGGACGGCGGCAACAACGACACCCCGTTCTACCGTCCGGACCTTCACATCACGCTGGTCGACCCGCACCGCGCGGGGCACGAGCTGACCTATTACCCCGGCGAAACCAACCTCCGGATCTCGGACCTGCTGATCGTCAACAAGGTCGATACGGCGGACCCCGTCAAGGTGGAGCAGGTGTTCGAGACCTGCCGCACGGCCAACCCCGACGCGAAGGTCATCAAGTGCCGTTCCGTCATCACGGCAGATGATCCGTCGATGATCGCAGGCAAAAGGGCGTTGGTGGTCGAGGACGGACCGACCCTGACCCACGGAGGGATGGAGTACGGCGCCGGTTGGTTTGCTGCCAAACAGGCGGGAGCGTCCGAGATCGTCGATGCTCGCCCGTACGCCGTCGGTACCCTGAAAGACACCTACGCCAAGTTTCCGAACGCCGCCAAGATCCTGCCCGCCATGGGCTATGGCGACCAGCAGGTCCGCGACCTCGAGGAGACGATCAACGCCACCGATGCCGATGTCGTGGTCGAGGGCACACCGATCGACCTCAAGCGGATCATCAAGGTCAACAAGCCGATTGCCAACATTCGGTACGAGCTCGAGGAAGTCGAGCCCGGCGTGATCGAGGAGATGGTCGGCCGCGTCTTTGACAATAGCTGACCGATGCCGAGTCGAAAGAGCCGCGGGGTATCGGCCGCGCTGTGGGTGGCCGCGTTTGGAGTAACGGTCGCGCTGGCATTTTTCCAGCGCATGACCGGCCCCAGCCACCCCGCCCGGGGAAGCGTGACGGTAGCGGACGGGCAGTCCATCCGCTACCGGCTGCCGCGTTCCAACGAGGGGCGGGACGGTTTGCTGATCTCCCTGCCGCCGGATGCTGGTGAATATCGCGCCGTGGTCGAGTGGCGCAGGTATCCCACCGAAGATGCGTTTGTATCGTTGGAGATGGAACGGGCGCTGTCCGGTTCTCTCGAGGCCGCGATTCCCCGCCAGCCGGCGGCCGGCAAGGTGGAGTACGTTATCCGGGTCGAGACCGCCGGGTCCGTAGTTCAGGTGCCGCCTGAAGAGACCGTCGTCGCCCGTTTTCGAGATCCGGTTCCGGCGGGCGTTCTCATTCCCCACATCCTGGCGATGTTTGCGAGCATGCTGGTTTCGACCCGCGCATTGTTCGAGGTCCTTCGTCCAGGGGCGCGTGGTCGAGGTCTGGTCCTGACCGCGATGGGTCTGCTGGTGGTCGGAGGTCTGTTTCTTGGGCCCCTGGTTCAGAAATTCGCCTTTGGGGCCTACTGGACGGGGTGGCCAAACGGTACCGATCTTACGGACAACAAGACCTTGATCGCGTTCCTCGCCTGGCTCCCGGCAACGGTCGCGGCGGCCAGGGGCTTCCGAATGAAAGTGGCGGTGGCCCTCGGGTGGGTCGTCATGATGGGTGTTTTTCTGACTCCGCACTCGATGCGCGGTTCGGAGCTCGACTGGTCTTCCACCGGTGGGCCGGAGGCAGTCGCAGGGGATCGCACCGAGGGGTGATCGGGCGGGGTGATATCCTGAGGCCCATGGACACTGAAGTCCCTGTTGCTGAGGGAGATCGAAGATTTCTTCTGGTGCGGTCCGGGGGATCGAACTATGCCCTGCCGGCGACCCAGGTGCGCCACGTGGTCCGCGGTCTGGCCTGTTACCCGGTGCCCGGTGGAAGGCCGTACCTGCTCGGTCTGGCCCAATTCGCGGGCGAGCCGCTGGCTATTCTTGATCTCCACTCGTTGGCTGAAGGGGTGGCGCCACAGTCGCACCAGCGCACGACTGTGATCCTCGGCCGTGGTGCGCTGGACTCGTGGACCGCGGTCGGCCTCGCGGTTACCGAAGCGCTTCGGGTTCAAACTCTCAGGCAGGCGACCCTGGCCGATCAGCCCGGTCAACTGGTGACCGGCTCGGTCGTGTTCGAGGGTGAGGTGATCAAGGTGGTCGATACAGCGGTCTTTTTCGAAGAGAACCGGCCGAGGGAAGGGAGTTTGGATGCTTGAACGTCGATTCACTGGAGTCGTGCGCCGGTGGTTGGGCTCGGCCCTGCTCGTGGGTCTGGTTCTTGCCGGAGGCGGTCTGCTCGAGGCTTCGGCCGAACGGCCTCACGGCGAGTTCTACATCCGGGCGTGTCTGGTGGTCGGGCTCCTGGCGAGCGCGGTTTACGTGTTTGCGGTCCACCTGCCGCAAAGACGGGCCGAACGGCGCCTCAGGGAACTCGAAGAGCTGTATGTGAGCCAGAATGCAACCATCTCGCGATCCCTCGATGATCTGCGCTCAGGAGATCTGGTGGCGGCCGCAACGCCGGTCGCCGAGTTGCCGGACGAGATGTTGGAGGCCGTACGGGGGGCGAGCCGAGCACTTGCGGCCCTGATTCAGCAGATTCAGAGTTCCTCCGTCGAGGTGGCGGCTGCGGCCAGGACCGTTCAGCGGACGTCGTCCGAACTGGCATCGGCGTCGAGTCAGCAGGCGGCGGCGGTGGTCGAGATCACCGCCAGCACCGAGGAACTGGCGAGGACCGCCGGACAGATCGCCGCGAACTCGGCGGCCCAGGCTGAATTGGCCGCCCATTCCGAATCCGCCGGGGATGCTGGGGCGGGCTCGGTTGAGGCGGCGGTTGCCGGCGTGGATGCGGTGCGCGAACACATGGATGCGATCTCCGGGCGTGCCGATACACTCGGGAGCCGTTCGAGGGAGATCTACCGTGTCCTCGATCTGATCACGGAAATCGCCCAGGAGACCCACATCCTCTCGCTCAACGCGGCAATCGAGGCTTCGGCCGCGGGCGAACACGGCGAACGCTTTTCGGTCGTCGCGGAGGAGGTCCGGCGGTTGGCCGAGCGGTCCCGGGAGTCGGTGGACACGGTGCGCTCCCACCTCGATGAGTTCACGAACTCGATTCGCGGCGTCGTACTGGCGACTGAAGAGGGGAGCAAGGCCGCCCGCCAGGTCCTGGAACAGAGTCGTTCCGCCCAGGAGTCGATCGCCCAGCTCCGCGGAGCTCTCGCGGAGACCGCCCAGGCGGCACGGCAGATCTCGCTCGCGACTCAAGAGCAGCGCGGCGCCTCGGATCAGGTTGCAGAGACTCTCCGCGAGGTGGGGGAGGTCATCCATCGCATCGCTGACGGTCTCAACCGCTACACCGACGCCGCCGACCGCCTCAATCAACTCGCTCTGTCCATCCAACTCCTGACCCAGAGTTTTCGCATCGAGTCACAGCATTCGCTGCGCCACCAGCTGTTGAAGTGGACCACCGCGCTGCAGGACTACTCCGGCAATCTCGAAGCGGTTGACGGCCTCCTGGATGATCTCCTCGAGGAGTGCCCCTACGTCGAGTTGGCTTACCTGGTGGATCTCTCGGGTGCGATGGTGACCTACGCGGTGAACAGCGAGAAAGTGGGCGAGCGCCAACTGCCCGGAACCGTCGCGGTCGGCCAATCGTACGCCGACCGGCCGTGGTTCCAGGCCGTGACGAGGGACGGCAGGTCGGCAGTGACTCCAGCCTACAAATCGCTGCTCACTGGAGATCCGTGTTTCACCATCGCAGTGGCGGTTCGTGACTACCGTGAGGCGATGATCGGGACGCTCGGGGTCGATGTCAACCTCAACAACTGGACCAAGATCTGAGTCGTGATGTCAGTGAGAGATGACGCCGACCTGCGGAAACTCTTCCTCGAGGAAGCTCGCGAGCGCCTCGAGCGGGTGATCGACCTGGTCGCCAAAATCGGGACTGACAGCGAGGCCATAGTCGGCTTGCGGCGGCAGCTTCACGCCCTCAAAGGCGCGAGCCGGATGATGGGTTTCAAGGAAATCTCAGATCAGTGCCACCGCGCCGAGGACCTCGCTGAACGGGAGGCGGCAGGCAGCCTGGAGGACCTCGAATCCTGCTGCCGATCGATTGCGGGCATGGTCGAGGGGCTGGCGGGGGGCGTTCTCGAGGCCCCCGAAACGACGACGCCTCAAAATCGACGCAGGCCGAGCCCCGAACGGCGTCGGCACGCCGGTGAGGACCTGCGGGTTCCGGCGAGGGTGATCGACGGCCTCGCCGACCGCGGGGGGAGACTGCGGGTGATCGCGGTGGCCGCGGAGGGTTTGGCCGATCGGGTGTTCAGACTCGCGACCCTGGCCGAACGGGGGGTCGGCGACCGGGCCCCGGAGCAGGTGTTGGCGACCCTGGCGACGTCGTTACGGCAGGTGGGGCTGGAGCTCGAAGGGGGCCAGCGGGTCTTCCGCCGTTTGACAGATCGGCAGCTCGATGCGCTGCTCCACCTGCAGGTCCAGCCGATCCGACCGTTCGTGCGTTCGTTGGCCGACCACGCCAGGGAGCTCGCCGACTCGTTGGGGAAAAAGGTCAAAGTGATCACCCACACTGGAGAGGCACAGCTCGACCGACGGATTTCGAACGCTCTGCGCGAGGCCTTTCTCCACCTCATGCGGAATGCTGTTGACCACGGTGTCGAGACCCCCGAAGAACGCCGCCGATCCGGCAAGGCGGAGACGGCGGAGGTCCGGCTCGAAGCATCGACCGACGGTGATCGGGTCCGTTTGGTGGTCCGCGATGACGGCAGGGGAATCGACGCCGGTTCGATCGTGGAGGCCGCGGTCGACAGAGGGTTCATCGAGGCCGCGCAGGTGGAGGAGTTGTCGGATGCCGAGGCCATTCAGTTGCTCATGCTCCCGGGGTTCTCGACTCGCGGCGAGGCGACCCAGGTGTCGGGCCGCGGCATAGGTCTCGATGCGGTCGCAGCCGCCGTGAGGGCGGTTGGCGGCGATGTGTGGCTCGAGTCACAGCCCGGTCGCGGCACGACGGTGACCGTCGAGGTGCCGGTCGCGCGACGCGCCGACCGCGTGCTCGTACTCAAGGTGGGCGAGCACCAGTTGGCGCTGCCGGCGGCACCGATCCAGGCCTTCCGGCGCTTGCATCTCGAGGCGATCGACGAAAAAAACGGCCGGCGGACGGTCGAGGTCCAGGGCGAGAAGATTGCGCCCCGCTTTCTTTCAGATCCGGTGGGCGCCGGCTCGTCCGGGAGCGCCGTCCTCGTCGAAACGATCGTTGGTGGGGTCTTCGTCGGGATTGTCGCCGATGATGTGGTGGGAGAAGAAGAGGTCATCATCCGACCGATCCCCGCTGCCGCCGGTGCACCCGCCGAGGTCGAGGGCATCACCCTGCTCGCATCGGGCCGGCCGGTGGCGGTCCTCTCTCTCCAGCGTTTGGGTCTTTCGAGCTCACTGGACGTCGTGGGTCGCGCCAGTGAACGCCGACAGATCCGTCCGGTCAGGGTGCTGTTGGTCGACGACTCGGATGTGACCAGAGAGATGGTGCGAAGGCTCCTGGAAGACGCGGGCATTGCCGTGACCAGCGTCGGGTCGGCCGACGATGCACTGCACGCGCTCGGCGACCGACAGATTGACTGTGTGGTGACCGACATTGAAATGCCGGGTACGGATGGACTCGAACTGACCCGGGCCATCCGCGACGATTCGCTGTACTCGGATGTGCCGATCGTGGTCGTGTCGACGCTCGACCGACCGGCGGACCGGCTCGCCGGGCTCGAGGCGGGAGCCGATGCGTATCTCACGAAACAGGGCCTCGATGCCCGCGAGTTGGTGGCTCTGGTCTATCGCGTGGCGGGCGACGGATGACCGGCGTCCGGTTGTTGGTGGCGGACCGGTCGGTGGCGGTACGGTCAGTCCTGCGGCGGGTCCTCGGAGAGTTCGAGGCGATCACTGTGGTCGGTGAAACCGACAATGGTCGGGAGGTGGCGGAGCTTGTCCGAACCATGACCCCGGACGGTCTGGTGATGGATCTCGACCTTGTAGGTCTCGGAAACCGTCAATTGATCGAAAGCGTTGCGGGAGTTCGCCTCATCCCGATCTTTGCACTCATACCGGCAATCCGAAACGACACCACGCGGATTGCTTTTGCCGCGCATGAGCTCGGTGTCGTCGGGGTTCATCTCAAACCCGATCGACCGGAAGGGTGGGCGGATCTGGGCCGGGTCCTCGGACAGGCAATCGTCGAGGTCTGCGGCAAGACCGGTCTCAGCCAATCGGACGTGGCGAAACCGGACGAAGTCACGGTGGAGAGGCGCGGTCTCCGTTACGCGGCAATCGGGGCCTCGACAGGGGGCCCCGGCGCACTGTGTGAGCTGCTGCGGGCTCTCGAGGCGGACACCGAGATCGGGGTCGCGGTTGTCCAACACATCGCCGCCGGATTCGAATCGGCACTGGCGGAGTGGTTGGCGGTGGAGAGCGGGCTCGATGTCGCCGTTGCACGAGACGGAGAGATTCTTTCAGCGGGCCAGGTGCGATTCGCCCCAGCCGGAGGTCATATGCTTTTGTCGCCGGATGGAAGGCTGTGTCTGGATCGGCGATCACCCGCGGTGAACGGTCATACTCCGGCGGTGGACTCCCTCTTTCGCAGCCTGTTGCAGCACGCGCCGCAAACGGTGGCCGCGATCCAGCTCACGGGGATGGGGTCCGACGGCGCTCGGGGCTTGTTGGAGTTGCGCCGTGCACAGGTCTTGACGTTGGCACAGGATGAAGTGAGTTGCGCGGTCTTCGGAATGCCACGCTCGGCCATCGAGCTAGGAGCGGCCACCTTTACTCTGACGCCGGCGCAGATCGGGCGCCTGTTGACACTCGCGGCCGGGGCGAGGCGATGACGACCTCGGTCGCAGAGCTCGCCAGAATGATCGAGGACGCGAGTGGTTTTGTGGTTCCTCCCCGCAGCTACGGTCAATTGACCGCTATCGCCAATGAACAGATCGCTTCCTTGAAACTGGACGGTATCGAGCAGTATATGGATCTTCTGTCGGTGAAACCGGACTCTCCTGAGTGGCGTCATTTGCTCGCACGGATCACTATCAAGGAGTCCTACCTGTTCCGGGGCCGGGCTCAGATCGATGCACTGGGCTCCATCATCCTCGATGAGTTCGCGGCCATCCGACCCGATCGCCGGCTGAATATCTGGTGTGCGGGTTGTGCGCGGGGCGAAGAGGCCATCACGCTCGCCATCGTCCTCGCCTCGCACCCGGTCGTAAAGAGTTGGGACTGGTCCATTCTCGCGACCGATGTGGATGACCAGGCGCTGGATGAGGCGCGGCTCGGACGGTATGGCGAGAGGGCGGTGGCCGCGGTTCCGCCGGAGGTCCTGGCGTCCCAGTTTGTCAAACGCGGTGATCGTTACGAAGTGGATCCGCGTCTGCTGAGTCGGATCGCGCACCGGAGATTGAACCTGGTTGATCGGGAAGCCGTTGTGGCGGCGGGTCCGTTCGATCTGGTTCTCCTGCGCAACGTGTTGATCTACTTCAGACCGGAGCTGCAGCGACGGGTGGTGAAAACCGTCGAGCTGTCGTTGGCGGCGGACGGCGTGTTGTTTCTCGGACCCAGCGAAAGTCTTTTGTCCCTCGAAGCGACCCTGCGGCCGCGTGATCTCGGTTCCTGTTTCTGCTACCAGTGGCCGCCTCCGGTCTCCGATCTGCCGGCCGGGAGCAGCGTCGCAGGTCCGGTTGGCGAGACGAGTGCTGCCGTGCCTCGTGATGGGTCACATCGTGCGCTCCCGCCGAGTTCTGCCAGCGCGGGAGTGGATCGGCACGCGCCCGATGAACGGATCCGGCGGTTGTTGGAAGCGCTGGGGAAGGCCGATTTCGAAGGTGCCCGCGGGATCGCATTGACGTTGCGGCACGAGTTTCCTGAAAATCCGGTCGTCCATGCCCTGGTGGGATTCGCTGCTTCAAGGGTGACCGACTATGGGGCCGCCGTTCTGGCGTATCGCGGGGCCCTATATCTGGACCCCGGCGCTCCCGAAATCCGGTTTCTGCTCGCTGTGGCTCTCGAGGCGGATGGGAGATCGGAGCGGGCGCTGCGGGAGTTCCGGTCGGCGCTGGTGGCGCTGGGCTCCGTCCCGGCAGCACCGTCGCCGATCTACAAAAGCATCGGAATTCCAGAACGAGAACAGCTCGTTCTTATCTGTCGCAAGAAAATAATAGAAATTAAAGAATAATCTCAGAAAAAGCTTACCAATCGACTTCGACCTTGCGAGGTTTTCCGCCGAATCGATCGACATGGACCCAGCGGTGGCGTTTGCCAAAATCGTAGAGGTCTCGTGTGACCCGAACATCCTCGCGACAGTATTCGGCGATCTTGTCGACCTCGCCGAGGCGCCACCACTCGAGGGCCTGAAGACCGTCGGCGCTCTTGCCGATGCCCAGGGTAGGGGAGGCCACGCTGTCGAGTTTCGGGCGGAAGCCCAGTCGCTCCTCGAGGTCGTACATGAGATCGAAGGTCGGGAGTTTCTGGAGGTCGTGGTCGGTATAGGCCCTGAGCACTTCGTAGTCGAAACCACGAATGTTGTAGCCGACGACCAGTTCGGCCTCGAGCAGCAGATCGATCAGTTGACCGATGTCGTCCTCGGTGACCACCAGGAACTCGTCACGGTCGTAACGATAGGCGACACCGATCGACACGCCGAGCTTATGCATCTGGCTGCGTCCACCAACCTCGGCAAACGACTTTTGGGTCTCGAGGTCGAACACCACGATTTTTTGATCCCGCGACACCTCCCTTTGTGGGTTGGCGTCGAAGAGATCCATCTGTCCGTCCCAATGCTCCATCAGGCCTCCTGGCATTCTGCGCGGGGAGTTTAACATTGCGTCACCGGGGCAAAAAGCCTGGCGTATTCCAGAGGAAGGGGAGAGCCTGTATACTCCCGCCCGATGACGATGCCAGCCGAAGAACTTCACAGCCCACCGGTCGAGTTGACGGTGTTCAGCGGTCCCCTAGATTTGCTATTGCATCTCATTCGCAAAAATGAGGTGTCGATCTACGATATTCCCATCTTCAGTATCTGCGATCAGTTCAACGAAAATCTCCGTCTAATGCAAGATCTCGATCTGGATGTCGCAGGGGA
>JASJGQ010000194.1:0-7432 GCA_033791425.1 Acidobacteriota bacterium
ACTGGTTGTGGCCACCGGAGGCGGGGCGTTCTCGACGGATGGCAACCGGAGGATCATCGAAGAGAGCGGGGGCATCTCAGTCTTTCTAGAGCTGCCCTGGGATGTGCTGCAACGACGCCTCGAATGCGACAACAAAGATCGACCTGTCTACCAGAGCGCGGGACAAGCGCGCAATCTCCTTGAGGAGCGCCTGCCACACTACCGCTGTGCGACGTTGTCGTTCGCCCTCAACGGTGATGAGACTCCGGATGAAATCGTGGAGACCGTCGCTGACGCCGTCCAGGGGATGCCGTGCGGTACCTGATTCTGAGTGACGTCCATGCCAATTGGGAGGCACTGCAGGCGATTCGCGCCCATGTGCGACGCAAACGATTTGACCGCGTGATCTTTCTGGGTGATGCGGTCGGTTATGGCGCCTCGCCCAACCGCGTCCTCGATTGGATGCGGTCACTGGGGACGAATTTGTACGCCGTACGCGGCAATCACGACCGCGTGTGTTGCGGTATCGACAGCGCCGAGTACTTCAATCGGTACGCTCGGCAGGCCGCCATGTGGACGCTCGAACATCTCGACGACCGCAACCTCGAGTTCCTACGAACCCTGCCGGAAGGCCCGCTGGAGCTCAGCGATCAGCTCGCCATTTGCCACGGATCGAGCATCGACGAAGACGCTTACATTTTTTCGGCCTACGATGCCCAACTCGCTTTTGGCGGTCTCGACCACCACCTGGTTTTCTTTGGCCACACCCATGTGCCGTCGTTGTTTGTCCTGAAGGAGCACAACGGCAGCCAGACCCTCAAGGTGCGGCTGGTCACCGGCCGCCGGCTGGTGCTGGACCTCGAGCCTGAGAGCCGATACCTGATCAACCCGGGATCGGTGGGCCAGCCACGCGACCGCGACCCCCGCGGCGCATACGCCATTCTCGACACTGACCAACGTCGAATCTATTTCTACCGCGTCAGCTATCGCGCGTCGGTGGCGCGCCGCCGCATTCTGGCGGCAGGTCTGCCGCCGGTCCTCGGGGATCGGCTGCTCTACGGGGCGTAAATGGCCCGCTTGGGACTCTCTTTTGTGTTGTTGCTGTCAAGTGCCGTCGCATCGGCGCAGGGTTCGGCCGTTCCAGACGGGCAGATGGCCCACCTCTCGACCGCTCTCGACCAATGGGGAGTCGATCTCCCCATCGCGGTGATGATGCTCGAAGAGCCCTCTCCGCCGGTCAGGGAGCGGGTCGTGCAGGTCCTGGCATCCACCAGCGATCCAGCTCATCGGGCGATCCTCAGCAACTACCTGGCCGATTCCGAACCTGCCGTTCGCCAACAGGTCATGCTGGCTGCGGGCCGACTCGGGCCCGTCGGCCTCCATCTCGCGGTCCAGGGCATGGGCGACGGTTCGCCTGAGGTCAGACTGGCTGCGGCGTGGGCCCTGTGCCACGCAGGGAACGCCGGGTGGGAGCCGCTGACGGTGGGGTTGGCGACCGAGAACAATATCGGTGTCATCGAAACCGCGCTCGCCAATATGTGGCGACTCGAGCGTTCGCCGTGGCTGCCCTACGTCGCCCGCTTTACCGGTCACTCGAGCCCCTACATCCGGCGTGCCGCTGCCTACTCGCTCTCGCGGACCGGCAATCCTTCCGCGCGTGCCGACCAGCGGAAGCTCGCGACTGACGATGAGCCCGTGATCCGGGCGACGGTGATGAGGGGATTCGCCCGCGGTGAGTTGGGGGTGGAAGATCTCAAGGTCGTGATGGCGGCGCTGGACGACCCCGACTGGCGGGTCCAGGCGGCGGCGTGTAGTGTTTTCGCCTCCACGGGCCCGGTTGCCGTGCCGGCGACCGTAGGCCGCAAGACCGCCTCCTTCTTTGGCTCACCTCACCCACAGCTCGCATGGAGCGCTCTGGCGGCGGCCGCGGCGCAAACCACCATCGGCTCGACCGCCGAGCTTACAGCCTTCATTGATGCCGGGGACCCCTGGCTGGCCACACAGGCGCTGGTAGTACTCGCCGCGAGGCATGAAAAAGTAGCCACGCAGATCGCCTGCAAATGGGCGTCCCCATCGAGCCCGACCTGGCAGCGCCGCGCGGCGGCGGGGGTGGCGGTGGAGCTCGGTCCGGAGGCGGAGGCGCGAGCGGCGGCAGACCCCGATGCGGGGGTGAGACTGGCGTGGCTTTCGAGCCTCGAGACCGATCAGGCGGCGGCGATGAGCAAGCGGCTTCTCACCCTTGTGGCGACCGACCCCGATCCGGCTGTCCGCGCCCAGACCTTGTCGCTCTTGCGGGAGGCCGACGCAGCGCCCGACGTCGAGCGACTCATCGCCCTCCACACAGCCTGGCGCCGCGACTCCGTGCCAGACGCCAGGGTCGAGGCGCTGGTGGCGGCGATGGCCGCCAGCGAACCCGGTGAGAAACGGCAGGCGATCCTCAAGATCGGTCTCGAGGATTCGGACCCCGCCGCAATCGCGATGGTGGTCAACGGCGCCCGCGGGCTCGGCGAGAGCGTCTCCTTCCCGCAGCGCGAGCCCCGCCACGGCGCGCGCTGGTATCAGGATCTGGTGACCTGGGCGGCAGAGGATCGGTTGCTCGATGTCGTCACCGATCGTGGGACCTTCCGCATCAAGCTCGACCTTGCGGCCACGCCCCTGACCTCGCGTGAGATCTGGGACCTCGCGGCGGACGGTTTCTACGACGGTCTCGACTTCCACCGTGTGGTGCCCAACTTCGTCGTCCAGGGCGGCGACCCCAGGGGCGACGGCTGGGGCGGCCCGGCGTTTGTTCTCCCCGACGAGCCGTCACTCGTTCCCTTCGACTCGTGGCGGGTCGGCATCGCCACGTCGGGCCCGCAGACCGGCGGCTGCCAGTTCTTTATCACGCTGACGCCCGCCGATCACCTGACCGGACACTACACCAACATCGGTGAAGTGGTGGCGGGCCGCGAGGTGCTGACTCAGATTCGGGTCGGTGACCGGATCCGCGAGGTGCGGGCGTTCTTTGGTCGCGTTCAACCGTTGGAAGTCCCACAATGACCATCGAACCGGGTCTTAACGCCGAGAAATACTGAGAGCTCGATCAGATCACCAGGCCACCTGACCGTGGATTCCTACCTTGGTGTGTCGACTTCTTCTGGGGCCTTTGTCACCACCACCCGGTCGGCCCGTCCGTCGGTGACGGCCTCGACTTCGAACTGGAGGTCGTGCCAGGTGACGGTCGACCCGGGCTCCGCGTCGCCCTCGATCAGGTGGTTGACCAGGCCACCCACCGAATCGATGTCCTGGGGCTGGGCGATATTGCGGTGGAGGGCGGACTCCAACCTGCGCAGCGAGAGGAAGCCGGCGACCCGCCAGCCACCCTCCACCTCCTCGACCGCGCTTTCGTGCTTGACGTCGAATTCGTCATCGATCTCGCCCACGACAAGCTCGAGAAGGTCTTCCAGAGTTACGAGGCCGGAGAGGCCGCCGAATTCGTCGAGCACCAGCGCCACGTGCTGACCCGACTGACGAAAGTCTTGCATCAGATCGGGCAATGAGCGGCTCTCGGGGATGAAAAGTGGTGTCACCACGAGTTGGGACCAGGCGTCGCCGGGGAGCAGACGCAGGAGGTGTTTGGCGTGGAGGACGCCGACGATGTCGTCAGGTGAGCCCTTGACGACCGGAAATCGGCTGTGGGGGGTGTCGATGATCGCCTGTTGCAGCGCTCCCAGGTCCCACGAGATATCGACCGTTGCCACCATGGGGCGGGGCACCATGACCTCGCGCGCGACCGCCCGTTGATAGCGCAGGACCGATTCGATCATCAGTCTCGAATCCCGCGGCAGGTGGGCGTGGCGGTGGGCGAGACGGAGCATGAACACGAGGTCCTCTTCGGTCACCGGGAGCTCCGGGCCTTCACCTCGGGAGAGCAGACGAGCGAGCAGCCCCAGGACGAGGTTGATGGGCGTCAGAACAAAATCGAGGACGTAGAGGATCGGGGCCACCTTGCGGGAGATCCACTCGGCGTGCCGCTGGGCAAGAGTCTTGGGTGTGATCTCGCCGAAGATGAGGATGCCGAGGGTCATCAGCCCAACCACGGCTGCGAGACCGCCCTGCTCGGACAGGCGGTAGGCGATGGAGGTCGCCAGGGCCGAGGCCAACACATTGACCAGGTTGTTGCCGACGAGGATCGTGATCAGGAAGTTCTGGGGATCGGTGGCCCACCGCGTGAGCCCGGCGCGGGTGAGCCTGCCGCTGGAGACCCGGAGCGACTCGAGCCTGGTGATGGGCAACGACGACAGCGCGGTTTCGGACGCGGAGAAAAAGCCCGAACCGAACAGGCACAGGACGATCCCGATGATCTCAAGATCCACTGGGTCTCCCGGGGGCGTCCATTGACGGCATCCTATCCCGGAAAGGCCCTCGGTGCCAGAGAAGGCCGGCGGGAAGGGGAGAAAGGGAGAAAGGGAAACTGCCGACCATCGTGCGGCGGAGGTGCCATTCTTTGCATTGTTTGACACCTCACCGACTCCGTCGGGACGACGTCACGGGCAAACAATGCATAGGGTGGCTCCTCCCGGGAAGCGCGTACTCAAAGACGGGTTCACTCGAACTCATGGAAACGGTCTCGCTGGCTCGTCCACCGGACGTGCCGTCTTTGAAGATTTTGCGATCACACTGCCTCGACACGAGCGGGTGTTTCGGCCGCATAATCCTCAAAGGGGGCAATCACGGGCAATACCGCGCTCAGAATCGGGATGCCGACTCCGGAGGCACGTCACCGGAGCGAATCCCAGCAAAGGCTTCCCTGCAGGAGATTTCTCCACTCGCTACGCTCGGTCGAATCTCATTCTTTTGATTTGGTACATGATATGGAGCAGAATCTCCCCTGCCCCCCTGCCCGTGCGGTGGTATCCTGATCACCATCAACGAAAGCAAATGGCACTGGAGGTCACGATGAGTAACGGCGAGCAGGCTCCGGCGAAAAAAGGTCTCCCGATCTGGGCATGGGTCGGCATTGGGTGCGGCGGGCTCTTGATTGTGGTCCTGGTCGTGGTCATGGCAGCGGGCTTCTTTGTCGCCAACAAGGTCAAGGACGTGGCCGCCGATTTCGAAGACAACCCGGCGATGGCGACGGCGCGCATGATCGTCAAGCTCAACCCGGAGCTTGAGGAGGTCTCGACCGACGAGGAGGCCGGCACGATCACCGTCCGCAACAAAAACACCGGTGAGGAGATCACCGTCAACTTCGAAGACATCGAGGATGGCAAGCTCAGCTTTACCACCGACGAGGGCGAGGTGACGGTTGATGCCTCCGAACTCGAGGAGAGTGGTTCGATGACCATCACCAACGAGGAGGGCGCAGTCGTCTTTGCCACCGGCAAACCCACGGACAAGGACGTGCCGTCGTGGGTGCCGATGTATCCGGGGACCGAGCCCTCGAGCCGCCACTCGATGCGCACCGAAACCACCGTTTCGGGCGGGTTCGAAATCGGTACCGCGGATCCTGTAGCCGATGTTCTTGAGTTCTACAGGTCGGAACTTGATGGGGCCGGTTACACCGTAAGCGTCAACACCTATTCCCAGGACGACACCCAAGGCGGCATGGTGAACGGCAGCCACGAGGCGGAGCAGCGCTCCGTCGTGGTCATCATCAGCCGCGAGGCCGGAGAGAACACAACGGCGGTGGTGAGCTTCAACGAAGGCTCGTAGGCTATTCGAGCCTTCGCGGTCAGGCCTCCGTATCCACGGTCTCTGACAGCGCGCGGGCGAGTTCAGCAAATGCAAGGCCGGCGGGTGAGTCGGGTCGGTCGACCACGATCGGCCGGCCGCCGTCGCCGCCGGTGACGATGGCGGGGTCGAGAGGAATCGAACCGAGCAGCGGGACTTCGAGATCCTCGGACGTTTTTTGCCCGCCGCCGGAACCAAAGACGTGCTCGAGGTGTCCGCACTCGGGGCACTGGAAACCGCTCATGTTTTCGACGATGCCGAGCACCGGGACGTCGAGTTTGCGGAACATCAACAGGCTCTTGCGGGCGTCGATCAGGGCCACGTCCTGGGGATTCGTGACGATGACCGCCCCGGCCATTGGAACGTTCTGACACAGGGTGAGGGCGACGTCACCGGTGCCGGGCGGAAGATCGATGATCAGAAAGTCGAGATCGCCCCAGGCGACATCGCCGACAAACTGTTCGAGCGCCTTTTGCAGCATCGGGCCGCGCCAGATCACCGGCTGGTCGGGATCGACCAGGAAGCCGAAGGACATCACCTTGACGCCCTGCGGCGAGTTCGCTGGGATTATCTTTCCTTCGGGGTCGCCCGTGGGCTCACCGGTGGTGCCCATCATGAGCTGTTGCGACGGGCCATAGATGTCGCCGTCGAGAAGGCCGACATCGTGGCCGAGACCGGCGAGGGCCGTGGCGAGGTTGGCCGAGACGGTACTCTTGCCGACGCCGCCCTTGCCGGAAGCCACGGCGATGACGTGGCGCACGCCGGGGATCTTGTCCGCCCAGGTGGGCGGGGCCTCTGGGGCGGGCTGGCGCGAGTCCATGGTGGCCAACAGGGGGTGCACCGTGACCTCGACCGTGTCGGCCCCATCGAGGCGGTCGAGCGCGGCCTCGACCGTGGCGCGAACCTCACCGGCGGTCGAGGGCTGGGGAGCATTGACGGCGAGGACAACCTTGACTGTAGTGCCCTCGATCTCGAGGTTGCGGATGGCTCCGGCCTCCACAAGGCCGGTCGCAGCGCCGGGGGCGGTGATGTCATTCAGTGTCTCGAGGACCTGTTGCTGGGTGAGCGCCATGGAAAAACCTCCGGGTGTGCCGTTGTCAAACAGACAACGGTCGGAGAGTTTACCTCATTTCAATGGCTGGCCTTTGGGAAGGTTCAATTGAAACCGGGTTTCAGATCTCGATTCAAGCGCCCACCCGCCGCAGGGATTCGCTCCGGTGACGTTTCCCCCAACTGTCATTTCGACCGAGCGTAGCGAGTGGAGAAATTTCTTGGGAGAGACGCCTTCACTTTAGAGAACAGAGACGCGCAGGTGCGACGGTTTCGAGCGTTCGAGCGAACCCGGTTTTCAGTGCGCGTTTCCCGTGAGGAGCCACCTTCAACATTGTTGGCTCGAGACACCTTGCCGACGGGGATGTTGATGTGTCCAACAATATTGAAAATGGCACCTCCGCCGCACGAAGGTAGGCAGTCCCCCTTTCTCCCTTTCTCCTCTGCCCCTCTGCCCCTCTGCCCTTCTGCTCTCGAGAGGCGATACAATCCCCTACTGTAAAGGAGTGCTGATGCCTGAGGTTGTAAGTGGTGATGTGACCCTCTATTACCAGGATGAAGGCTCAGGACCGCCGGTGCTGCTGATCCACGGCCATACCCTGGACCGTCGGCTGTGGGACCCCGTCGTGCCGTTCCTGCTGGAGGCGGGGCTGCGGGTCCTGCGGTTCGACCTCCGCGGCCACGGCCGCAG
>JASJGQ010000195.1:0-5573 GCA_033791425.1 Acidobacteriota bacterium
GAAGACCCCCGCTGCGACCGCCACCACGGCAGGAGTTGCATTGAAATGACACGGGAGCAGGTGATGATAACGAACAAGCTCGGGCTCCACGCCCGGGCGGCGGCAAAGCTGGTTCATACGGCGAGCGCGTTCACGTCCGAGATATTCATTGGCACGGAACACGAGGAAGTCAACGCCAAATCAATCCTGGGAATCCTGACGCTGGCCGCTACAAAAGGGACCCCACTCGTTGTCCGTGCGGAAGGCGCCGACGAGCAGGCGGCCGTTGACGCCATCGCAGCGCTCTTTGCCGACAAATTTGGAGAAGGGCAGTGAGCCAGGCTCTCAGCGGCCTCGGGGTGAGCCCGGGTATCGCCATCGGCGAACCGGTGGTGCACGAGACGCGACCGATATCGACGCTGCGCATCACGATCCCGACCGATATGGTTGAGGCGGAGGTGGAGAGGTTTCGAACTGCTGTTGCGGCGACGATCGAACACATCAAGGATAATCGCGATCGGGCCGCAGAACAGATGGGCGATGAGTACGCAGCGATATTCGAGGCCCATCAATTGATAGCGTCCGATCCATCCTTCACCGTGCCCGTGGAGCAAATGATACGGGACCAGGAAGTCAACGCCGGGTGGGCCATCGATCAGGTTCTGAAGCCCCTGATCTCCCGTTTTGAAGCCCTCCCAGACGAATACCTCGCGGATCGGAAACTCGATGTTCTCGATGTGGCGACCCAGATCCACAACGAACTCCACGGCCCCGATCTCGTCCAGCTCGAAAAACTCGAGCATCCGGTGATACTGGTTGCCGACGATCTTCCGCCCTCAACTGCCGTGCAGCTTCCCCTGGATAAGATGTTGGGGTTCGCGTTGGAAATGGGTGGACCGACCTCCCACACGACGATCATTGCGCGAGCCCTTGGCATACCGGTCATCGTTGGAGCGCGAGGCCTCTGCGAGGCGGCCAAGCAGTCCCGGCGGATCGCCCTCGACGCATTCGAGGGCAAGATTGTACTTGATCCCAACCCGGCCGAACTCAGCGAATATGAATCGCGGCAACGGGAATACGAAGAACACCAGACCGGTCTCCAGCAGATGCGCGGCCTTTCCACGGTGACCCGTGACGGCCGTGCCATCGAACTGCACGCCAACATCGAGCTCCCGGCGGAAGTCGACCAGGCTCTGCACTGGAACGTCTCGGGCGTTGGCCTCTACCGATCCGAATTTCTCTATATGAAGATGAGCCCGGCCCTGCCTTCGGTCGAGGATCATCTCGAGACCTATCGCGAAATGGTTTCGAAGATGGGGCCCTCTCCAGTCACCATCCGCACCTTCGATCTCGGCGGGAGAAAGCTCGCGCGGGAGATCATCGGTGGCGATACCGAGGCCAACCCGGTATTGGGGTTGCGCGGGATTCGCCTGTGTTTTTCGCGGCCCGAGTTTTTTCGCACCCAGTTGCGGGCGATCCTCCAGGTGGCGGGGGAATTTCCCCTGGGTAGGGTTCGGATTCTTTTCCCTCTCATCAGCGGGATCGAGGAATTCCGGATCGCCAGACTGCTGGTTCGCGAGATCAACGCCGACCTCGAGGAAAAGCAGTTCCCAGTGCACAGAAACGTCCCATTGGGGGCCATGATCGAAGTCCCTTCGGCGGCAGTGATGGCCCGCGATCTCGCCAACGATGTGGATTTCATGTCGATTGGGACCAACGACCTTATCCAGTATTCGCTGGCCGTCGACCGTTCCAACAACCTGGTGGCCGATCTCTATAAACCAGCCCATCCTGGCGTGCTTCGTCTCATTTCCGGAGTAATTTCTGCGGGCCAGCTCGAGGGGGTTGACGTGTCGATGTGCGGCGAGATGGCGGCCGACCCGCTGATGGTTCCGGTGCTGGTGGGTCTCGGGCTCGAAAAGTTCAGTATGAATCCGCACGCCATCCCGGTGGTTCGGGCTCTGATACGGCAACTCTCCTATCGCGAGGCGTCCCAGATCGCCCGGCAAGCCCTCAAACTCGTAACCGCCAGAGAAGTCGAGGAGTACCTGCTCGAGCGGCTTGCCTTTCTTCTCGCCAAGACCAAGATTCACGTATAGGGGATCCAATGGGCATACACGCAGCACGGATGATCGACAAACCATGGGGCCACGAAGAGATCTTCGCCGAAACCGAGAACTACGTCGGCAAGATCCTGGCCATCCGTGCCGGGCAAGCTCTGAGCCTCCAATACCACGAGGTGAAAGACGAGACCCTGCGCGTCCTCGACGGCGAATTGGACATGGTCACAGGACCGGATGTCGACACCCTGGAACCGATTCGGATGATTGCGGGGGATGTCTTTCACGTTGCGCCCGGCGAGCTCCACCGCATGGTCGCCGTCACGGATTGTCGCCTCCTCGAGGTCTCGACCAATCATCTCGACGATGTCGTGCGTCTCGAAGACCGATATGGGAGAGAGGGAACCAGTGCGCCATAAAAGCGTCATACTGGTTGTGGCCACCGGGCCGAGGGAGCCGAAATGAGTTCACATAGTCGATTGTCGTTTCAGGTCGTGAGAACGGCCGCTCTCGTTTTGAGTATCGGGATGTTGGCGCAGGCCGCGGACCCACCGACGCCCACTCCTACGAAGACGCCACGCCCAGCGGGCGGCACCTCCCTCAACGAGATGGCGAAAGACACGGAGCTCAAAGGGGGCGAAAAGGGCAAGACCATCGTCATCACCAACGAAAACCTTTCCGAGTATGCGGAAAAGGGATCGGTCACCGGCTCCTCCGAGACCGCCACGCCGAACCGCCGTCCGGTGCGCGACCCCCTCAAGGTCGAGGTGATTCCACCAAGCGACCCTCAGCACACCGACGAACGGCGTCGATATTGGCAGGGTCAGTACAAAAGCCAAATTGAACTGGTGAGCTCAATCCGCTATCAGATCATGGTGCTCGACGGCGAAATCCCCGGTCTGTGGCGGGATTTTTATGCGTGGGACGATCCGATGTATCGCGATGGCGTTATCAAGCCAAAGCTTGATGCCGCGACCAAGCGGCGTTCGAAGCTGGAGCAAGATCTGGTGGCCGCCGAGGCGAAATTGAGCCAGATCAAGACCGACGCCCGCAGGGATGGTGCGGAACCGGGTTGGTTCAGGGGCATCTCGGTGCCAACACCGTATCCGCCGACCCCCACTCCGGGCATCGTTGTCTACTGACCCGGCTTCTCGGACAGGTCGACACCACGGACTTGCCGCGCACGTTGCATGAGGTTACACTCACGGCGATGGTTGGAATTTGCGAATGAGAACCTATTTCATTGAGACCTGGGGCTGTCAGATGAATCAGCACGACAGCGAGCTGATCGAAGGGCAGTTGCGTGAAGACGGCATGGCGGCCGCAGCCGAAGCCGAGACCGCGGATCTGGTGATCCTGAACACCTGTTCGGTTCGGGAACGCCCCGTGCAGAAGATCGTCAGCCGCATTGGAAGGCTGGAGAAACTCAATCCAGCGCCAGTCATCGGGGTCTGCGGTTGCGTCGCGCAGCAGGAGGGAGCGTCCCTACTGAAGCGCTCGCCGGCCGTAGGATTCGTGCTCGGTCCGGGTGAGATCGCGAGAGTGGGGGAGGCGGCGCGGGCGGTTTCACAAGGCAACCGTCCTGTCTTGACCGGCTTTGACGCCGAACGCGATCACAACTTTCAGACGATCTTTCGCAAGAGCTCGACCCGGGGCATGGTGACGGTCGTGGAAGGCTGTAACGAGTTCTGCACGTTCTGCGTCGTTCCCTACACCCGCGGTCGCGAGCTCAGCCGGCCGATAGCGGATGTGCTCGGTGAAGTGAGGGCCCTCGCCGCCTCCGGCCTCAAGGAGGTCGAGCTCCTCGGACAGACCATCAATTCCTACCAGTGCCCTGAGACCGGTGCGGATTTCGCGGCGCTCCTCGAGGCGGTTGCCGCGATTGAGCCGCTGCAGCGGGTTCGATACATCACGTCACACCCACGCCACTTCAATCAGCGCACGATTGATGTCCTCGCCGCCAGCCCCAAAGTCTCGCGGTACCTCCATCTGCCGTTCCAATCGGGCTCCGATGAGGTCCTCAAACGCATGCACCGTCGTTATACACGGGGTGAATTCCTGGAGCTCGTCGAACGGATTCGAGGAGCGGTGCCCGACATCAACCTTTCGACCGATGTGATCGTGGGTTTTCCCGGCGAGACCGATGAAGACTTCGACCAGTCCCTGTCGGTGCTCAACAAGGTGCGATTCGGACAGGTCTTCGCCTTTGCCTATTCGCCGCGGCCGCAGACACCGGCCGCTCGTTACGAGCTTCAGATCGGCGAAGAGGTCAAGAAAGGCCGCCTGCACCGGCTTTTCGAACTCACCGAGGGTATCTCCCGCGAGCTCAACGAACAGCTGGTGGGACACGTCATCCCCGTGCTGATCGACGGCGATAGCCGACGGGACCCGCTGCACTGGCAGGGCAGGGGAGAGGACAATCGGGTCGTCAACTTTCCCAAGACCGGGCGCGAGGTCGTCGGCGATATCGTCGACGTCGAGATCATTCGCGCCGGATCACACTCGCTTTCCGGCGAGGCTAGCAAAGGGTCACTCACTTTGCCGGTCCTCAGCACGGTCGGCGGCGCCGCTTGACATCGGTGCGCGGCACCGACAGATTGGGGAGATGAACGAACCCCGAGATGTCCAGTCCGCCGTCAAAATGACGATTCGTGGCCTGGTGATGGATCCAACCTCCAACACCCCGGTCGTGGTGCTCGAAAACCCCGACGGGGACCTTCTGTTGCCGATTTGGATCGGGGTCTGCGAGGCCAATTCCATCGCTCTCGAACTCGAGGGGGTCGCTGCGCCGCGGCCCATGACGCACGATCTCATTCGGAGTCTCCTCCAGACCACCGGTTGCGCCGTCGATCACATTTTCATCCACACCCTTGAGGACAGCATTTTCAAGGCGTCAATCCAATTTCGAGATGCCGGTGCCACGGTTCACACCGTGGATTCACGCCCGTCCGATGCCATCGCCATTGCCCTCAGAACCAAAGTCGATGTGCTGGTCGACCCTGCGGTGCTCGAACATGGTGTGATGAATGCCTCCACGGTGGAAGAGACAATTCGCGAGTTGTTGGAACAGATGCGCCCCGAAGACATGGGTGAGTACGAGATGTGACCTCTCGTTTCCCGGCCCCGGCGTGCCTCGAGATGGAAACATCCGTGAAGAAACAGTCAATTGCCGGGTCCCACCACCAAGCCGTTGACACCCGAAACCGAGCGCCCCTATAGTGGGCTCAGCACCGTCGCAGTCCCTGCGGAACCCGGAGAATTCATGAGGATCGCCATCACGAATCAAAAAGGTGGTGTGGGCAAGACCACCACCGCCATCAACCTGGCAGCAGGTCTCGCTCAAAAGGGTCTGAAAACACTGTTGATCGACCTCGACCCCCAGGCCAACTCGACCATGTCCAATGTCGAATTGGAAGAGATCAATGGACACATGTACGACGTCCTGCTTGCCACATCCCGTCTCGACGAAGTGATTCTCCCCGGGTCCCAGGAGAATCTCTGGGTGGCGCCTTCACGCATCGCCATGGCCAAACT
>JASJGQ010000196.1:0-2848 GCA_033791425.1 Acidobacteriota bacterium
CCTGCTCCCCTGCTCCCCTGCTCCCCTGCTCCCCTGCCCGTCCCTGAAGGTGGGCCAAGGCCCACCCTACGTCGAGCATTGAATCCGAGCGGGCATGTAAGGTGGGCCTTCTTAGCCCACCCCTCACTGCGGCATCACGAAGACCGGGTCCTGCGAGGTGCCGTCGATCACGGTCAGGTAGGTCAGGAATTCCACCGAACTCTCCACCGTGATCATGCCGACCGGGTCGGGGATCTGGTACCCGCTGCTGCCGAAGATCTGTTCCACCGAACGCTGTTTGAGCGAACGCGCAGGCACGGTCACCGTGCCCTGGGCGCGCACCGTACCATCTGCATCGTAAAGGGTGCAGTCAAAGGTCGTGCCCTGATCGCCGGTCACGAAGCCGACGTTGGTCCTGAAGCCATCCAACATCCGCACGCCCGGCAACACCGACGTACCGGTCTGCATGGCCGCGATCGGAACCGTCCGTACCCCGTTGCCCGATGATCCACCCTGGGGACCGTCGGTAAAGACCCGCGACGTCACGGTGATCGGCTGGCTGCTCTCCACCACCAGAACGCCCTTGCCGTTGTCGATCCCGAAATCGTTGAACAGGACGTCGTCGAGGTTCGTGGTCGCGTAGGGGCCCAGAAAGACCAGCGGCCCGAGAATGCCGCCCCCGGAGTTATCGGTCTTCTCCGGCAGGTATTCAAGATCGAGCACCGTGTTCGACCCCTTGGAGTTCCAGATCGCCACCGATGAGCTCCAGAAGGTGTCCTCGGCACCAGGGAGGTGGGCCACCACCGGCACCACCCAGGTGGAGGCTGGTTCCTTGCCGAGAAAGACCGCCGAATCGGTGGAAGCGTTGTCGACCAGGGAGGCGAACGTGATGCCTGGCTGCGACAGCGATACCCGCACCGTCATCGGCACGCCGTCGTCCGCCTGGCCGGGGAAGAGCTGCTGGACCGACCATTGTTTCTGTGCTCCGGCGTCGATCTTCCGCTGCACACTCCCGGCGACCAACCCGTCCAGACCCCGATAAAGATCGAACGTCGCCCAGACGTCCGTTTCGGCCGCCGTCACCGCGATGTTCGAGCGGAAATCGCCGTCGTGGAAAAGCCCCGGCATGGCAACCGTTTCCATCGACGGTTGAACATCCGCCGGAAGACCGGATCCGAGATTGCCGAAAGCGTTCTCCGAGTACGCCCGCGACACCACCACCGGTGGCATCGTCCCCTGGGTCAGAACCTCGACGTCGAGCGGCCCCTTGCCGTCACCGGCCCCAAACAACGACACCACGAGATCCTCGAGAAGCAGGGAGGCAAAACTCGGCAACGTCCGAACCACACTGAAGCTCGCCTTGCTCTCGCTGGTGTAGGTCAACCTGAGCTGTTGGATCTTTGAGTTCTGGTTCGTCACCACGACATCGGACCGCCACGCGGTACCGCCCGCACCATCGTCGTGCACGACAACGGGCACCGTCACCTGCGTCGCCTGTCCACCGCTCGGGGTCGCGGTCGGATTCGGGGATCCAGGGGTGGCGGTTCGTGTCGGCGTCCGGGTCGGCGTTCGCGTCGGGGTCCTCGTCGGCGTAAAGCTTGGAGTAACGCTCGGGTGCAGCGTCGGCGTCGGCGTTACGCCTCCCGGCGTCGCAGTTCTGGTCGGGGTCGGCGTCGGCGCCGCAACAGGGTAGAGGTATTCGGCACAGGTTGAGTCGAGCGGATTGTGAGCGTTGCAACAAAATTCGTACATCAACGCTTCCGAATCGGCCACGTGACCGAACCCGAGGCCATGTCCGAGTTCATGCGTCAACATCAACTCGTAATCTGTAGACGACAAGCAACCACCAGTGCCGTTATTAACCACCACAAACCACTGAACCGCTTCATGCCAAAGCTGACCGTCGAATGAATACAGCGACGTGTAGAACGAAGGCCCACCATGGGCCAAAACACCTGAACAACCGCTGAGGTCCGGCAGCTCGTCACACGGGTCATCAAAAATCACGGCGTTCAGGGTAACGTCGGTGTTCTCGGAACACGACGAGGGTGGGGAGGCACTGGCCCCCCCATACCCAACACTTATACTGGTCGACGACACCGAATTCCACCTCCCCAGCGCACCCTGGATTTCGTTGAAACCTCCGCCGGGCAACGATGGGTCACCAGCAGTTTCGGCTGAAATTGTCTGCGAACCTCCGCTATCGAACTTCCGCCAGCGAATCGGTTTTTCATCATCAGGATAGGTCATGAAAACACAACCCGTGGGTGAGGCTTTGAAGGAACGAATATCCTCTTCGCTCAATACCACCAGGTTTGACCAGCTCCAACTTGTTTCTCTTTTGAGCCGCTGCTCCAGCGCTCTCACAAATAGTCGTTCCTCCACGGGGCCCGGAATGAGGGCACCCTTTTTGCCGATCCCTGTCATGTACTCAATCTGAGTTGCCTCCGGGAGTGGAACGAGGACAACAGTGCCCGAGTCAGTCGTGACTCGTTTCAAAACGCTGTCGGCCAGCAACCGTGATCGCCACCTCCCGTCTCGCCCCTGATCTGCAAAAAACAGATACGTCTCCCCACGCATCAATCGCTGAGCACCTGCGACTGCCCAAGCGATTCCATCTTTCGTTCCACCGGGAACGATCGTAGTAATAACGTCGCCCATCTGAAGCGCCCCTTTAATGACCTCCACGATCTCCAACTCGGTGACAGTTGCCAGATATCCCGATCGCTCAACGACGATGCTCGCCCCGGCCCGCCCGAGGAAGACGGCCTGGCTGTCCATGGCCAGCTCACCGGGGTTTGCGGCGGGGATGATGGTCGTCGCACCGGCACCTGCTGCAACGAGCACAGCCAAGGCGAGAACAGCGTGG
>JASJGQ010000197.1:0-8724 GCA_033791425.1 Acidobacteriota bacterium
TCGTGCGGCGGAGGTGCCATTTATCGCATTGTTTGGGCTCGCCTCATCAATCCGCCCACACCGCTCGGGCAAACAATGCGATGGGTGGCTCCTCCCGGGAACCGCGCTCTGAAAGGCGGGTTCACTCGAACGCCCAAGAGATTTCTCCGCTCGCTACGCTCGGTCGAAATGACATTCCTTGGCTTGGAACATGATAAGGAGCGCGTCTCCCCTGCTCCCCAACCCGCCGCCGGTGATATGCGGGCGAAGGCTGGAAGGGTGGGTAGGTTGGGCACAGCCTATCGCCCGCTCGTTGGCGGTGGGGGGTCGCGACGGCGAAGCCCAGGGGGCGAAGCCGCGAGGCCGTCAGCAACTCCCCTGCGCCTTTGCCCCTCTGCTTCCGGGTCCGAATCTGCGTCATCTGCGTGATCTGCGGGCAGTTTGCGGTGGTGGCCGGCCTTTGCGATTTTGCGTCTCTGCGCCTTTGCGTTGAATATCTTGGCTATCGAGATCACTCTACCGACTTGAGATCCTTCGACTCGGTCGCTTCCGGCTTCGTACACTCACTTCGCCGGGACAAGTCTCTCCCTCGCTCAGGATGACATTCCGACTGGCCTGCCGAGATCAGCCCGTCGTCATGCCACTTGATTTATGCTTTATTTATACCTATACTTAAAAGTCCAGGAGGAAAGGGATGGCGGCACCACAGTCCATAGCGACGCCGAACAGGGCAGAAACCTTACAGGCATTGTGTTCTGAGCTGCCCGACGATCTTCAAAGCGCGCTCTACCGGGCCTCGGATTTTGTCCGCCAACGACGCGCTGCGATGCGCCAGAGCCCCCTCGCCACCTCCATCAGCGGTCTCGATCGCGTTCTCGGCGCTGGGCTCCCACGTGGCGAGCTGGTGGAAATCATCGGGCGCGGCTCCTGCGGCAGGTTCGCCTCCCTCCTGGCGGCTCTGCGGGCGGTGACCGGAGCCGGTGAGGTAGCGGCCCTGGTCGACCAGGGTGCACAACTGGACCCGCAATCGGCGGCCGCGATCGGTGTCGATCTCGAATGCCTGCTGTGGCTGAGGCCGCAGAACCTCAACGATTCGCTGGCCGCCGCCGAACTCCTGCTCCACACCGGCTTCCCGCTGGTGGCCCTCGATCTCGGGCTGCCGCCGGTGCGGGGCCGCGCACCGTTGGCCGCCTGGCTCCGCCTGGCGCGTGGCGCCGCCACCCACGGGGCGGTGGTCCTGGTGGGCTCTCCCTACCGCTTGAGCGGGTGCGCCGCCGGCGCGGTGGTGACGAGCGGCCGTGGACGGGGCGACTGGAGCGGCGGCGGAAAAGTTTCCCGGCTGCTCAACGGCTTGCAGTCGCGGTTTTTTCTGAGCAAGCGCATCGGCCACCCCGACCTCGGCGAGGCCACCATCGAATTGGCGCTGCCCGAGGCAACGTTCGGTCCTGCAACGTCAGACACATTGAACATCGATCGAAAATCCGAAATCCGAAATCCGAAATCCGAAATTTCGACCGAGGGGAGACAAAATCATGTCGCAGCCATTTGAAATCAGTGCACGAGGTTTCTTCGAACTCGCAGGCGAGGCCTGTGGACTGCTGGTCCTGGGTTTCTGCTTTTTGGTGCTCGCCTTCTGCGTGTGAGGCCGATGCTGGATGCTCGATCCACCCACTCGCTCAGACTGCCCGCAGATCACGCAGATGACGCAGATTTTCTTGCCGAAGTGAACATCATGGTTCTCATCCACCACCCGCTCACACAGTCGACCTCGGAAACCAACGCAAAGACGCAAAGGCGCAGAGATGCAAAGAGGCCCGAGGGAGCTCGAACGTCCGGCGAGGTCCCGGCCGCCCACGGCGGCCGATTATCGCTGACCCGGACTGCTGCTCCGAACGCCAGCGTTCGTCACAGCAGTTCGACCCAGCGACCTGCGCTCTCGGAGAGCGCAGGCCTCGCCTCTCACATTCAGCGGGATCGGGATGGGACTCGGACATTCGCGTTTGAGCAGGAGAGATCGAGGCGGAATCGACGCACCAGGGGTGCGTCGTTCGGGGTAAAGACCGGCGGCGACGAACGCTGGCGTTCGGTGCAGACGGGCTTTTCAACGGCAGCCGGCGAGCGTCAGATCACCGGCGTTTCCGCCGCTCCACTCCGGGCAACTTCGTTCACGCAGGAACCGCCACCTCTGCGTCTCTGCGTTTTCTTCCGGGTCCGAATCTGCGTCATCTGCGTGATCTGCGGGCAGTCTGCGATGGTGGCCGGCCTTTGCGACTTTGCGGCTTTGCGACTTTGCGTCTTTGCATCTTTGCGTTGGCTTGGTTGGCTGCCGACATCAGTCCAGCAAACCAGAGATCCTTCGACTCGGTCGCTTCCGGCTTCGTGCACTCACTTCGCCGGGACAAGTCTCTCCCTCGCTCAGGATGACATTCCGACTGGCCTGCCGAGATCAGCCCGTCGTCATGTCATCTGCGGTTTCTCCGGATGCGTTTGGTGGCCCTGGTGTCTTGGTGGTGCGGTCCTCCGCTCGTCCTCGACATGACCCGCATTGCCTGTCTCTTCATCCCAATTTTTCCCCTGGCGGCGAGGTTGCGCGCAGAGCCCGAACTGGCCGGGGAAGTGGTGGCGGTGTGCGAAGGCAACGGGTCCGCAGCACGGGTCGTGGGCGCCTCCCGCCCGGCCCGCAGATCGGGCGTGCGCGCGGGGATGAGCCTCGCCCAGGCGCGCGGCATCCTGCCGTCCTTGATCGCCCGCGGCCGCGATGTCTCGTCCGAGAGCTCGGCCCACGAGGCCCTTCTCGAGACCGCAACCGGCCTCTCACCGCGGCTCGAGGATGCTGCCCCGGACATTGTCCTTGCTGACGTCAGCGGGATGGAGCGTCTCTACGACGGCGCCTCAATCGAACACGACATGGGACAGGCCGCCATCGTCGCCGCCGAGTCCCTCGATCTCCCGATCCGGGTGGGCATTGCCGGCAACAAGCTGGCCGCCCGTATCGCCGCCCACATGCCCGACTCGCCGAAGGTGGTGCCGGCCGGTGAGGAGACCCTCTTCCTCGCCCCCCTGCCCTTGACCCACCTGGCCCTCGACCGAAAACTCATGGACACCCTCCGCCGCTGGGGCGTCCACACCCTCGGTGACTTCGCCCGGCTGCCGGCCGATCGCACGGCCAGCCGGCTCGGCCCGGCGGGTGCCAGCGCTCATCAGGCCGCCCGCGGTCTCGATTCGAGCCCGTTGGAGCCCTTCCACCCCCCTCCGACCTTCCACGAGGGCATGGAGTTGGAGTGGCCGGTGGTCACCATCGAGCCCCTGCTCTACGCCCTTCGCCAATCGTTGGAGAGAGCCCGCAAGCGCCTCGAGCGTGAGGATCTGGCTTGCACCCTGCTCGAGCTCGAACTGGGGCTCGAACCGGAGGGCGCCGAGCACCGCACGATCCGCCTACCCGCCCCCACCCGCAACATCGACGCCCTGCTGGCGCTGGTGCACCTCGAGCTCGAGTCGAAGCCGCCGCGGGCCGCCGTGGTCTCCTTCATCACCATCACCCACCCCGACCGGCCGCGCCGCGGCCAGCTCACGCTGTTCGGCGCACCCGAGATCCACCCCGACAAGCTTGCCGGTAGCCTCGCCCATCTCGCCGCGCGGCTTGGTCCCGACCGGGTGGGTTCACCACGCACCGTGGACGGCTATCTCCCCGAGCGCTACGAGAGCGTCCCTTTCGAACCACCTGAGGCCCCCAAGCTCCGCCAGCCGCCACGACAGGGCCGGGGACTGCTCGTGGTGCGGGCCCTGAGGCCGCCGGTGCCGCTCGAAGTGATCACGGAAGAGAATTCTCAGTTCTCAATTCTTAATTCTCAATTCCCACCCAACAACCCGGCGGAGCCTGAGGAGGAGAACGGGAATTCAAAATTCAAAATTCGAAATTCAAAATTTACCTCGCTCCAGTTGGTATCCGTCGCTTCCGAGACCGGTGCCACCCCACGGGTCCAGGGACTGGTTCGGGTGGCGGCGGGGCCATGGTCACTCGAGGACGGGTGGTGGAACGAAAAGCCCGTCGAGCGGGACTACTGGGACATCGAGCTCTCGGGCGGGGGTCTTTACCGCGTCTACCGCGACCGCACGACCGGCGATTGGTTCGCCGACGGCATGTATGACTGATGAAATTAGGAATTAGGAATGAGGAATTAGGAATTGACCCCCACCGATCCGGCCGGGTTATCCACAGATCACCCAGATTGACCCAGATAGCAACCCATACGGAGAAACCGCAGATAGCGCAGATAGACGCAGATTACTTCCCGAAGTGAACATCATGGTTTTCATCCACCACCCGCTCACACAGTCGCCCTCGGAATTCAACGCAAAGACGCAAAGGCGCAGAGACGCAAAGAGGGTTGAAGGAACTCGATCGTCCGGCGAGGTCTCGGCCGCCCACAGCGGCCGATTATCGCTGGCTCGGATTGCCGCTCCGAACGCCAGCGTTCATCGCAACAGTTCGACCCAGCGGCCTGCGCTCTCGGAGAGCGCAGACCTCGCCTCTCACATTCAGTGGGATTGGGATGGGACTCAGACATCTGCGATCGAGCAGGAAGCCAGAGGCGGTACCGATGTGCTGCGAGCGCATCGGACAGGGAGAATCCCGGCCGAAATGAACGCTGGCGTTCAGGGCGGACGGGTTTCTCCCTGGGGCCCGGCAATCGTGAGATTGACGGCTGGCCGCCGGATCACTCCAAGCAACCCAGCCAAAGCAGGGTTCGCCTCTTTGCGCCTTTGCGCCTCTGCGCCTTTGCGTTTCCTTCCGGGTCCGGATCTGCGTCATCTGCGTGATCTGCGGGCAGCCTGCGATGGTGGCCGGCCTTTGCATTTTCTCTCTGTGGTCCGTCTCTGTGTCTCTGTGCCTCTGTGGTTCTTCGGTCGTCAAATCCCGAGAATCGTATGAAGTACGCCGAGCTGCACTGCGCTTCCGCTTTTTCGTTCCTCGAGGGCGCGTCGCAACCCGAGGACCTGGTGGAGCGTGCAGCGGAGCTCGGTTTGCCCGCGGTGGCGCTGGTGGACCGCAACACTCTCTCCGGTGCGCCGCGCTTTTGGAAGGCTGCCCGCGACGCCGGGATCAAGCCCCTCGTCGGCGCCGAAGTCGTCCTCGACGAAAATTCTCAATTCTCAATTCTTAATTCCCAATTCCCACCCGACCATCCCGCGGAGTCTGAAGAGCAGAGACGAAAAATCCGAAATCCGAAATCCGAAATCCGAAATTCCGGCGGTCAGGCAGCGGACAATTCAAAACTCAAAACTCAAAACTCAAAATTATCAGGCCCCCTGGGCCTGGTGCCGGATCCTCCTCCTCCGGGCACTCCCCTGCCCCGGTTGGCGCTGCTCGCCGCCGATCACCGCGGCTACCGCAACCTCTGTCGGCTGCTCACCGAGGCCGCTCGCGGTCGGCCCAAGGGCAAGGCACGCGCCACCTGGCAGCAGGTGGCGGCACACGCCGACGGGCTCCACTGTCTCACCGGTGGCGCTGAAGGGGTCCTTGCCCAAAGGCTCGTCCACCGCGGCCTCGATGCCGCCCGGCGCGAACTCGAGCATCTCAACCGGCTCTTCCCGAGGCGGCTGCACGTGGAACTCCAACGCCACCGCGTGCGCGATGAGGAGCACCGCAACCGGGCGTTCGTTGATCTCGCCCGGAGCCTGCGGCTGCCGCTGTTGGCCACCGGTGGCACCCGCTACGCGAGACCATCCAACCGCGATCTCGCCGATGTCCTCGCCTGCATCCGCGAGGGCACAACCCTGGACAGCGCCGGCCGCCTCCTCGAAGGCTGCCGCGAACGCCACCTGCGGTCGGCGCGCGAGATGGCGCTCCTCTTCGCCGACCAACCGCGGGCGGTGGCCGAGGCCGGGGCCTTGGTGGACGAGCTCGAGTTCACCCTGTCGGACCTCGGCTACCGCTTCCCCGACTACCCTCTGCCGGCGGGAGAGAGCCCCATCTCCCACCTGCGCCGAGTGACCTGGGACGGCGCCCGCACCCGCTTTCGACCGCTCACCGCCCGCGCCCAGGCGCAGCTCGAACGCGAGCTCGACCTGATCGAGAAGCTCAATCTGGCAGGCTATTTCCTGATCGTCTGGGACATCGTCCGCTTCTGCCAACGCGAAAACATCATGGCCCAGGGCCGCGGTTCGGCGGCCAACTCGGCGGTCTGTTACGCCCTCTCCATCACCGCCGTCGACCCGGTCAAGATGGAGCTCCTCTTCGAGCGTTTTCTGTCCGAGGAGCGGGGCGAGTGGCCCGACATCGACCTCGACCTGCCCTCCGGAGACCAGCGAGAGAAAGTCATCCAGTACGTCTATCAACGCTACGGCCCGCACGGCGCCGCGATGACCGCCAACGTGATCACCTACCGCGCACGATCGGCCGCCCGCGAGGTCGGCAAGGCCCTGGGCTTTTCACTCGAACAGGTGGACCGGATCTCCAAGCGCTTCGGCCGCCACATGACGTCTGAGATCCGCGAAGGTGCGCGGAACCTCGACTCCGAGCTGACGGCGGCGGGCTTCGACCCCACCTCGCGCCGGCTCCAGCACTTCAAGCGCCTGTGGTGGGAGATCCACCACCTCCCCCGCCACCTCGGCCAGCACTCGGGCGGTATGATCATCGCCCAGGGACGGCTCGACGAGGTCGTGCCGCTGGAGCCAGCCGCCATGGAGAACCGGACGGTAATCCAGTGGGACAAAGACGACTGCGCCGACCTCGGTCTGATCAAGATCGATCTCCTGGGTCTCGGCATGATGGCGGCCCTCGAGGAGGCGATCCCGATGATCCGCAGCAACCAGGGGGTGGAAATCGACCTCGCCCACCTACCGCCGGGTGATCCCACGACCTACGATCTCATCCGCCGCGCCGACACCGCCGGGGTGTTCCAGATCGAAAGCCGGGCACAGATGGCGTCACTGCCGCGCAACCTGCCCGAGAATTTCTACGACCTCGTGGTGCAGGTCGCGATCATTCGCCCGGGGCCCATCGCCGGCAACATGACCAACCCCTACCTCAAACGCCGCCAGGGCCGCGAGGCGGTGACCTACGCCCACCCCTGTCTGGAGCCGATCCTCAAACGCACCCTCGGCGTGCCGCTGTTTCAGGAACAACTTCTACGCATGGCGATGGAGGTGGCGGGCTTCTCCGGCGGCGAGGCCGAGGAGCTGCGGCGGGCCATGGGCTTCAAGCGCTCGCAGGAGAGGATGGTCGTGATCGAGAAACGGCTGCGCAGCGGCATGACCCGACGCGGCATCGACAACACAGCACAAGAGGAGATCATCCGCTCCATCACCTCGTTTGCGCTGTACGGATTTCCCGAGTCCCACTCCGCCAGCTTCGCCCTCCTCGTCTACGCCTCCGCCTACCTCAAGGCCCACCACCCGACCGCCTTCTACGCCTGTCTCCTCAATGCCTGGCCGATGGGCTTCTACCACCCGGCGACCCTGGTCAAGGACGGCGAGCGCCACGGGGTGTCTTTCCTTTCGGTCGATGTCAACCACTCCGGGTGGCGGTGCCGCTGGGAGAAGGGCGCGGTGCGGGTTGGGATGCGATTCGTGCATGGGCTCAACCGCGCGGCCGCCGACACGGTCGAAAGCGAGAGGACACGGGCGCCCTTCACCGATGCCGCCGATCTCACCCACAGGTGCGGGCTCAGTGCCGAACACCTCGAACGATTGGCCCACGTGGGAGCACTGGGCTCGCTGGGTCTGAGCCGCCGCGCGGCCCTGTGGCAGGTCTCCGAGGTGGCGGGACGGCGTGGGCCCCTTTTTGCCGACCTGCCGCCTGAAAAAGCATCGCCGCTCGATGAGATGGCCCCACTCGACGAGACTGTGGCCGATTACGCCGGGCTCCACCTCACCACCGGCCCCCACCTCATGGCCTACATGCGTGAAGAGATGAATCACCGTGGGGCGGTACCCGTCAGCGCCCTGGAAGACATCGAGGACGGCGAAGTGGTGCGGGTCGCGGGGGCGGTCATCGTCCGCCAGAGGCCGGGCACCGCCAAGGGCTTTGTCTTTCTGACCATGGAGGACGAGACCGGGATGGTCCAGGCCATCATCCGGCCTGATCTGTATCGGAAGCACCGCGCCTTCATCGTCGGTACACCCGTCCTGATGGTGGAAGGCCCGCTCCAGAAGCAGGACGGCACCATCTCGGTCAAGGCACGGCGCTTCGAGGCCGTCCATGCCGATGCCGCCGTGGCGAGCCATGATTTTCACTGAACCGCCCACCCATCCGGAGAAACCGCAGATAGCGCAGATAGACGCAGATACGGACCCGGAAGCAGAGGGGCAAGGGAACAAGGGAGCAAGGGAGCAGGGGAGACGCGCTCATTATCACGTTCGAATACAAATGACTGAGATTCGACCGAGCGTAGCGAGTGGAGAAATCTCTTGGGCGTCCGAGTGAACCCGCCTTTCAGAGCGCGGTTCCCGAGAGGAGCCACCTTTAGCATTGTCTGCCCGAGACGCCTCGTGAACTTGCAGAAGATGGAGGCGTCAAACAATGCAAAAAATGGCACCTCCGCCGCACGCGGCACGTATCCGCGCGGTCCCCCTTTCCCCCCTGCACCCTTTCTCCCGTGCCCTCTGGTCCTCTGCATCTCTGCACCTTTGCGTCTCTGCACTTTTGCGTTTTCTTCCGGGTCCGGATCTGCGTCGACCTGCGTCATCTGCGGGCAGGTATTGCGACGTATCAATCCCTCAAACCCGTCCCATGGGATACCG
>JASJGQ010000198.1:0-2605 GCA_033791425.1 Acidobacteriota bacterium
TTTGTTGAACCTGCCGCGAACGGACGAACTCGAGCAGATCGGCAGTGAGATGCTCGAGGCGCAGAGCCTCGTGCACCACTCGTTCGGCCTTGCCGCGTTCACGGGATTCGGCTGTGAGCATCTCGGCCAGGAGCTGCGCATGCCCCTTCATCGACGTCAGTGGGTTGCGGATCTGGTGCGAGATGACGGCAGCCACCTCGCCCAGTGACGCAAGGTGACGATCCCGCAAGGCTTGACGTTGCAGCCCCTCCGCCCGCCGTGCCAGCGTGACCACCAGGAGAGCGGCGCCGATGAGCAATATCGAAACCGCCAGGCCCAGAGCCAGGGCACGTTCCGAAGCGCGCATCAGTTGATTCGCTCTTACAGGTTCGTATTCGATCACCAACTGGGGCGGCAACGACAGCTCCTTGATGCCGATGACGTCCTTCGGAGGTCCGCGGGTGGTGTCGCGTACCCGGCTATTGAACTCGATGATGGCTTCGGGATCTCTCATGTTGAGCGCGGTTCGAAGGTCGATCTCAGAACCCAGGCACTGACCGCCGAGGGCCGTCAGATTCTCTTCGGCATCGAAGACCGCAACGCATCGCAGCCCGGCCTCCCAGCCGTCTTCAACAATCCGTTCGAGGATCTCGGGGTCCCCGACCGCGCCGGCTGGTTGAAGGCTGCGAAGCTCATGGAAAAACGCATGACCCTCGCCCCGGATAACATTGTCGCGAACCACGTGCACGTTGCGGTAGCTGACGATGGCGGTCAGCGAAAGGGCCAGGGCCATGACCACCGGGATGCCGATCAGCATCGCCCGGTATCGACGCACCAGATCAAACCTGATCGGGTCCTCGGTCTTCACTCCCGCGTTTCCTTCGCCATGGTTACGTCTCCTCCAGCCATTGTTGTTGCTCGGTGTCCGCAACGCAACAAATTGCTCATGGAGTGCCATCATGACGAGCTCCAACTACTCAAAGCGCAGGGCATCAATAGGATGAAGCGACGCTGCTCGCCGGGCCGGATAGAAGCCGAAGAAGATCCCGACGGCAGCCGCGAATACAAGGGCGAGCGCGATTGCCTGGGGTGAAATGGCGATCCCCCATCCGGTGATTCGAGCCACCATCAGGGAGCCGGTGATTCCTCCGATGACCCCGATCACCCCTCCGAGCACACTCAGAACAATGGCTTCGATCATGAACTGCACGAGCACATCGTTGCCCCTGGCGCCCACCGCCAGGCGAAGTCCGATCTCGCGGGTGCGTTCGGTGACCGAGACCAACATGATGTTCATGATGCCGATGCCGCCCACCAGGAGTGAGATGCCGGCAATGGCCGCCAACAGCACGGTCATGACTTTGGTCGTGCTTTGGGCCGTTTCGGCGAGATCGGTCTGATTCCGCACGGCGAAGTCATCATCTTCCCACTCGGCGAGGTCGTGGGACTCACGCAGGATCAGAGCGATCTCCTCCTGCGCAGCCGAGATGTCCTCGGGCGTTGAGGTGCTGGCGACGATCTCGGCGATGAACTGCCGGCCCGCGAGCCTGGTCTGCACCGTTGTGTAGGGCGCCAGGATCACGTCGTCCTGGTCCGAGCCGTCGGCGGTCTGTCCCTTCTCGGCCAGCACGCCGATGATCTCGAAAGGAACATGACGCAGCTGGATCCGTTCGCCCACGGGATCCGTGTCAAAGAAGAGCTCGTCGGCGACGGTGGCCCCGATGACCGCGACCTTTCGCTTGGAGCGCACGTCGGTCGCCTCGAAGAACGCCCCGCTGCTGACCTCCCAGTCGCGGATCAACTGGTAGTCGGTGTCCACACCCTGCACGATGGTGCGCCAGTTGCCGTTTCCCCCCACCGCCTGGGCCGGCGACTTGATGACGGGCGACACCGCCGATAGCAGGAAGCTCCCACTCTCGAGCGCGTCGGAGTCGTCGGTGGTCAGTCGGTTGAAGCTCGCCGCCCCCTGGTTCACGCCTCCCTGATTCGACGAACCCGGAGTAATCACGATCATGTTGGTACCGAGAGAATCGACCTGCTCGCGAATCTGCGCTTGCGCCCCCTGGCCGATGGCGACCATGATGGTGACCGACCCGACACCAATGACCACCCCGAGCATGGTCAGCAGAGTCCGCAGGGAGTTCTTGACGATGCTCTGAACCGCGACCTTGACCAGACGTCTGGTTTTCATGCTGCCTCCCAGGTACATGCGTCGTCAGCCGCGATCCGGCGTTCCGAAACCGGCTCGTCCCGGATCACAGAGCCGTCGCGCAGCTCGATGACCCGCTTGCAGTAGGAGGCGACATCGTTTTCGTGGGTCACCATCAGGATGGTCACCCCCTGTGCGTTGATCTCCTGGAATAGGCTCATGACGTCGAGGGTGGTGCGGCTGTCCAGATTCCCGGTTGGTTCGTCGGCGAGCAGAATGGCGGGTTGGGTCACCAGTGCCCGTGCAATCGCGACGCGCTGCTGCTGGCCGCCGGACAACTCGTTCGGCTCGTGGTGCTGGCGATCTCCGAGGCCCACCCTTTCCAGTGAGGCGGCAGCCAGGGCGCGGGTGTCGAGGCTGCGGTCGCTCCGATCATAAAGAAGTGGCAGTTCGACGTTTTCCAGCGCTGAGGTTCTC
>JASJGQ010000199.1:0-6733 GCA_033791425.1 Acidobacteriota bacterium
GGCACGTGGCTCATTCATGGGAATAGAGGACCTCGACCTGAGCCGGCCCGGAAAAAGGCTGTAAATTGCTTGTTTTCAGTTGGGCAAACTCACTGTGAGATCTATTTTGGACAGCACTGATCCTGAATCCTGAATCCTGAACTCTACGTCACTCCGCCGTCTCGGCCTCGTGGTACATCCGCCGGACCTCGTCCATTTCGACCGAGGGCTGCGGGTACGCCATCTTCAGCTTTTCCATGGCGTTGACGACGATGTCGGCGATGACGAGGTTGCGCAGCCACTTACGGTTGGCGGGTATGACGAACCACGGCGCGCGGGGAGAACTGCACTTCGAGAGAGCGTCCTCGAAGGCCCGGGTGTAGCTGTCCCAGTGCGGCCGCTCGGAGTAGTCGGCGCCGCTGATCTTCCAGTTTTTTCTTGGGTTGTCGATACGTTTTTTGAATCGCTCGAGCTGTTCGTCGGAGTCGATGTGGAGATAGAACTTGAGGATGGTGGTGCCGCTTGCGGCGAGCAGACTTTCAAACGCGTTGATCTGGTCGTAGCGTTTTGACCACACCGCCTTCGGAACAAGGTCGTGGACCCGGACAACCAACACATCCTCATAGTGGGAGCGGTTGAAGACCCCGATACGGCCCCGGGCGGGTGCGGCGAGGTGGCACCGCCACAGGAAATCGTGGGACGCCTCCAACTTGGACGGGACCTTGAAGCTGGTCACGCTGCAGCCCTGGGGGTTGACCGGTCCGAAGACGTGGCGGATGGTGCCGTCCTTGCCGGCGGCGTCGCGGCCCTGGAGTACGACGAGGAGCGACCGTTTGTCCTCGGCATACATCAAGTTCTGGAGTTCGCACAGCCTCTTCGTGAGTGCCGAGAGCTGTTTCTCCGCTGCCTTGCGGTCAAGGCCCTTTGGCTTCCACTGAGCGTCGAAATCTTCAAGATCGATTTTGGCGCCGGACTTCACTCGAAAAGTCTTCGAATAATCCATGCTGCACTCCTCGTGTCGGTTTCGGCTCGCTGAATCGGATCGAGTGTAGCTGATTCCTTCGAGGCGTCGATGTTGGTAGGATCACTCGAGGAGGCTCATATGGTCGAGGCTGAAGGACGAACGTTTTCATTTGACGGGCAAGAGGCTCTGACGCCAAAGGTGCTGGAGACCTTTCCCTACGAGTACCCGGTGCGTGAGGCGTTGGTGGAGATCGAAACCGACGAGTGGAGCTGTGTTTGTCCCTTTTCGGGGCTGCCCGATTTCGGCACCCTGGCCATCCGCTATCTCCCTTCGGATGTCTGTATCGAACTCAAGTCACTCAAGTACTACCTGACGAGTTATCGCAACGTCGGCATCTACCAGGAACACGCTGCCAATCGGGTTCTCGAGGACCTGGTGGCCTGTTGTGCGCCTCGGTGGATGGAGGTGGAGCTCGACTACCGGCTTCGAGGGGGGCTCCACACCACCGTCACCGTCGTCCACGGAGAAGATCCCGACGAGTGAGGGTCAGTTGCCCGGTGTGCCTGAGGATGCCGGCTTTCCCCTCCCGAGGAGAGTGAAAACGGCGGTGGCCGAGATGATGAGAGCGCCGCCGAGGCTGGCCCAAAAGGTCGGCTGTTCACCGTGCACCAACCACGCCCAGAGTGGGCTGAGGATCGGCTCGAGCAGGAGCAGAAGCGATCCCTCGAAAGCGCCGACCCGGCGCATCCCTCCGACCATGAAGATATAGGCCACGGCAATCTGGAAGACACCGAGGAAGCTGACGACGGTCCAGTCGGTCGCGGATGGGTGCCCGAACGGCAGAGCGAAGGGCATTGCCGCGAAACACGCGATGACATTGCCGCAGGCCACCGCCGAGGCGGCGGTGGAGCCGGCCGCTTCGTCGTTTGATGCTCGTCCCAGCCACCTCAGACCGAGGATGGTCAGGGCCCAGAACAAACCGGTTGCCGCAGCGACGAGATTGCCCCGAATCGGATTGGGCGCGGTCACCGTCTCGGGCTGAGCTCCGACAAAGAAGAACGACATCCCGACGGCGAGGACACCCATGAAGACGATGTCGCGGCGCCGTACGGACTCCTTGAGGAGGATCGGGCTGAACAAGAGAATATAAAGGGGCGCTGTGCTTTGCAGGAATATCGCGTTGGCGGCGGTCGTGAGTTTATTGGCGACGACATACGAAATCATGGTGCCGGCATAGGCTGTTCCAACCAGCCAGGTCCGCCAGGTCCAGTGCTTTCGTGCGGCGGGGAGAACCAGCAGCAATGTCAGAGCAGCAATCCCTGATCGCAAACTCGCCACCTGCCATCCGGTCAGCGAACAGGCCTTGACGGCAGCGCCGCCGGTGGAAAAGAGGAAGGCGGCGACCAGTATCATCAGACGGTCGGTGGTGCGGGATGGCAGCTGGGCGGTCATCGGGGGAGATCATTCCCCCGGATGACATCTGGAATGTGGCAGGAGGACTTCGGAGGGCCATCGCGTGGTCTCGGGGAGAATCGCGTTGTCTTCTCCCTAAAGCTGTCGGAGCGGGTTGTGGAGAATGCCGGGCCCAGACGAACTCGGAGTGAGGTCCGCGGGTCGGCATTCCTCATTCCTCATTCCTAATTCAAAAAATCCACAGGATTTTTTCGTGTGCTACCATGCCCGGAATGGGAGTTCGACAGACGAAATTCCGTAACCACGCTTCCCGCTTTGGGGAGTTTTTTTTGTGGCTCACGGCGGGGATCCAATGGTAAAACCCCAATCCGAACCTGTGGCGCTCCAGGCGGTGCTGGATGAGGCCGGCATGGCTCGAACGGTGGCGCGGATGGCCGCTGAGATCCTCGATCGCGATGGCGACGACGTGATGCTGGTCGGTATTCACACCCGCGGCGTGCCGCTGGCGGCTCGTCTGGCGAGCGCCCTCAAGGAAGCCACCGGGCACGAGGTGGCGGTCGGCCGAATCGACATCACGCTCTATCGGGACGACGTCGGGCCGTGGCGGCCGGCGCACCAGCAGCCCGTGCTCAAGAAGACCGTCCTGCCAAAGCCCATTGACGACCGCATCATTTATCTGGTGGACGACGTCCTGTTCACCGGCCGCACCATCCGCGCGGCACTCGACTCGCTGATCGACTACGGCCGGCCGAAGGCCGTCCGGTTGGTGGTTTTGGTCGACCGCGGCCACCGTGAGTTGCCGATCGCAGCCGATGTGGTGGGTAGGTCGCTCGAAACCACCCTGCAAGAGGATGTGCAGGTGCGGCTCAAGGAGACGGACGGCGTTGACGGTATCTGGATCGGTCGGGAGGTTTAGATGGCGGTTGAATCGGCGGCCGCGCTTTCCGGAAAGGACGTTGTCGGAATCAGCCATCTGTCTCCGGGCGAGATTCAGCTCATTCTCGACACCGCCGAAGAGCTCCTCGAAGTCGCCAAGAGACCGATCAAAAAGGTCCCGGCCCTGCGCGGATCCACGGTGGTCAATCTTTTCATGGAGGCGTCGACCAGGACCCGCTTCTCATTCGAAGTGGCCGAGAAAAGACTGTCTGCGGACACCTTGAACTTTGCGGCCTCGAGTTCCTCGGTCAGCAAGGGTGAGACCCTGTTCGACACCGCTCGAAATCTGATGGCGATGGCTCCGGATTTCATCGTGATCCGCCATCCCCACTCCGGCGCACCGCACCGGCTGGCAAAGGTCGTGCCGGCCTCCATCATCAACGCGGGCGACGGGATCAACGAGCACCCGACCCAGGCGCTGCTCGATGCATTCACAATGCGTCAGACTTTTGCTGATCTCGAGGGTCTCAAGGTCGTGATTGCAGGAGACATCCGACACTCGCGGGTGGCTCGATCCAACGCCTTCCTGCTCGACAAGATGGGTGCGGAGGTGCGATTCGTTGCGCCGGCATCGCTCCAGCCGGTGGATGTGGAAGAGCTCGGGGTCATTCCTTTCCTCAGACTCGAGCCCGCTCTCGAGGGAGCAGACGTCGTGATGATGCTGCGAATCCAACTCGAGCGTCAGAAACGGGTCAATTTTCCCTCGATGCGCGAGTATTTCGACTTTTTCGCCCTGACACCCGAACGGCTCGATCTTGCCGCGGGACACGCAATTGTCATGCACCCCGGCCCTATGAATCGTGGGGTTGAAATCGATTCCGGAGTGGCGGACGGCCCGCGGTCAGTGATCCTCGATCAGGTGACCAACGGTGTGGCGATCCGGATGGCCATTCTCTACCTGCTTGCCGGAGGACGCAGTGAAGCGGCTTCTGATTCGTAACGGCCGGGTCATCGATCCGAGCCAGGGCCTCGATCAGGGTATGGATGTCCTGATCGAGGACGGTGTCATCTCATCAATCAGCGAACGCCTCACAGCGCCCGCAAGAACCAAGGTGTTTGACGCCGCCGGGCTGGTGGTGGCACCGGGTTTCATCGACCTCCACACCCACCTGCGTGAACCGGGCTTCGAACACAAGGAGACCATCGCAAGCGGCTGCCAGGCGGCCGTCGCCGGGGGTTTTACGGCGGTGTGCTCCATGCCCGATACACAACCCGTAAATGATGATCCGTCGGTGACAGCCTTCATCTGCAGACGAGCGGAACAGGCGGCACTGGCAAGGGTTTATCCGGTGGGAGCGGTCTCCAAGGGACTTGCTGGCGAGGAGATGGCCGAGATCGGCGAAATGGTTGCAGCCGGCGCCGTGGCCGTTACCGACAACCACAGGCCCGTTCGCAACTCCCAGCTCTTCCGGCGTGCGCTGGAGTACGCCAGGAGCTTCGACATCCCCGTCCTCGCCCACGAGGAAGATATCGAGTTGTCGGACGGTGGATCGATGCACGAGGGCAGAGTTTCGACGAGGATCGGTCTCCGCGGCATGCCGACTTCGGCGGAAGATGTGATGGTGGCGCGGGATGTTTTGTTGGCGGATCTCACAGGCGGGCGCCTCCACATCTGTCACCTGTCGACGTCGACCGCGCTCGACCTGGTGCGGGTCGCAAAGGGCCGCGGCCTCGCCGTGAGCTGCGAAGTGGCAGCCCACCAATTCATCTTGACCGACGAAGACGTTGCGGGCTCGGGTTACGACCCGAACTGGAAGACAAACCCACCCCTGCGGAGCGCCTCTGACGTCGAGGCAATCCTGCAGGCCGTGTACGACGGGACGGTGGATGCCATCGTCTCGGACCACGAACCACACCACGCTGATGAAAAAGAGCATGATTTCGCGGATGCGCCATTTGGAATTGTCGGACTCGAAACCGCGGTGCCACTGGCGCTGAATCGGCTGGTGCACGGCCGGGTGATCGGGATGATGCAGTTGGTGCGTCTGATGTCGACGCGGCCGGCCGAGATCTTCGGTCTCCCCGGGGGCACGTTGCGGGAAGGCGCACCGGCGGACATCACGGTGCTCGATCTACGGGCACTGAAGAAGGTCGACCCGACGAGCTTCAAGTCGAAGTCCCGAAACACGCCCTTCGCGGGTGTGCGCCTCAAGGGTTGGCCGACGGTTACCATCGTCGGTGGCGAGATCGTCTGGCAGGCAAAAGGCTGAGTTTTGAGTTCTCAGTTTTGAGTTTTGAGTGGGCGTTCTTGATCATCCCCGCAACGGGATGGCGGTAGAACTCAAAACTAAAAACTCGAAACTAAAAACTTAACTGTGTTATATTTCCGATCGCGTGCGCGAATAGCGGAGAAGTCCCGCCTGCGAGGCCTACCATGACCGACAAAACCACCAACAACGAGAAACAGATGAACGAATTTGAGCTCGCGCTTCGCCAGAGTCTCGATGCCGAAGAGCACCGGGCCGGAGACGTGATCCAGGGAACGATCGTCGCCATCCACGGCGATGTGGCACTGGTGGATGTATCCGGTAAATCGGAAGCGGTGTTGGATCGCTCGGAACTGGGTGACCTCGGAACCGGCGATCCGGTGGAGGTCGTCGTGGTGTCGAGCGGTGAGGAGATCCGGGTCTCCCGTCGCCTCGCCCTCGAGGCCAAGCTCAAAGAAAAGTTGAACGAGGCCGTCGCCTCGGGCGAGCCGGTTGAAGGCAAGGTCACCGGGCGGCGCAAGGGGGGCTTCGACGTCGTCGTTTCCGGCGTTCGTGGCTTCTGTCCGCTCTCGCATATTTCTGATCTCCGGGTCGACGATCTCGACAGTCATCTCGGTCAGACCTACACCTTCAAGGTTCTGGAGTACGATCCCGACGCCCAGCAGTTGGTGGTTTCCAGAGCCGCCCACCTGCGCGAGGAAAAGGCGCATTTGAGAGATGCGGCGTGGGAAACGCTCGAGGCTGGTGCCGAGGTCGAGGGGCGGGTTCGTTCCCTGACTGACTTCGGGGCCTTTGTCGACCTCGGTGGGGTCGACGGTCTCGTCCACGTGACCGAGATCGCCCACCAGAGGATCGGCCACCCGCGCGATGTATTGCAGGAGGGTCAGGAGATTCGGGTCAAGGTGCTCGAGCTCGACCGGAAGAAAGACCGGATCTCGCTGAGCATGAAGGCGCTGGTCGAAGACCCGTGGAGCACGGTCGCGGAGCGCTGCCCGGCGCGCGGTCCCTTCGAAGGCACGATCGTTCGCAAGACCGATTTCGGCGCCTTTGTCGAGATCGAGCCCGGTATGGATGGTCTCCTGCATGTGAGCCAACTCAATCCTGGAATTGAGTTGGCTTCGCTCGAAGAGGGCCAGCCGGTTTCCGGCTGGGTCCGCGAGGTCGATAGCGAGAACCGCCGCATCAGCCTGACCATGCGTCAGATCCCCGATCGCGACCCGTGGGAGCGCATCGA
>JASJGQ010000200.1:0-6774 GCA_033791425.1 Acidobacteriota bacterium
TGGTGCGACCATCTAGGTCGGTTCCGTTGAGAGCTGCGACGGCCTTGTCGGCCGACTCGTCATCCTCAAAGGTGACAAAACCGAAACCACGCGAACGACCGGTGTCGCGGTCACTGACCACAACGGCCTCGCTGATCTCGCCATGAACGGCGAACGCATTGCGCAGGCCCTCATCGTTCGTGTCCCAGCTCAAACTTCCAATAAACAATTTCTTCGACATATCTTTCTTTCTCCGTGAGCGCTGCCTTTCAGGGGCGCGCCCGTCTCGCAATACCGTGGCGAACACTGCGTCCGCCTATACAGAAGCCGGCCCCGCTGGCCGGCAACAGACACCGCACCATAGCAAAAATTGACTTTAAAATCAACTATTTTCGAGACATACAGACTAGACAATGGTCTTCAGGGGTCACAATGTTCGCCATTTGGACGACCGTGCCGCCCCAATGAGATTCTATTTTTGTAGTCATTCGACCCCGGCGTGACGCCCCAGGCTAAATCCTGCCGCAGCTCCCGGGTTGTTCACGTGCAGCCGGGACGGCCGCACCACAAGAAGCCCGGCCTCCCGGAAAAGCCAGCCCCGGAGGGGCGAAAGAACCTGGCCCGGGGCGTGAGCCCCGGGACCCCCGACCCTCCCATATACCAAAGCCCCGGAGGGGCGACAGATCTGCCGCCACCCCGCGGCTGGTTGAATCCTGAACCCCGCATCTAGACTCCTGCATCCGCGAAGCGGGGCAAAAAAAACCCCTCCGCGAGGGAGGGGTTTGATGTGCTGTGAGCGTCAGCTTACCAGCGGCTACCGCCGCCGCCGCCACCGCCGCCGCCGCCACGCTGCTTGGCCTGGGCCACGTCCACCTTGATGGCGCGCCCGTCAAGCTCCGTACCATTGAGGGCTGCAACGGCCTTGTCGGCCGACTCGTCATCCTCAAAGGTGACAAAACCGAAACCACGCGAACGACCGGTGTCGCGGTCGCTGACCACGACGGCTTCGCTGATCTCGCCATGCGTGCTGAATGCATTGCGCAGGCTCTCATCATTTGTATCCCAGCTTAAACTTCCAACGAACAACTTCTTCGACATAACTCTCTTTTTCTCCGTGAGCGCTACCCTTCGAGGGCGCGCCCGTCTCGCAACATCGCGGTGGACCCTGCGTCCACCCATACAGAAGCCGGCCCCATTGGCCGGCAACAGAAATGACACCATAGCAGCTATCTTATTGAAATACAATATTTTCTGGAATTTCTTGTGGAATTCGAAAGCGAACGGGCGGGGGTTTATCCCCTCCCTGTTCACGCTGGTTTGATCTGCCGGGCGCGGATAGACCCGGCCCAGCGTCGGAAACAGGGTGCGTCGGGGCGCCGTCCGCGCCCGCGGGTTTTCTTCATTTGATCGTGTCCAACGCCGAGATTTCTCCACTCGCTCATTCTTCGCTCGGTCGAAATGACAGGGGTGGAGAGGTTTGCGCCCGGTCGAAATGACACGGTGTGGAGAGGTTTGCGCTTGGTTGAATTACCCGATATTGCTGTCATTTCGGTCGAACGAGCGTGGCCGACCTCCCCCCTCTGTCATTTCGACCGAAGGCCGGGACGGCCGAGCGGAGAAATCTATGTGACTCCCGTCCGGCTTGGGGCATCGCCGTTGGCTACGCCCGCACAGGTCGCTCGTGGCAATGCCCGCACAAGTCGCGTTTTAGCTACGCCGCGACAAATCGTCCAAAAAAAGAAACCCTCGTGCCCTTACGCCCCCCCCTTTGTCATTTCGACCGAAGGCCGGAACGGCCGAGCGGAGAAATCTCTTTGATTCCCTATGTTCGAAAAAACCCGCGTAACCTACCACCATGACAACTCAGTTCATCGACCCACCTGAACTGCCACCCTGGCTCGAAGAACAACTGCCCTTCAACCGCCGCGTTTTTTCAGACGCCGGCCACGACATCCATTTCATCGACGAGGGCGAAGGTCCCGCCGTTCTCCTCCTCCACGGCAACCCGACCTGGTGCTATCTGTGGCGCAAGGTCATCCGCATCCTCGCCGACAAAGAGGTTCGTATCATCGCTCCCGATCTGGTCGGTCTCGGGCTCTCAAACAAACCGAGCGACCCCAAGATCCACACCCTCGATTTTCACGCCAACCGCATCTCGGCCCTCGTCCAGGCCCTCGATCTCAAAGACCTCACCATCGCTGCCCAGGATTGGGGCGGGCCGATCAGCGCCGTCATGGCTGCTCGCAACCGGGAACGAATCCACGGCGCCGTCTTTGCCAACACCGGCATCCGCGTCCCCACCAAGCAGCCGCGGGTGACCGCCTTTCACAAGCTCTCCCACCGCCCGGTGATCAGCGACCTCATCTTCCGCGTCTTCAACTACCCGGTGAAAAAAATGTACATGGTGCAGGGCGACCGCTCGAGCATCGGCCCAACCGAACGCCGCGCTTATATCTATCCGCTGCGCGCCATTGCCGACCGCGCTGCGCCGCTGGCCCTGGCCCGCATGGTGCCGATCAACCTCGAGAGCCCGACCATCCCGACCCTCCAGGAGGCCGACGACTGGGCCCGCTCCTTCAAAGGCCCTGTCCAACTCGTCTGGGGCCGCCGCGACCCCATCCTCGGCCGCACCATCTACCCCATGAAAAAGCTCTTCCCCGATGCCGACGTCACCGAAACCGGCGCCGGCCACTTCCTGCAGGAAGAGGTCCCGGAGGAGTTGGCCAAAGCGATCCTGCAAACGGTGAGGGACACTCCAGCAGAAACGTAGGCGTGGGCTTCAGATTGTGGTGCAGGCGCCCCGCCTGCACGTGCAGCCGGGACGGCCGCACCACAAATCGTTTCTGAACACCGTAGGGGAAGGGTTGCTCACGGCCTGGCGGCTCCGCCGATAGCGTCGCCGTCTCAGGGCGGCCGCGGCGACCCACCGTCGCCAGCGAGTGGCCGTACGGCCGGCACCACTCACCATTTCCTTCTGGCCTCGGCCACACATCGCTGGCGCCGGCGGGTTGATCCCCTCCCTCTGTCATATCGATTGAGGGAGCGTAGCCATACCCCCCCCTTCTGTCATTTCGACCGAGCGAAGAATGAGCGAGCGGAGAAATCTCTTTGACTCGCCCCTTGCCACGCCGTGACGAGTGAATCCCGCCCCTACGGAAGGAATCGGGCATGTGCAGCCGGGACGGCCGCACCACAATTCGTTCCTGAGAACTGCAGGGGAGGTGGTCACCTGTCCCGCGGAAGCCATTTCTTTCATGGTGGGCGACACACGGTCGAGCCCCGGAGGGGCGGCATATCGTAGGCCGGGGCGTAAGCCCCGGTAACCACGATAAGAAAAACAGTTAAGCCCCGGAGGGGCGACAGATGTGCAGCGATCTCTCGATCTTGGACGCGACTTGTTATCTTTGAATAACACGTATAACATACGTATAACGAGGTCATCACATGCAAAAGAAACTCACCATCACCATCGACGAAGAGGTCTACAAGGGCCTCCACGCAGTCGTCGGGCGAGGCCGCATCAGCCGCTTTCTGGAAGACCTGGCGCGTCCTCACGTTGTCTCACGCGACCTCGACGCCGCTTACAAGGAGATGGCCGCTGACAGCGTCCGCGAAACCGACGCCGAAGAGTGGGGCGAAGGCCTGATCGGAGACGCCACCGATGATTCGCGGTGAGGTGTGGTGGGTCTGCTTCGATCCCTCGATCGGCGGTGAGATTCGCAAAACCAGACCTGCTGTCATCGTCAGCAACGATGCCTCGAACCGCCATCTCAACCGGGTGCAGGTGGTGCCGCTGACCTCGAGGGTGGAACGCGTCTATCCGAGCGAGGTCCTGATTCGCATCAAGGGGCAAACGTGCAAAGCCATGGCTGACCAGATCGCCACCGTCAGCAAACGCCGGCTGGTGAGCCTGGCGGGTGAGTTGACTATCGAAGACATGCGCGGCGTCGAGCACGCCATCGCCATCCAGCTCCAACTCCCGGACGTTCTCTGAGCCTCTGACCATGACCGCTAAAAGACCGCCGCTCCATGTCCTCCCGAACGAGGAGTCTCGATTGGCCGACCGGCGCGGGCGGCATCGAATCGTTCTGGATCCGCCACCGCGCGTGACGGCCGGGTCTCAAATACTTCAGGATTTCGAGGTGCTGCTGGGGTTATCCGGTTTCTCTGCGACCCACAATCTGGCAATCAGTGACGGCGTCGAGAGAACACGACTGACACCCTCCACGACGAATCTCGCGGCGAAGTAAATGGCGTAACCCCCCATCCGCGCCGAAGATTTCTGCAGCCGGTAGGCCGCGCTTCGAGGACGCGCTTTGATCGGCCGCGAATTGAGGTAGTTCTCGACGTCATCGCCGAGCTCAGCGGCGCTGGCGTAACGCTGGTTCGCGTCTTTTTCCAGCGCTTTCCCGAGGATGGTCGCGGGGTCGGGGGTGAGTTTTTTTGACCACTTCCAGTGCTTTCTGATGGGGCTCGGCGGCTCTTCGCAGATGATCCGCAGCGCTTCGGCGAGGGCTGAGTGCGACACCTCGTAGGGTCGAACCCCCGCGAGCATTTCGAAGAGTATGACCCCGAGAGAGTAGATGTCCGACCGCACACCGATCACCTCACCGTCGCATCGTGCCTGCTCGGGGCTCATGTACTGGAGGGTGCCACGAATGACTCCGACATCGGAAATCGTGGTTGCCTCGAGATCGGAATCGGTGATGCTGGCGAGGCCAAAGTCCAGGATCTTTATGGCGGGTGGTTGCGCCGTTGAGGCGTGTTCCTCCGCGGACGTTTCTGTACCGCCGATGACCAGGTTTGAAGGCTTGATATCGCGGTGAACGACGCCCCGCTGATGGGCGTAGTGGACCCCGCCGCAGATTTTTTGGAAGAGATGCAACCGCAGCTCGAGTTCCGGGGCATCGTAGGTTTTTGGCCGTCCCAGCAACCACTGATCGAGAGTCTCACCCAGGACCATCTCCATCGCGAAGAACTCGTGACCCTGCTTGGTGTGGTCGGAGGCAAAGATGCCCGCGATGGTCGGGTGATCGAGACGCGCTAGCGCCTCGGTTTCGCGTCGGAACATGCGACGATGGTTTTCATCGCCCTCATGGTCCTGGCGCATGACCTTGAGCGCGACGCGGTTCTTCGAACATTCTTCTTCGGCCTCCCACACCACACCCATGGCCCCCTTGCCGAGCACTCTGATGAGCCGGTAGCCCGCGACGGTATCGCGTTGAAGAGGGGTTTGCCAATCCGCCCGGACTGGAGTTGACGAGGACTCGGCAGACGCGTCACCCCTCTTGCTCGATCGATCAGGAGATACAGACCCATCACCATCAGGCAGCCGATTCTGAGACTCCGCGTCGCAATCCCGGTCGTGACCCGTCATCTCATGTCCCCCGAACCGCGCCAATATAAAACTCTGTTTTCTCAGTATACATTGAAAACAGGCACGACAAATCCCTGAACTCGCATCGAAGACTATACATCCAAGGGAGTGGTCTGAGTTCGGGTTTCAAACGGAAATGGTCATTCGCCATCAGCCGTCATTGTCCAGCTGAAGACTTTTTTCCTCACGAGGGTCCGCAACAGGGCGGGAGGGAATTTAGAACTGAACTCCCCGCAATCATCAACCCACAAGGGCGGGGTTGGCCCCCTCCCTGCTCACTTCGGTTTGGTTTTTCGGGCGGGGATAAACCCCGCCTCTACGATGCTAAGACTCGGAACGTAACAACCTCTTGACAAAACGTACGTTAAAACGTACGTTTGATATGGAGACAGACATGACGAACGTATCCATCACCGATGCTCGGGCCAGGTTGTACGCCCTGGTTGACCAGGCAAGCGAGGAAAGTGAACCAATCCTGATCACCGGAAAACGGAACAACGCGGTTCTCGTTTCCGAGGATGACTGGCGCTCGATTCAGGAGACCCTCTATTTGCTTTCGATTCCCGGTATGCGCGAGTCGATTCGAGAGGGCATGAATGAGCCCATCGATCAGACCAGCGAGGAACCCGGCTGGTGAGCCGTTGGCGTCTCGTCTATACGAAGCAAGCCCAGAAAGACGCAAAAAAAATCGCCACGGCGGGACTCAAAAAGAAAACCGAGACCCTTCTGGCGATCCTGGCGGAAGACCCGTTCACGTCACCGCCGTCCTTCGAGAAACTGGTCGGTGATCTCTCGGGTGCGTACTTGAGGCGCATCAACATCCAGCATCGGTTGGTGTACCAAGTTCTAAAGGACGAAAAAACAGTCAAAGTTCTACGCATGTGGACCCACTACGAATAATCGGGCTTCCGGCCCTAAATCAGGTGGGCTCCCCCAAAAACTGTCATCCCGACCGGAGGCCCTATGGGCCGGAGCGGAGGGATCTAGGCGGGGCTTGCGGCAACGCAAGCGTCATATACGAAGACCTGTCGAAAACGGTGACACCGCATTGTGGTGCAGGCGCCCCGCCTGCACGTGCAGCCGGGACGGCCGCACCACAAACCGCCTCCAGACACCGTAGGGGAGGGGTTGCTCGCGGCCTGGCGGCGCCGCCGCCGGCGGCGCCGTCCCAGGGCGGCCGCGGCGACCCACCGTTGCCAGCGAGTGGCCGTACGGCCGGCACCAATCACCGTTTCCTTCCTGCCTCGGCCACATATCGCTGGCGCTGGCGGGTTGATCCCCTCCCCCTGTCATTTCGACCGAGGGAGCGCAGCCATACCCGCCCTCTGTCATTTCGACCAAGGGAGCGCAGCCATACCCCCCCCTCTGTCATTTCGACCGAGCGAAGAATGAGCGAGCGGAGAAATCTATTCGACTCG
>JASJGQ010000201.1:0-9220 GCA_033791425.1 Acidobacteriota bacterium
GTTGCTCCTGGCCCGCGACCGCGCGGGTGAAAAGCCGCTCTTCTACTGGACCGACGGCGAAGAACTGGTTTTTGCCTCGGACCTCCGTGCCTTTTTGGTTCACCCCAGGATTCCCAAGGCCATCGACCCGGTGGCGCTGCGCCGCTATCTGGCCCACGATTACGTACCGGCGCCCCTGAGCCCGCTTGCCGGGGTGCGCAAGCTGCCGGCGGGCCACCTGCTGGTGGCCAAGGACGGTAAGGTCACGATCAAACAGTACTGGGACCTGGCCGACTACTTCGTCCAACCCGATCTCGCGCGGCGCTCGACTGGAGATCTCGCCGACGAGCTCGACCACCGTCTTGGCCAGGCGGTGCGCCGCCGCAGCCGTTCAGACGTACCGTTCGGTCTCTTCCTCTCGGGAGGCATCGACTCGTCGGCCGTCCTTTCCTACCTCGCCGAACAACAGGGCGATGGCGTGCCGGTCTTTTCGATCGGCCACACCGAGAAGAACTTCGACGAGGCGAGCATGGCCGAGATCACCGCCCGCCACTTCAAGGCCGATTTCAACCAGTTGATTCTCGACGAGTCGGACCTCGCCGACGGGCTGCGACGGGTTGGTCCGGGGCTCGGTGAGCCGCTGGGCGACGCCTCGACCATACCCAGCCACCTGCTCGCTCTGTTCGCCAGGCAAAAGGTCAAGGTAATCCTGTCGGGCGAAGGCGCCGACGAGCTCTTTGCAGGCTACCCGACCTATATCGGCAACCGGGTGGCCGAGATCTACAACCGCGTCCCGCGCCCAGTTCGCCAGGCCATGGTCAAAACAGCCCTCAAACTGACCCCGGTGTCGATGGGCAACGTGGGTTTGGATTACCTCCTGAGCCGTTTCGCCGCCGCCGCCGAGCAGGATCTGGTCGAACGCCACCACACATGGTTCGGTTCGTACTCGCCGGCCATGCAGCAGGCGGTGCTGGCGCCGCGCGTCCTATCGGCCCTCGCCGGGGACGACCCTTTCGGCTCGGCGCGACAACGGCTGGCGGGCCGCAACCTCCCTGACAGCTTGTCCAAACTGCTCTATATGGATTTCACCATGTACCTCCAGGACGATCTCCTGACCAAGGTCGACCGGGCGACCATGCTCGCTTCGCTCGAAGCACGGGCGCCGTTCCTCGATCACGACCTTTCGGAGTTTGCGGCCGGTCTGCCTTCGAGCCTCAAGCTGCGCGGCAAGAGCACCAAGGACATCCTGAAGAAAACGGTCAGCAGGCGGCTTCCCGCCGACGTGATCAAACGCCGCAAGCGTGGCTTCAACATCCCGTTTTCGAAATGGCTCCTCCACGGTCTCGGCGACGAACTCAAACAGCGGTTCTCAGTCGAGAAGGTCGAGGCACGCGGTCTCTTCAATCCGACGGGCATCACGACCCTGCTCGAGGAGCACCTGTCGCAGCAGACCGATCACCGCAAGCCGCTCTTCACCCTGCTCGCCTTCGATCTGTGGTGCGATGCAACCTTTGGCGAAGGGGTTCGGATCCCCATCGGCGACGCAAGGGAGATGGACGAATGAAGCCGGCACGCGTCGTCCTCATTCTGGCCGCGGTCCTCTTCATCTGCAATACGTGGGGTTATGACCTGTGGGCCCCTGACGAGCCCTTCTTCGGCGAAGGGGCGCGCGAAATGGTGGCTGACGGGCAGTGGCTCGTCACCCACGTTAACGGCGTAGTCAACACCCACAAACCGCCGCTCTTCTTCTGGCTCATCGCCCTTCTTTCGCTGCCCCTCGGCAGGGTCACATCCTTCACCGCCCGCCTGCCCTCCGCCCTTGCGTCGCTGGGCACGGTCGCCATGACGCTCCGCCTCGGCCGCCGTTCGTCGTCGGAGAAGACCGCCGTCCTCGCAGCCTTCGTCCTGGCGACCACCTACATGTTCTGGGACAAGGCGCGATCGGTGCAGATCGATGCCGTCATGTGTTGCCTGATCTGGGTCGCACTCTCGGCCTTCGAGGCGTGGCGCGCGGGAGACATCGAAGGACGGCGTGCGGGTCTGGTGTTCTGGGCCGCCGGAGCGTTGGCGGTGCTCGCCAAGGGCCCGGTGGGGCTGCTGCTGCCGCTGGGCATCGCCCTGGTGACCCTCGCCGTTGATCGGGAAATTCGAAGCTGGCGCTCGTTCGCGCCTTTCAGCGGTCCACTCGTCTTCGCCCTCATCTGCGGCGCCTGGGTGGCCTCCGCCACGGTGTGGGGGCCCGCCGAGTACTCAGTCTGGGGCGCGCTCAAGGAGCACTTCATCGACCGCGGGATCCACGGCATGCACCACGCCCAACCATGGTGGTACTACGCCAAGGTGCTACCGGCTCAGCTGATGCCGTGGGCATTCCTCGTCCCGGGGGCTCTCGTTTTGGCGTGGCGTCGCCGCGACCGCATGGACCGCTTCCTGCTGGTGACCGTATTTTTCGTCGTCCTGTTCTTCTCGATCTCGACCGAAAAACGGACCATCTACGTCCTCCCCGCCTTTCCCGCCTTCGCCTTGATGACGGCGCGCTTTCTCGGCGCGGCCCTCGGTTGGGAGAAGGGGCCTTTGATGTCGAAGCGGTGGCTCACGGTGGGCCAGTCACTCTTCGCGGGTCTCCTGGTACTGCTCGGTGCTGCAGCGCCCTTTGCCGCGCAGCGGGTGGACGAGATCCCGACCTGGGTCATCTTCCTGCTGGCAGGGGTCTTCCTAGCGACCGGACTGTCAACCCTGTGGGCCGTCGTCAGAAAAAAATTCTTGGCGGCGGCCGTGGTTCCGGCCATCGGCTTCACAGTGGTGTACCTGATTGTTGCGATGGTCGTTTTCCCCGCGATGAACGGTACCAAGTCGAGCCGGGAGTTCGCCGGGATCATCGCGGCGGAGACCGCGGCGTCCCGCGCCGCCGGCCACGAGATCATCGCTTTCGATCTCGGGAACCTACCCATCCACTACGCCTTCTACACAGACGGCGCCTACACCATCGAGACCAAGGACGCAGGCGATCTCTCCCGCCACCTCGATCAGGAGGCAGAGGTCTGGGCGGTAGCGAACGCCGAAAGGCTCGACGAACTCCCATCGGGAGTCCGGGATCGCGTCACAATCATCGCCACCACAAAGCTCAGCCGGAAGAACGTGGCGCTGATCGTCAACCGCGCATCTCATTGAGGGCATCGGCACGATCTGACCCGCCACCAGGCGGTACATTGTCGCTATGAAGTCTGTCGCCGACATCCTTCGATTCGACCTTGCCAGCCGCGAGAACGCGATGAGCGCAGCCGAACACGTGGCGCTGGCGCTCGAACTCGGGGACCAGGACCTCGGGATTCTTCGATTCGCTCAGAATGACGGGATGAGGCTGCTATGGAAATTCCGAATTCCGAATTCCGAATTCCGAATTGACCGGGTGACCTCGCTCACCCGAGCCTGTCCAACACCCGCCTCATCTTCTCCTCCACCTGTTCGGCGATTGGCGCGACATCCGGGTTGTCGACCAACGAAAAGGCGGCGGTGGGTTTGAGGGCGGCAACGATCGATCCGCCGCCATCGCGCTCCATGACCAGCACGTTGCAGGGCAGGAGGACGCCGATGAAGGGCTCGCCGGTCATTGCCTGATGGGCCAGTTGAGGGTTGCAGGCGCCCAGGATGATGTACCGCTTGAAATCGACGTCGAGCTTCTTTTTGAGGGTGGCCTTAACGTCGATCTCGGTGAGGACACCAAAACCTTCCTCGGCGAGGGACTCGGTAGCACGAACAACCGCGTCGTCGTACTCCATCCCGGGCAGCTCCTTGACCAGCGCGTAACGGATTTCCATCGTCGACTCCTCTTCGTGTTGGTGCGAGCTGAGCGGCACAGCTGGACTCAGTTCACCGAAGACGATAGCAGAACACGGTGTTGCTGGACACAGCTCGGGCTCTGCCATACTTTTCACGAAGAGCCATGCGCCAACTGACAATCATCGCCTTGGTTGCGCTCGCGGTGTTCCCGGCCTCGGGAGGTACCGCAGACGACGCTGCGTTCGTTGGCCGGCCACTCTCCGAGGCACTCATGCAACTGCAGGAGGGAGGCCTCCGCGTCGTCTTCAGCAGCGCGGTGGTGACGCCGTCAATGGTGGTTCAAGACCAACCGACCTCGTCGATCGTTTGCTCCAGGTCGGCCGGTCCGACGGCTGGCTGCTCTATGTCACCCGGAAAAACGGGATTGACCCAGCGCTCACCGCTGGAGCGGATTGACCCAGCGCAAACCCGGGAAACGAGAGAAATCAGCGTCGTTAGAGTGCAGCTCTGCCTGGGTCTCAATAGCCAGCGCCGCAAGGTGGGCGTCAGTCGTCAATCGGCCCGAGGCGCCGGCGTCACACATGATTTCGGTCAGAATCTCGAGGTGCCGCGGCCCGGGCACCAGCGGGTGGGCCTGCGGCCTTTCCAGCCACGACTGCACATTGGCCAAGGCTTCACCCGGCTCCATAGGGTCTACCAGAACCGCGCGGCTCGTCATAATGCGCACAAAGCCGAGCGAGACGACCCACGGAATCCCGACCGGCCGAGGCTCCGAGAGACAGTCCTCCCACCACGCCCGAGCGGCGTCGTGGTGGGGCGCATCACTGTTGTAGGCATAGGCCAGGAGGTTGATATCGGGGATGATCATTTCTCGTGTACCGAAAGACCCGAATCCCCCCGTAAATCCTCCAGTTCCAGATCGTCGTAGATCTGGTTCAACTTGGTCGGGTCAATGCCGGTGCGGAAGCCGCACGCCTTCGGCTGCACCGTGAAGCGCTCCTGGCGGTCCAGCGCGGCCTCACCGAGGCTCAGACCCTTGCGGATGGCGTCGTTCACCACCTCTTTGAATTTGCGGTCGCTGCTCCGCGCCAATTCCTTGAGTCGCCGGGCGAGATCTTCCTCGAGAGTCAATGTCGTTCTCATGAAGACATCATGATGTCTTATTCAATTGATGTCAAGATGCTCAATCGTCAAAAACCCAGTCCAAAGCAAAAAATAGTTTGCCTGTAAAGGCGGGCGGGTTGGCCTCGTGCGCCGAAACTCGGGCCGTGCCCCTAGCTCGCCGCCGCACTCGACCCTTCGGTCGGAGCCGGTGGAACCGGTGGTTGTGCCGTATCGGGATCCCAACCGCCGCCCAGAGCACGATAGAGCCGCACCAGGTTGCTTACCACGAGGCCCTCGGCGACCGCCAACTCGTCCTCGCGCACGAGAAGGGTTCGCTGGGTATCGAGGACATTCTGGAAATCGGTCAGGCCGGCGGTGTACTGGGTCAGGACCAGATCGAGGGAGCGTTGGGTCGCGTCCACCGCTTGCGCTAGGCGCTCGCGCCGCTGAACCTCTTTGGCGTAGGCGACCATCGCGTTCTCGGACTCTTCAAGAGCTTTCAAGACCGTCTGCTCGTAGCGGGCGAGGAGCTGGTTGGTGCGCGCCTCCTCGGCCCGGATTTGCGAACGGATGCGACCACCTGAAAAGATATTCCAACGAATCGGCAGCCCGACGTTCCAGGTCACACTGTCGCCGGAGGCGAGGTCACCGAGGCCGAGCGCCTCCAGACCCAAGAAGCCCGCGAGCGAAAACGACGGGTAGAGTTCCGCCGTCGCGACACCGATCCGTGCGGTCTGTGCCGCGAGCAGCCGCTCGGCCCGGCGGACGTCCGGGCGTTGGCGCAACAGCTCGGTTGGAAGACCGACGGCCACCCCTTCCGGTTCGTGCGGAATCGGGACATCCTGGTCGAGTTCTACGTTCAGCGAACCCGGGTTCTCACCCAGCAGAACCGCGAGGCGGTTCAGCCCCTCACTGAGATCGCGTTCGATCACCGGAATCAAAGAATAGGTGTTGGCAAGGTTCGATTCGGCCTGGGACACATCGAGGGCCGACACCAGTCCCGAATCAAAACGGTCTTTGGTCAGCTGGAGCGTGTCCTCCTGGCCCTCGATATTGGCATCCGCGATCCGCAACCTTTCTTGTGAGGTCCGCACGTTCATGTAGGCAAGGGCAGTTTCGGCGTAGAGCGACACCAGCACATCGCGGTAGGACTCCACCGACGCCTGGGTCGTCGCGTCTGCGGCCTCGACCTGGCGGCGAACGCGGCCAAAGACGTCGAGTTCCCAAGAGGCGCCGACACCGGTGGCGAAGAGATTTGAAGTCTCGAAGCCGTCTTCCGGCGCAAAATCACCGAGGATCGCGTTGTCGCTCGGCTGCGAGCGGTCAGCATCCGCGCTGAAACCCACCTGCGGTTTCCTGGCGCTTGCAGAAACACCACGGAGCGCTCGCGCCTCCTCGACTTTCCACAGTGCCTCGCGTAGGTTCAGGTTGCCGCCGGCCGATCGCATCACCAGATCGTTGAGCCGCTCGTCGTCAAAGACCTGCCACCATGTCTGCAGTGTGGCGTCACCGTCCTCGAGGCCCTCGACGGCCGCGGCGTGCCATGCGTCGGGCTCCTCGATTTCAGGTTGGACGTAATCCGGGCCGACGGTGCAGCCGCTCAACGTAAGAGCGCAGCCCACGGCGATCATCATGAGGGGGTTATGACTTTTCATCATTTGCTCCTCAGCTCTCGGACCCGGCTTCGGCCGGTACCGGTTGAGCAGACGTCTTGGCGCCGCCGATTTTGTCACTCAGACTCTGGACCACAAAGTAGAGCCACGGGATGACGAAGATGCCGAAAACTGTCGCAAAGACCATCCCACCGAAAACCGCCGTGCCGAGGGAGACCCGGCTGGCGGCACCGGCGCCCGTCGCGAACAGGAGCGGCAGGACGCCGAGGATGAAGCTCAAGGCTGTCATGAGAATCGGCCGGAATCGGAGGCGTGCAGCTTCACGGGCCGCTTCGAAGGGCGTCTTTCCGCTCTGCCGGAGTTGGTTGGCGAACTCGACGATCAGGATCGCATTCTTTGCTGACAGGCCGATCAGCAGAACAAAGCCGATCTGGGTGTAGACGTTATTGTCGAGACCACGGGCCAGGGTAAAGACGGAGGCACCCAAAATCGCCATAGGCACGGCCAAAATGATCCCGAAAGGCAGGGTCCAGCTCTCGTACTGGGCGGCCAGGAAGAGGTAGACGAAGACAATAGCCAAAGCAAAGATGAAGCCGGCAGCGCCGCCGGCGGCGAGCTGCTGGTAGGTGACGCCGGTCCACTGGTAGCTAATCGAGGGTGGTAGGGAATTGCCGGCGATCTCCTCCATGGCGGCGATCGACTGTCCAGAGCTGTATCCCGCGGCTGCGTCACCGGTGATAGAGGCCGAGGAATAGAGGTTGTAGCGCGCCTGGACCGTCGGGCCGACCGTATCCTGCACCTCAACCAGGGTAGACAACGGGATCATTTTCCCGGAGTTCGAACGGACAAACAACCTGGTGATGTCCGCCCGTTCGATCCGGAACGGCTCGTCCGCCTGAATCATCACCTTCCACACCCTACCGAAGAGGTTGAAGTCGTTGACATAGGCCGATCCGAGGTTGGCCTGGAGCGTGTTGAAGACCTCGCTGAGGGGCACATCGAGGCGCTTGACCTTTTCGCGATCGACCTCGACGAAGAGCTGCGGCACGCCGGCGCGGAACGTCGTATTCATGCTCGTCAAGACCGGGTTCTGCCGGCCCTGCTCGACGAGATCGTAAGCCACCTGCTGGAGGAGCTCGAGTCCGGAGCCGCCCACGTCCTGGAGCTCCATCTGGAAACCGCCGGTGGCGCCCAGGCCCTGAATGGGCGGCGGCCTGGTGGCGAAGACCATGGCACCCTGGATCTGGGAGAATCGCCGATTGAGCGCACCGACAATCGCCTGGATCTGAGTTTCCGGTGTCGACCGCTCGTCCCAGTGATTGAGAACCACCCAGAAGGCGCCGGCATTGGGGGATACGACGGAATCGAGCAGCGAGAAACCGCCGACGGCGATCACGCCGCGAATGCCCTCGGTGTCATCGAGGATGGCCGAGACCTCGTCGAGGACCTCCTCGGTGCGGCCGAGGGAGGTGGCGTCGGGGAGCTGTGCCGCAACCATGAAGTAGCCCTCATCCTCTGAGGGGACAAAACCCGCGGGCATGGCCATCATTCCGAAATAGGTGGCCACCAGGAGACCCCCGACGATGACCGCAGTAAAGACCGAACGGCGAAGCAGCATCTTGACGATCGAGCCGTACTTCGTCGTACCGGAGTCGAGCACCTTATTGAACAGCCCGAAGAGGCCCTTTGTGCGTTCCTTTGACGGTCGAAGCAGCATGCCGCACAGGGCCGGACTGAGGGTCAGTGCGTTGATTGACGAAAAGATCGTCGCCACCGAGATGGTAATGGCGAAGGGGCGATAGAGCCGGCCGGTGATACCGGGCATGACGATGGTGGGCACAAAGACCGCCAACAGCACCAGGGTGGTCGCAACCACCGGGCCGGTGATCTCCACCATCGATTTGGCGGTGGCCGCTTTCGCATCGAGACCTTCGGTATCGATGATCCGCAGGGTGTTCTCGACCACCACGATGGCGTCGTCGACCACAATGCCGATCACCAGGATGAGGCCGAACATGGTCAAACCGTTGATCGACAGTCCGAGGACCAGCATGACCGCAAAGGTGCCGAGCAGCGACACCGGGATGGTGATCGCCGGCACCAGGGTCGTCCGGATATCCTGTAGGAAGATGTAGACGGTGAAGACAACCAGCAGGATGGCGATGATGAGCGTGGTCACGACCTCCTTGAGCGACTGCAGGATGTACTCGGTAGTGTCGTAGAGGATTCGGTACTCGAGGCCTTCCGGAAAATCTGCACCGAGCCGTTCCATCTCCGTCTTGATGCCGTCAGCGATATTGAGGGCGTTGGCGCCGGGCGCCGGGTAAACGGCGACCGCAATCGACGGCGCACCGTCAAGTTTCGCAAACCACTTGTAACTCTGGGCGCCGAGCTCGACGCGGGCGACGTCGCGCACCCGCACGAGCTGGCCCTGCGCGCCCCTTTTGATGATGATGTTTTCAAACTGCTCCACCGTCTCGAGCCTGCCGAGAGTGGAGATGGAGTATTCGAAGGGCTGGTCCTGTGGGGCAGGCTGCCCGCCGATCTGACCCGCGGCGACCTGAACGTTCTGCTCGCGCAGCGCGTTGGTGAGATCCGTGGTGGTGAGGTCACGGGCCCGCAAGCGGTCGGGGTTGATCCAAACCCGCATGCCGAAATCCTTGGCCCCCATGATCTCGACCTTGGAGACGCCGTTGATCCGGGCGAGCACGTCTTTAATGCGGGTGGTGGTGTAGTTCGAGATGTAG
>JASJGQ010000202.1:0-3086 GCA_033791425.1 Acidobacteriota bacterium
CAAAGTCTTCCCGGTAGAAGGCCTCGCGCTTGCTACGCGCTCCGTACCAGAACGAAACCTTGCGGTCGGTGTGGATGCGACGGAACTGATCGAAGATATGCGACCGCATGGGAGCCATACCCGCGCCGCCACCGATGAAGACCATCTCGTTGCCGGTCTCGCGTGCGTAGAACTCACCGAATGGTCCCGAGATCGTCACCTCGTCTCCCGGTTTGAGGCCGAAGATGTAGGACGACATCTTGCCGGGAGGGACATCCGGCATGTTCGGTGGCGGCGAAGCGATGCGGACGTTGAGCATGATGAGGTCCTTCTCCAATGGATAGCTCGCCATGGAGTAGGCCCGGGTCAGCGGCTCGTCCACCTTTGACACGAACTGCCACATATTGAACTTGTCCCAGTCGCCCCGATACTCCTCTTCGATGTCGAAATCGGCGTACTTGACGACGTGCGGCGGGCATTCGATCTGGATATAGCCGCCCGCACGGAACGGGACATCCTCACCCTCCGGCAGTTCGAGGACCAATTCCTTGATAAAGGTCGCCACGTTGTGGTTGGAACGCACCCGGCAGGTCCACTTGCGAACGTTGAAGATCTCGGGATCGATCTCGATCTTCATATCCTGCTTGACTTTGACCTGACACGAGAGACGGACGCCTTCGCGGGCCTCGCCGCGACTCACGTGCGAGGTTTCGGTCGGCAGCAAGGCGCCTCCCCCCTCAAAGACGCGCACCTTGCACACCCCGCAGGTGCCCTTGCCCCCGCACGCCGACGGGATGAAGATCTTCTGTGCCCCTAACGTGTTGAGCAGGGTATTACCCGCCGGTGTGATGATGGCTTTGTCGGGATCGTCGTTCACCGTGATCGTGACGTCGGCCGAAGGCACCAACTTCGATTTGGCGAACATCAGCGCCACCACGAGGGCGACAATGACGATGACGAATACGGTCACTCCGAGGATGATTGTCAGCATCGAAATACCCACCTACAACTGGATGCCCGCAAAGGCCATGAAACCGATGGCCATCAGCCCGGTCACCAGGAAGGTGATCCCGAGGCCGCGCAGGGCCGGCGGCACGTTCGAATAGCGCATCTTTTCCCGAATTGCGGCCAACGCGACGATGGCGAGCCAGAAGCCGATTCCGGAACCGAGCCCGAACACCGTGCTTTCGCCCATGGTGTAATCGCGTTCGACCATGAAGAGCGAGGCTCCGAGAATGGCGCAGTTGACCGCGATGAGGGGAAGGAAAACGCCGAGGGCGGAGTAGAGCCTGGGAGCGTACCTGTCCATCGCCATCTCCACCACCTGAACGGTCGCCGCGATGGACCCGATAAACACCAGGAATCTCACGAAGCTGAGGTCGATGCCTGCCCACGCCGGATTGATCCAGGTGAGGGCCCCCTCTTTGAGCAGATAGTTGTACAGCACGGTATTCAGCGGCGTCGTCACGGTGAGAACGAACGTCACTGCGGCGCCGAGACCCAAGGCGGTGTCGACCCTTTTCGACACGGCGAGGAACGAGCACATGCCCAGGAAGAAGGCCAGAGCCATGTTCTCGACGAAAATCGCTTTGACCGCGAGGCTGAGGTAGTGTTCGAGCATCTCAGTCCTCCTGCAGTTCCGGCTTCCAGGTACGGAGGAGCCAGATAAACACGCCGATCAGAAAAAATGCGCCGGGCGCCAGCACGAAAAGGCCGTTCGGTTGGTACCAGCCGCCATCGGTCACCAACGGCAGAACCTGGTAGCCGAAGAGCTTCCCCGCTCCGATCAGTTCTCGGAAGAAGCCAACCGCGATCAGGACCACGCTGTAGCCCAGACCGTTGCCGAGACCATCGAGCAAACTGTCCAGCGGAGGGTTCTGCATGGCGAACGCCTCGGCGCGACCCATCACGATGCAGTTTGTAATGATCAGCCCGACAAAGACCGACAGCTGTTTGGAGATGTCGTAGACAAAGGCCTGGAGGATCTGGTCGGTGACGATCACCAGCGACGCGATGATCGTCAACTGGACGATGATCCGAATCGAAGGCGGAATCATGTTGCGAATCAACGACACGGTGAGGTTCGAGAACGAGAGAACCGCGATAACCGCAATTGACATCACCACCGAAGTCTCGAGCTTGGTAGTGACCGCAAGTGCCGAACAGATGCCGAGGACCTGGGCGGCGATCGGGTTGTCGTTGAACAACGGATCGAGAAGAGCGCCCCTTTGTTTGGCGTTCATGACGAACTCCCTTGAGTTCTGAACTGCTCAAGATAGGGCGAAAAACCATCGTCCCCAAGCCAGAACTGAACCAGGTGGCTGACGCCTCGAGCAGTGAGGGTCGCGCCCGAGAGCCCGTCAACCCGATAGGGATCATCGGTCGCAGGTCCCGCCGCTCCCTTGATGACGGAGAGGACGGGCTCGAATGTTTCGTTGTAGGCCTGACGCCCTTGCCACAGCTCTTTCCACGCGGGGTTGTCGACCTCTCCACCGAGGCCCGGAGTTTCACCGTGCTCATAGAAGGTGATGCCCTCGACTGTCGTGGTGTCCGGTGCGAGCGCGATGAAACCGTACAACGTGGACCACAGGCCTTTTCCTTCGATCGGCAAGATCAGCATCTCGACCTCGTCGCCGTCGACCTTCTGGTACACCAGGGCGGTCTCAGGCAGGCGGGTGATCCCGGCGTTGTTGGCCGGAGCGACGCGGCTCGCTGCCGGGTCCTTCGCGGCTTTCCGCTGGTCAAAAGTCGCGACATCCACCGAGTCGTCGTAGCTTCCGCTCGCAAGATCCACCGCACGGATGAGGATGTTTTCGACAAAGAGACCTTCGACCTGTTCGGCGGTCGCCGCCTGGCCCTCCTCGAGGAGCCCGGCGACTACCAGGACCTTTGTCTGGCGGTCCAAAACCTTGTTGCGGTCCTGGCGCTCTCTGAGGGCGACCGCAGAGGTCGAAACCACGATCGAGCAGACCAGGCACACTGCGGTGGCGAACCCGACGACGTACGCGTTACTGTACTGCCGCATTGCGCGCTAACCTCCGTTTGATATTCGCCTGCACGACGAAATGGTCGATCAACGGCGCGAACATGTTCATGAAGAGAATCGC
>JASJGQ010000203.1:0-8674 GCA_033791425.1 Acidobacteriota bacterium
ACCGGTATTCTGGCATCTGTCTTTTATGCGAATGGAAAGTACGCAGATGTTTTGAGGGTTGGAATCCCGGCACGGAAAAGCGGCGCGGTCGTGAATGCTGAAGTTCTGGAACAGCAAGAGTATTTGCCTTGCATGGACGGAGGAACCGTTTTCAAGCTGGCGGTCACCTTGCTGCCGAAAGTCGCCCAGGAGTTGCTGGAAAAAGCCGGTGTTCAAGCGGAAGCTCTGGACATGGTTGTCCCCCATCAGGCCAACCTACGAATTAACGAAGCTTTCAGGGACCGCATGAAGATCCCGGATGAAAAGATCTACAACAATATTCAGCAATACGGAAACACCACGGCAGCCACGATTCCCATTGCCCTGGATGAACTGATGGAGAAGGAAATGCTGAAGTCCGGAGACAATGTCATGTTCATTGGTCTGGGTGCTGGTCTTACCTGGGGCGGGGTTCTTTACAGGGTGCCCTGAGTCTCGGGGTCCACCTCTTCCAAGATCGCTAACCAGCAGTTCTTTGAGTGAAGATCAATCCCACAGTACAGTGCCATTGGCGCCTCCTTCTCCCGCTGCTATACACAGCGAGGTATGTTCCCAACGACGAGCATAACTGCTCGTCGAAGGGGGAGCCTTCTAGAGGATTCTCACCCTTCGCATTCACCCATAGTTGTTTTCCGAGGTTGTGTGACTGGACTCGATCTCGCCTCGGAGATGGGGTGAGGTCGTGTTCAGCGGCGCCATTTCGTGAGCCCGTGAACCTATTGCGATAGGAAGACGTAGAAATCATTAGGCTCTCGGATATCCGGCTCGCGATTCGGGCTGGCGCGAGTTCTGGAGCCAGGCAAAGGAGGATCTCCGATGCTCAGATCTGCCTTCTGGGCCGTGACAGCCATCCTCATCACAGGCCTGGCGGCTGTGCCTGTCGTCAATGCCTGCACAGCATTCCTCGCCTCGGGCGAAGGCGGCGTGCTGTTCGGCAACAACGAAGATTTCTGGAATCCGGCAACCAGAATGTGGTTCGTTCCCGGCGGCGAAGGGCGTTACGGCGCCGTGTATTTCGGATTTGACAATCTCTCTCCACAGGGCGGTATGAACGAGGCCGGCCTCGCCTTCGACGGGTTTGCGACCCGACCCAAACCGGTGACAGGATCACTCGAAAACGAAGTAGTGATCGACCTTTCCGAAGAGCTCGAGAAGGGACCGCATGTTGTGGACCTGCCATCGGTGTTTCCGCGCAACTCGGCGTACGAAGCGTTTGTGACCGAGCAGGAGGAGGCCGTGGAACGGCGCCGGCGGAAACGGGGCTCGGTGGAACTCCAGGCCGACGCCCTCGAGCGCTTTTCCGGGATCTACAGGGGCCCTTACGGAGCCCTGGAAATCGAGGTCGCCGACGGGGCGCTTGTCGTCGCCGCATTTGGACCATCCCCGCTTCGCCTGGCTCCCACATCCGAGACCCAGTTCTTCGAGGCGACGCTGATGATGGATTATGAGATCACGTTCCGCATTGGGGACAACGGCGAGGTCATCGGGGCCGATGTCAGGATTCTCAGAGACGATTTCACGATGGCCGAGCTGTCCATCGAGCGGAGAAAGTGAAGTTCGTGCCAGGTCAGGCGATGCAGACGATCTTGGAACCAAATCGTCGGACCCTTCTGATGGCTTCCATCTCTCAAGTCATAACATGAGGTGGCCTCATGTCCAGGGTGCCGCGTTCCTCGTTGCTGCATTGTGAAAGGATGAGCCGTGATCTCCTTCCGCCAATGCAACAAGAATGAACGTGGCACCTCTCTATCGGCGGCGGAGCCGTCTCGAACGAAACTGGACTCAATCAAGATTTTTGACAGAGTCTAGAATTAGCCACATACTCCGCGTATGCATGACGACCCAGCCGATCTCCTCCGCCGACGCGGTCTCCAGGTCACGGCTCAGCGCCTCGCCGTCCTGGCGGCGGTGTCGGGTCGACCGCACGGCACGACGGACAACATCGCCAAGGCCGTACGGGCCCAGATCGGCGTCATCTCCCGCCAGGCGGTTTACGACGCCCTCGCCGTCCTGGCCGACACGGGTCTCATCCGGCGTATCCAGCCCGCCGGGTCGGCTGCGCGCTATGAGGACCGAGCTGGCGACAACCATCACCACCTGATCTGCCGCACGTGCGGGCGAATGGTCGATGTCGACTGTGCAGTCGGCGCCGCGCCGTGTCTGACTCCCGCCGAGGACTCGGGATACGAGGTCGACGAGGCCGAGGTGGTTTATTGGGGCCGCTGCCCAGAGTGCCTCGCCAAATACCGGTTCCGGTCAGGGTCTGAAGAGGAGACCGTCCCCGTCTCGCGCGTTCTGCACGCGAGCGACGACGACACCGACCGAGCAACAGCTCACGATCAGACCGACAAACCATAAGGAGTAAGACCATGTCAGACGATGCCAGTAAGTGCCCGGTGACGGGCGGACGACACGTGACGGCAACCACCAACCGCGACTGGTGGCCGAGTCATTTGAACCTGAAGATCCTCAGCCAGAACTCTCCCCTATCCGATCCTATGGGCGAGGAGTTCGACTACGCCGAGGCGTTCAAGAGTCTCGACCTGGAGGCCGTGAAGAAGGACCTCTACGCGCTGATGACCGACTCGCAGGACTGGTGGCCGGCGGATTATGGTCACTACGGGGGGCTGTTCATTCGCATGGCGTGGCACAGCGCCGGCACCTACCGCATCAATGACGGCCGTGGCGGCGCCTCCTCCGGCACGCAGCGATTTGCGCCCCTCAACAGTTGGCCCGACAACGCCAACCTCGATAAGGCGCGGCGGCTGTTGTGGCCTATCAAGCGGAAGTACGGCCGCAAGATTTCGTGGGCCGACCTGATGATCCTCGCCGGGAACTGCGCCCTGGAGTCGATGGGCTTCAAGACCTTCGGTTTCGCCGGCGGGCGCGAAGATATCTGGGAACCGGAAGAGGACATCGACTGGGGGACCGAGACCGAGTGGCTCGGAGACCAGCGCTACAGCGGCGACCGGGTGCTCGAAAATCCGTACGGCGCAGTGCAGATGGGACTGATCTATGTGAATCCCGAGGGGCCGAACGGCGAGCCGGACCCGGTCGCGTCGGGCCGTGACGTGCGCGAGACGTTCGCGCGCATGGCCATGAACGACGAGGAGACCGTCGCGCTCACCGCCGGTGGCCACACGTTCGGCAAGTGCCACGGTGCTGCTTCCGATGCGAAATACCTCGGTCCGGCACCCGAGGGCGCGAGCCTCGAAGAGCAGGGTCTCGGCTGGAAGAACAGCTTCGGCAGCGGCACGGGGGATGACTCGATCACCAGCGGGATCGAAGGCGCGTGGACGCCGAACCCGACGCAGTGGGACATGCGCTACTTCGACATGCTCTTCCGTTACGAGTGGGAGCTGGTGAAGAGCCCGGCGGGTGCGTGGCAGTGGCAGGCGAAGGATGTCGCCGAGAAAGACATGGTGCCGGACGCGCACGACCCGTCGAAGAAACACCCGCCCATCATGACCACTGCGGACATGTCGATGAGGATGGACCCGAAATACAAGAAGATCTCCCGGCGCTTTCACAAGAACCCGAAGGAGTTCGCCGACGCCTTCGCCAGGGCGTGGTTCAAGCTCACCCACCGCGACATGGGGCCGGTTTCGCGCTACCTCGGCCCCGAGGTTCCGAAAAAGCAGCTGCTTTGGCAGGATCCCGTCCCAAAGGTTGACCGCAAGCTGATTGGGAAGAAGGACATCGCCGCGCTCAAGAAGACGATCCTCGACTCGGGGCTGTCCATCTCCGATCTCGTCTTCACCGCCTGGGCCTCGGCCTCGAGCTTCCGCAACTCCGACAAGCGCGGTGGCGCGAACGGCGCCCGCATCCACCTCGCCCCGCAGAAGGACTGGGCGGTGAACGAGCCGGCCCGGGTGGCGAATGTGCTCAAGGTTCTCGACAGGATCCGACGAGGCTTCAACGCTGAGCAGTCGGGCGGGAAGAAGGTGTCGCTCGCCGACCTGATCGTCCTTGGCGGCTGCGCGGCCGTCGAAAGAGCCGCGAAGCAGGCCGGTGTGGCCGTCAAGGTTCCCTTTTCCCCGGGACGCACCGACGCGTCGCAAAAACAGACCGACGTCGGAGCCTTCGCCCCGCTCGAGCTCAAGGCGGACGGCTTCCGCAACTATCTCGCCAAAGGTTTCAACCGTCCCGCAGAGCACCTTCTAGTGGATCGGGCGCAGCTGCTCAGTCTCACGGCTCCCGAGATGACGGTGCTTATCGGCGGCCTGCGTGTCCTCAGCGCCAACTTCGGTCAGTCCAAGCACGGCGTCTTCACCGACCGCCCAGGGACCTTGACCAACGACTTCTTCGTCAACCTGTGCGACATGGGCACGGAGTGGAAGAAATCCAAAACCAAGGGCGTCTTCGAGGGGCGTGACCGCGCCACCGGCAAGCGCTCGTGGACCGGCACCCGCGTCGATCTCGCCTTCGGTTCGAACTCCCAGCTCCGGGCCCTCGCCGAGGTCTACGCGTGTGCCGACTCGCAAAAGAAGTTCGTGCGGGACTTCGTAGCCGCCTGGGACAAGGTGATGAAGCTCGATCGCTTCGATCTCACCTGAACTCTCCGGGAACGGCTGCCGCCAAGGTGTGGAGAACTTCGAGGCCCAGGGTGCTCACCCTGGGCCTCCTTCTTTAAGAGGGTGTCACGTTCCTCATCGCTGCAATATGAACGGCTCAGCCGTAGCCACAGTCCGCAGATAATAATTCGATGGCACTCATCACATGTGTGTTCCGGCGGCACGCCCCTTCGAACTCTATTCGTTCTCTCGTGTCACATTGACGACCGGCTCATCGGCGGTCGCATCGATCGTGACGACCATCGGCCGGCAGCAGACCTCGCAGTCCTCGACGTACTGTTGGCTGGGGAGGGTCGCGTCGATCGACAGCTCGACCGGTTCGCCGCAGTACGGACACGACACGAAGGCCGTCGTTATACCCAAAATCACGGCAACTCCCTTCAAAGATTGTGACTTTTCGGGCGCCTCGTCGTTCTAATAAACAGAAGACGATCTACCGGAAATTCAATTGCACGGAGGGAGCACGCGATGGGTTTCATTCATTTCATGACATCGGTCGTCGATTCGCTGTTCAGCAGCGGCGCTACGGTCGACAGTTCGCCGGTCCCGACGGCGGCGTACGAGGATGATCGGGCGTTCCTGGACCACATTGCGCTCTTCGGAGGAATCGTTGACGACTCCAACCGCCCCAACGACCGGTCGCCGATCCAGGGTCGATCGAGCGCGGCGAACGGCGAAGAAATCGGGCACGGCCGTGGATCGATTTCCACCACCCCTCGCCCCGGTGTCAACGAGGTGACGGAGGCTCCAAAAACCTACTGCTTCACCCCGCCTCAGGCGACCAGGATGCACGATCACCCGGACAGCCTGGTGGCCATGGTCGAGACGCCGAGCGGCTCGGAGGCGTGAGGGCGAATCAGGCGGGTGCCACGTTCACACTTGTTGCATTGTGAGAGGGCGGTAGGTTGCCACCCCTTGCAATCACTCATCGGCCTCTTGTCAGTTGGTGGCAACTCTGTCGGAGGGAAATGAACCGGGCCTCACACTCTGTTGAATGATCTGGGATCAGGAAATACAGCTGGGGGGTCAGGTCGTGAGGTCAAAGCCGATCGTTGTGGAACAGTCGTTTTCCGTACAGCTGGACGCCGTGTGGCAGGCGATTACTGAACCGGATCTGATGCGGCAGTGGTACTTCGAGCAAATCGAGGACTTTCGCCCCGAGGTGGGATTCGAAACACAGTTCGATATCGAGGTCAGCGATCGGATCTTCCGTCACCAGTGGAAGGTCACCGAGGTGGTGCCGGGCACGAGCATCACGTACTCACGGGAATACGCGGGATTCCCCGGTCTCGGTTCGACGGAATGGAAGCTCTCGGAGATCGGTGAGGGCACCACGCGCTGATGGACGGGATTCACACTGCCTTGTTCTTCAAAAGGTACGTAGAGTACGCCGCGACGGTCTTCTGACACCCAGCCCTACGGTATTCAACGAATGTGGAAGTGCGTCTTTTCACCGCTGACGAATAGCCACCTGGATGATCGGTGCCACGCCGCACATGTAGTGTCCACACAAAGCAATCCGTGGCGCCCTTCGGGCAGTGCTAAGGTGACCGGCACGAGGAAAGGAAAACCGCCTTTCCGCATTTTCTGTCGGAGGCCGCAGTGACCGAGGAATCCAGGAAGACGGGCCCCTCCACCGAAATACCAGCCATGAAGAAGAAACAATGGCTCGTCATGCCCGACACATACATCATTGTGGCCTTCATCGTGTTGGTGATGGCCGCCCTGACCTGGGTCATTCCGCCGGGAACCTACGACTATGAAGAGGTGGACGTCAACGGCAGGATGAAGAGCATCGCCGTCAACGGCACATTTCATTATCTGGACGAGTCGGAATCCAACCCGACCGGGTTCCTCGCCTACTTCAAATCGCTTTACACCGGCTGCGTGGATGCGGCGGATATCATCTTCGTCATCTTCACCTGTGCGGGCAGCTTCGGCATTCTCGTCAAGACGGGTGCTTTCCATGCCGGTATCGGCACCGTGCTGCGGAAAATGGGCAACAAGGACATTTTGCTGGTCCCGATCCTCATGTCGGTCTTTGCTCTCGGCAGTTCGATGTTCGGGATGTTGAGCGAGTTCTACGGCTTCATTCCATTGATGGTTGGGCTCGGCGTCGCGATGGGCTACGACGCCATGTACGGCTTCGCCATCATCGCCCTGGGCGAATATGTGGGATTCATGGGAGCCACGTTCAATCCCTATACCGTGACCGTCGCCCAGACCATCGCAGGGGTTCCCATCTATTCGGCCACCGGATTTCGCGTGTTCGCCTTGGTGTGCTTCATTCTCGCGTCGTCGGCGTACGTCATTGTCTACGGAATGAGGATTCAGCGAAAGCCTCAGCTTTCGGTTGTTTATGGACAAGAGTCCATTCACGCACTCAAGAAGGAAGACCTCGAACAGTACAAAATGGACACGAAAGCGGTGTTGATCATCATCACCGTCCTGGCGACTCTTGGTGTCCTGATGTACGGGATGATGAATCTGGGATGGGGTTATGGAGAGCTGGCTGGATTGTTCATCCTCATGTCCATCGTGGCGGCCGGTATTGTCGGCTGGTCTCCCAATCGTTGGGTCGACGAGTTCATGGTCGGTGTCAAGACGATTGTATGGGGCGGTCTTCTGACGGGTGTTGCCAAGGCAATCGTCGTTGTCATGGACGACGCCCATATCAAAGACACGATCATTTTCGCCCTGTCCAACAGCCTGAAGGGTCTCCCCACCGTCGTGTCCGCCCAGACGATGCTGGTGGCTCAGACGGTGCTGAACTTTTTCATTCCATCGGGAAGCGGGCAGGCGGCAGCCACCATGCCGATCATGGCACCCCTCGCCGATATGCTGGGTGTGAGCCGCCAGGTCGCGTGCCTGGCCTTCCAGTTCGGTGACGGGCTTTCCAATCTCGTCTGGCCGACATGCGGCTGCGTCATCATCTGTGCCCTCGGCGGTATTCCGATCCAGAAATGGTGGAAGTTCTTTCTACCTCTCGGCGGAATCCTGTTCGTGATGCAAATGCTCTTGATCGCCTTGGCGATGGTGATGGGGTTGTAGCGCAGCTGATCAGATGTCGCCCTTGCCCAAAGTCACAAAGCAATACGCGGCACCCAAAGAACTTACTGCAACCACCTCTGCCAGAACTCCAGCATCGTCTTGTGAAGGTGTTTGTCCTCCAGCGGGTCCGCGACGTGGTGTTTGGCCATCGGGTAAATCATCATGTCGAAGGTGATGCCTGCCTTTTGGAGTTCGTGGGCAAATCTCCAGGCATTCTGGGGCTGTACGTTGTCGTCGATACCCCCGTGGATAAGCAGCAACCGACCGGACAACTCGGCGGCGAAGTTGGCGGGGGCGCTGGCAGCATACCCTTCGGGGTTGTCCTCGGGCAGACCGAGGTAGATCTCGGAGATTTTGCTGTCGTAGTACCGAAAATCGGTCACCGCGGCGCCGGCAATCCCCGCTCTGAACTCCTCGGAGTGGGTCATGAGTTGGAGCGTCAACGTGCCTCCCCCACTCCACCCCCACACGCCAACCCTGTCCGGATCGACCCATTCTTGTGTTTTGAGCCAGCGGACGGCGGCGACGATATCGTCGATTTCGCCCTTAACCATGAGTTGACGGTGGATCGTGTCCTCGAGGGTCTTGGATAGACCGGTCGCGCAACGATTGTCGATGTCGATGACGAGAAAGCCGGCATCGAGCAGCATGTTGTTGTACAGAACGAAGCGATCCCAGGAGTTGTGAACCTGAGGGGCGCCCGGCCCCCCGTAGACGTGCACGATCACCGGATATCTGGTGGAGGCGTCAAATCGACGAGGTTTGTAAAGGCGGGCCGGCAACGGGAAACCGTCGGCAGCCGGAATCTTCAAGAACTCGGCAAACTGCAGTCGCAGGCCGTCGAGGCGTTGACTGGCCGAACCGGCGAGAATCGCCAACTCTTCGCCGTTGGCCCAACGCAGCGTCAGGCTCGACGGCGTGCTGATGGTCGAAAGCCCATCGAGGAAGAACTGGGCATCATCGTCGAAACTGATCCGGTGGGTCCCGGCGGCGGTCGTGATTTTCTCTGC
>JASJGQ010000204.1:0-11857 GCA_033791425.1 Acidobacteriota bacterium
CGCAGCTCCGCAACCGGGTCGATGACCGCCACCTTGACTTCGAATTCCGTTTTTTCGTCGGTGGTCCCCATTCCGGACGATTTGGCGCTGTTGGCAATCTCGGTAACGCGGCCCTTGAGCTTGACGTCGGGGAGTGCATCGACCTCGATCTCCGCCTCGTCACCGATGGACACGGACACGATGTCATTCTCATCGATCGCGACAAGCGCCTCCATGCCCTCGAGATTCGAGATTTCGAGGATCACATCTTCCTGGAACTGGGAGCCGAGCGCGATCTCTCCGATCTCCTTGTTGAGCCGGCTGATGGTTCCCGACATGGGAGCGTAGATCGTGGTTTTTGCGAGGTCGTCCCGAGCCTGCCGCAGCGCCGCCTTGGCCTGCTTACCCTGATCGAGCACGGACTGATATCGAGCCTTTTCCACCTCGGCCGTGGCGTACACGGAGTCGAGCACCGATTGCGACTCGAGGCTGCGATCGAAGAGTTCCTTCGTACGGTTATAGTCCTTTTCGGCTTTGACCATGTTCTCTCGGGCGAGGTTAGCGTTGGCCTGGGCAGCCGACAGGTTGGCCTCTGCGCTCGCCACCGACGCCAGGTACCTTTCACGATCGAGCTCGACCAGCAGGGTCCCCTGCTCGATCCATTGCCCCTCCTCGACTTCGAGCCGCGTGATCTTCGCGCTGACATCGGCCGAGATATTGACCTGGATCATCGGCTGGATCTTGCCCGTTGCGGTGACGGTCTGAACGACCTGGCGCCGCCCCACAGGCTCGATCTCAACCTCGATGCCCTCGACCCCCCGATTGCGCGACGCCAGCGTCGCTCCCGCAATCACCACGACCGCGACAATCGGCAAACCAATCACCAAAATTTTCTTCATTTTTTTCATGTGTCTCACCCCACTCGATTGTGTATGTATTGATCGGAACGAACCCCTACCTCGCTTGATGTACGTGGCTGCCGCGACAAGGTTGCGGTCGCAGCCGTGAGTCCCAGCTGGCGCAAGTTCTTCGTGCTACAGTCGCCCCATGTCCGATATTGACGAATTGCCCTCTTCACCGGCCAGCAACACCGAGTTCGTGACCGCCGTTTCACACCTCTACCGCGCCGAAATGAACCGAATGTCGGTTTGGCGGCAACGCCTCGATGTCACATCGAACTGGGCGATCATCCTGGCGACCGCACTAACGACCTTCACCCTCGGATCAATCGAAGTGCCGCACTACACGCTTTTGCTCGGGTTGGCGCTGGTCATGATTTCAATCCTTCTCGAGGGTCGGCGGTATCGCCATCTTCATCACAGTAAGTGGAGGCTCTACCTCCTCGAGTCCGGCTTTTTTTCCAACATTTTGAGCCCCGCACGACATTCCGAGCCTTCGCCCGATTGGCGCCGGCTACTGGCCGCTGATCTCCGCCACACCCATTTCTCAATCAGCTGGCTGACCGGTATGCGGCTCCGCCTGCGGCGCAACTACCTCATGGTCATCGGGTTCATGGCCGCGGTGTGGGTGGCCAAGCTTTTCATCCACCCCACGAAAGCCACCAGCGTCGCGGAGTTCTACTCCCGGCTCCATATCGGAGATTTCATCCCGCCGTGGTTCGTGGCCGGAACTGCGGTGGTGTTCCTCGGCTCGGCGGTAATTCTCGGGCTCACCTGCCCCTCAGCCGAGGAACTCGAGGATTGGAGCATCCACTACCACCGGCGCCGCGTGGACATCGACGTCGATCAGGACTGAGAAAAGCCACCTCTCGCCGTAGCCCGATTCTCGACGCGTGATTCCCGAGAGGAGCCACCCTATGCATTGTTTGGCCCCTGGCGTCATCCCGATGGTGACTGCGGGGTTCCAAACAATGCAAAGAATGGCACCTCCGCCGCACGCGACTCGTATCAGCCCGTGATTCCAGAGAGAATGCGAGGCACCTCCGCCGCACGGAGTCTCGCTTCCCCTGAACACTCGAGCATGTACGTAGGTGGAAAGCTGCGCGAAATTCCTAATTCCTCATTCCTAATTCCTCATTCAACCCTGTAGCTTCTCCAGCCTCTCTCTCACTTTTTCGGCGTGGCCTTTGGCGGAGGCGCGCTTCCAGTGATGCGCAACCAGGCCGCTCGGATCGATGATCACGGTCGAACGGATCACACCGACCGTGACCTTGCCGTACATGTTCTTCTCACCCCACGCTCCATAGGCCGACATGACGGTGTGGCCGGGATCGCTCAAGAGTCGAATTCCGAGGTTGTGTTTGGCGATGAATTCCCGATGTTGCTCCGGCGAATCGGGACTACAGCCAAGAACCGCAGCGTCGAGACCGCGAAAGGCCTCGATGCCCTCGGTGAACTCGCACGCCTGGGTGGTGCACCCGGGTGTGTCATCCTTCGGATAGAAGTAGAGCACCACCCAGTGGTCGCGCAGGCCATCGAGGGTCACCTCGACACCATCCTGGTCCGGCAGTTTGAACTCCGGCGCCGGCTGCCCGATTTCCAAGCTGATTTTCTTCATCGACTCCTCCCATCTTCAGAATCGGTAGAATAACCGTGCGAAGCGCTGAGAGATTTCAAAGGAGAATACGGAATGAGAATGTTGAAGATGTTCCGAACGGCCCTGATTGCTGCGATCTGTGTGACATGGTTTCTCGCTTCTCCACCAGCGGCGGCGAATGAACAGGACGCCCCGGCGGCACCGCTGAACCCGGCTCTGCTCGATCCCAGCCTGGCTACGGCGACCGCCCCCGACACCTACAAGGTGAAGATGCAGACAACATCGGGTTCATTCGTCATCGAGGTTCATAGAGACTGGGCGCCGAAGGGCGCCGACCGTTTCTACAACCTGGTGAAAATCGGTTATTACGACAATGTGGCCTTCTACCGAGTCCTCAAAGGGTTCATGGCCCAGACGGGCATGCACGGTAACCCGGCGGTCACCGCGGCATGGACGGCGGCGCGAATCCCCCCGGACGCCGTCAAACAATCGAACACCAAGGGCCGCGTCACCTTTGCCATGGGTGGCAGCCCCGACACCCGCACCACCCAGATCTTTATCAACTACGCCAACAACTCCTATCTCGACGACTCGGGCTTTGTGCCGTTTGGTGAAGTGGTTGAAGGATACGAGACGGTCAAACAGCTTTACAGCGGCTACGGCGAAGGCCAGCCGAATGGGAAGGGCCCGTCGCAGGCCAAGTTCTATCGCGGCGGCAACGACTACCTCACGGGATCGTTTCCGAAGTTGGACTACATCGTCACCGCATCGATCATCGAGTAGCGCTATGATCGTCCCGCATTGAGCATGGAATCTGAATCAAACGACGGCATCGAGCGAGATCCGGCAGGTGACGCTGAGCGCGTTCTGAAACTGGCGAAACAGCGAGGCCTGATCACCGAGGATCAGGCCGACAGCACTCTCGCCGAGGTGCGGGAAAGGCTCGTGGCGGCGGGTCTTTATGGTCGTCCCGATCGTTTGCCACCCGAAGACACGTCGATTCGTGTCGTGATCCCACCCGACATGTTGGACGACGATACCCTTGCGGACCTGGCGCGGGAACTCGGGCTCGATGACGATTGGATGCCGCTGGAAGGCCAAAATGGTGGGAGCGCCGACCACGACCCCTTCGAGGTTTTTCCGGTCACCAATTGGGACCGCTACGAATTGGTCGAGTTTGTCGGCCGCGGTGGCATGGGCGACGTCTATAAGGCTCGTGATCTTCGTCTTGGACGGTTCGTTGCGCTGAAGTTTTTGCGCCGGGATGATCCTGACCAGATCAAGCGCTTTCTGCGCGAAGCCCAGGTCCAGGCGCGGGTGGAGCACGAAAACCTGTGTCCGATCTACGAGGTCGGAGACGTCGAGGGCCACTCCTACATCGCCATGCAGTACGTCTCAGGCGGGTCGATCAAGGAGATCGCCGATCTCCTCAGTCCTGTTGACAAGGTCGAGATCATGGTGGATGTGGCGGATGCGCTGCATGCCGCCCACCAGACCGGGCTCATTCACCGCGACATCAAACCGGCCAATATTCTCGTGGAACGCAACCCCGGCGGGAGTTGGCACCCCTACGTTGTGGACTTCGGCAATGCCCGCGATATCGACACTCCTCACGAGCTCACAGTGTCGGGGATGGTCCTCGGCACACCGGCGTTCTCTTCGCCCGAACAGGTCCGTGGCGAGTCCAGCACCCTCGACCGGCGGACCGATGTTTATGGTCTCGGGGCGACCCTCTACTGGTTCCTCACCGGCCGGTCGCCCTATGAGGGAGCGTATACGGAGATCCTCTCGGACGTCGCGGATCGGGATCCTGTGCCGCCCCACCGGATCGACCGCACGATTCCGGTTGATCTGGAAACCATCGTCCTCAAGTGTCTCGAAAAGGAAAAGGATCGTAGGTATGATTCCGCCCGCGAGTTGTCAGAGGACCTGCGTCGATTTCTCGCCGGCGAGCCCATCATGGCGCGGCCTGCGACCGTCTTTTACAAGCTCGGCAAACGAGTCCGAAAACACCCCCGATTGGTGACAGCGGCTGTCGTCACGATCGCCGCCTTTGTCGCCCTTGGTCTGGTCAGCCTGCGAGCCAACCTTCAGACCCGAAGACAGGCGGCGGTTGCGCAACTCCTCACAGAACGCGCCCGGGAGATCGAAAGCTTCGCGCGGGTCGCCGCGATGATGCCACTGCACGACCGCACCCAGGAGCGAGACGCCATCAAGGGCAGAATGCTGGCCATTGAAAACGAGATGAAGCGGCTCGGCGCTATCAGTTCGGGACCTGGCCACTACGCTCTCGGACGCGGCTGGCTGGCCCTCCACGACTACGGTGCCGCCCGCCACCACCTCGAGCGCGCCATGGAGATGGGCTACGACAGTCCGGGGGTTTCATACGCCCTCGGTATGGCACTCGGACGTCTGTATCAACGCGACCTGACAATCGCGAGGCGGATCGAAAACGACGAGCTTCGGGAAGCTCGCGTCACCGAAATCGAACGCGATCTCCGCGATCCGGCCCTCGTTCTCCTCCGTTCCGGAGAGGACACCGTCGTCGAGGCCCCACAGTACGCGGAGGCCCTGATAGCTTTTTACGGCGGCGACCTCAGCGAGGCTCTTGATGCTACGCGCGGTGCGTTCCGTACTGAGGAGTGGTTGTATGAGGCCAAGCTTCTCGAGGCAGACATACTGGCCGAAATTGCGGCCGGGATGCGGCTCAACGGCGACGCCGACGGCGCCCTCAGCACCCTCGCCGAGGCTGACGCGGCCTACAGTCTGGCGGCAGCGATCGCGCGCTCGGACCCGAGCATCCACGAAGGACAGTGCGCATTGTGGACTCAGATCATGGACATGCGCAGCCGCCGGGGCGAACCCGTCGTCGAACCGTTCGACACTGCCGTCGAGGCCTGCGACCGCGCCCTCCGCATCGACCCTGAACGGGCCGACATCCACGAAAGGCTGTCTCATCTCTACTGGCGATGGGCCGACATCGTCAATGACCGCGGAGGTTCGGCCGAGGCTTTTCTCCGCCAGGCCATCGCGTCGGCCGACCACGCGATCGTGCTCGACCCGGAAAGCGTTTCAGCGTATGTGACGAAGGGTGGAGCACTGACGGTGTCGGCGCTCGACGCGATGTCCCGCGGCGAAGACCCGCGCGCAACTCTCGAGCTTTCCGTGGCAAGTTTTGAAAGCGCTATTGCGATCGATCCGAGCTTCGTGCCGGCCCACGACGACCTGGGATACGCCTGGGAGAGGATGGCGCGGTACGAGATGGGGGTCGGTCTCGATCCGCGTCCGGCGCTCGATCGGGCGATTTCAGCTTTTCGAAAGGCCATCAACCTCAGACCCGAGTACGCCAACGCCTACAACAACTCGGGAATTGCACTGTGGCGTCGTGCCATCTTCAAACTGAGAACTGCGGCGGATCCCAGTGCTGATCTCGATGAGGCCGTCGCGGCGTTCGATGCAGCCATCGCCCGAAATCCGACCTACGCCTATGCTTTCGCCAACCGTGGCCTCGCACGTCGAACCATGGCCGTCGTCCGTTTCAACGGCGGACACGACCCGTTGCAGATGCTCGACCTGGCGAGGAACGACCTCGACGCATCGCTTGCGCTCAACCCGCAGATCTTCTGGGCGTATCCGGAAAAGACCGCTATCGAGATTCTGGCCGCTCGGTGGGCCATGAGAGAAGGGTTGGAGCCCCAGGTCTTCCTCGAAGCCGCCGCTCGAGCGGCAAACAAGGCCTTGGCTGTGAATCCCCGGAACGCCGTCGCCTATCAAAGCGCTGCCAAGGTCCATCGATGGCGCGCCGAAGACCGGCTGCTCCGGGGACTGTCGATTCGCTCCGACGTCAGCGAAGGCCGCCGCCTCGTCGAACAGGCCCTGGCCCTCAACCCGGGTCTCGCGAGCGCGTTGGTGACCGGCGCTGCTCTCACGACCATTCAGGCGGAGGCCGAGACCCTGCTCTTGACACGACGCGCTCTCGCTGCCGACGCTGATGACGCTGTTCGCCGAGCCCTCGAGATCAACCCCCTCCTCGAGCGCGAGACCGAGGACCTGAGGCGTCGCATCGAGGTTGTGTCACACTGACCAGGCAGAAGCGCAGCCTCCAAGGAGTCACTGAATGAAAAAGTCCGCAACCCTGTTCATCATCATGCTCGGTCTGTTCTCCTTTGCCGGAACGAAGTTCAAGGCCTACGTGGGCTACGACAAGAACGTCGATTTTTCCACCATCAAGACCTTTAAGTACTACGAGACGCTCGAGACATCGGTCGCGGACAGCCGACCGATCCACGAAATGATCAAGTACCTGATCATCATCAAATTCAAGGCGAGCGGCCTCGAGCAGGTCAAGGAAAACCCGGACATCTACGTCACCTACCACACGTTTCAGGGGCAGGATATGAAGATGAACGTCACCCTCTACTCCTACAGCTACAGCGCCGGCTGGTGGTTCAGCCCTCTGTGGGGCAGCGGCATGGATGTCTCGTCCTGGACCCAGGGGAACCTGTATGTCGATGCCTGGAGTCCAAAGACCGAAACCATCGTCTGGAGGGGAGCCGTCACCGGCGCGGTGCCCGACAATCCCGACCCGGAAAAGGCGCAAAAGACGATCCAAAAGGCCCTGAACGCCATTGGCAAGGAGTGGCGGAAACAGTACAAGAAGGCGCAATAGCGACATCGAAATCACGAGTCGGTAGGAAAGCCCGCAACCACTGGCGACGTCAATAGCGGCTGGCGGGTTGAGTTCTCAGTTTTGAGTTCTTAGTGTTGAGTTCTACCGGTAGCGGTTGAGTTGCGAACGTGGGTTAAATCTACGCCCCGAAACCAGTTCTCTCGCTTTTGTAAAGCTGAAATCAACTCAAAACTCAACACTCAAAACTCAAAACTCAAAACTCAATCGTCTGTTTGGTCCGAGCTGTATAATCGTTCTATGCGACCGCTCTTTCACTCGTCTCTGCAGGACAATCTCGGGAAGTTGGCGCGAAACGAGTACGCTTCGGACGAAGAACGCGACGAGTTGCTCCACGCTGTCTTCGAGGCCCAGAACATCAACCCGCGTGACGTGGTGTGGATGGCCTACCGACCGGAGCAATTCCTTCGCGACGGTTCGGTTCGGATTCTGCGGAGGCTTCGCACCATCGATACGATCAATCAATTCGTCGTTGAAAGCAAAGGCAAGAACGACGCAGCATTGCGGGCCGCGGCTGAGATCCTCTTCGGCCTCAGGATCCCTGGAATCGACAAACACCTGACGGCCCTGATTGGTGCGGAAGACGAGGCCGTGCGCGACGCCACCAGGCGGCTGATTTTCGAGGCACCCGTAACACCCGCCCTCTCCCACCTGTTCTGGAATCTCGTGGAATCTCCGAATACCGGCAACCGCAGCGTCTTTCTCGAACGTCTTTCGACCCTGGAACTGACGGACGACGACGTACCGCGGTGGGTCAAACAGGTTCATGACGACGACCCGGCAGTCAGCGCCACCGCGCTGAGGTTTCTCGGGGACAACCGAACCGTCGAATCCGTGGATCTCATTGTCGACAATCTGGCGCGGGTCGACTACGCCACTCAACAACATCTGATCACCGCCCTCACCCGAGAAGCGCCGTCGCTGGGCGCGGATTTTGTCGACCGTCTGTTGCCCCTCATGGCATCCGGGGAGGCGGGAACCCGCTCCGCCGTCATCAAGATCTTTCTCAGCCTCGAAAACCGCCACGACCTCGTGAAGAGCTATCTCAAGTTCTCCAAGGGTCTGGCGGGTTGGGCGAGAGACCGTGCGTTGGACTCGATGAGGGAATTCGGGGACGACCTCGTCGAGCCCGCCATCGAGCTCCTCTCGGATCCCGACGACGATGTCAGGGCCATGGCCCTGGTGGTCGCCGGTTCATTTGACGACCCGCGGATCATTCCAGCGACGATCTCGCTTCTCAAAGACGACGACTGGTGGCTGCGGGTCACCGCTGCGGACACTCTGGGGAGATTCAAGGACGATCGGGCCACGGACGCCCTGGTCGCCACCCTCGACGACCCCGAAGCGAGGTGGGCCGCAGTGGAGGCCCTCGGGCGCATCGGTGACCTCCGATCGCTGCAGCCCCTCGCCAAGCTCCTTGCCGACCCGGCGCCGGAGGTCCGAATCGAAGTGCTCTTGGCGCTTCGCAACTTCGATCACCCGAAGATTCTGGAAGCTTTGCAAAAGGTCGCATCGTCGGACCCGGATAGGGTGGTCCGCGGCCGAGCTCTCGAGATCGCCGAACGGGTGGCAAAGCGCACTCATGCACCAATCGAGGACAGCCAGCAACTCAGAGAAAACGCCCTCAAGATCGAGGTGGCCGAGAAAGAACCACGCTTACACGCGCTGCTGGTCGAGACCCGGACCCGCGGGGGATCGGACTTCCACCTCGCGGTGGATCTCCCTCCCATGGTCCGCGAGTCCAGCGATCTCGTTTCCATTGGTGGTGATCCGTTTTCTGCAGCCGACTGTGAAGCCATCATTCGGGAGATCCTGACCGACGCTCAAATGCTGCAGCTCGAAAAGGACCAGCAACTCGATCTTTGCTATTACATACCGCGAGCAGGGCGATACCGCACCAATATCTTCCTCGATCACAAAGGCTACAACGGCGTCTTTCGGGTCATCCCCGAAAAGCCTCCGACCATCGACGAAATCGGCCTTCCCGGCCACCTCGAGGAAATCGCCTCCCACCACCAGGGCCTCGTGCTGGTGTGCGGACCATCCGGCTGCGGCAAGACCACCACCCTGGCGGCTCTCGTCAATCTCTTCAACGAAACCCGGCAGGCCCACGTCATCACCCTCGAGGAACCGGTCGAGTTCGTCCACCCTTTCAAAAGCTGCCTCGTCAACCAGCGGGAAATCGGCTCGGACACCGTGTCCTACGCCCGAGCCCTCCGCGGCGCGCTTCGCGAAGATCCGGACGTCATCGTGATTGGTGATCTCCGCGACACCGAGGCGATCGGGCTGGCACTGACCGCCGCCGAGACCGGTCACATCGTGCTTGGGACACTGAGCTCAACGACTGCCCCTAAGGCTATTGACCGGGTCATCACGAACTTCCCTCACAACCAGCAACCCCAGATTCGGGTGGCCCTTGCCGAGTCACTCAAGTACGTCATCGCCCAACGCCTTCTTCCAGTCGAAGGCTCTCGAGAACGCGTGGCCTGCTTCGAGATCCTGAAAGGCACGATGTCAGTCGCCAATCTCATTCGCGAAGAAAAGACCTACCAACTCCAATCGGCCATGCAATTGGGCCGCACTCAGGGCATGCAGACGTTTGACGATTCGCTCAGAGAGCTCGTCCGTCGGGGCACCATCTCCGCCGAGAGCGCCTACCTTCATGCCGCCAACCAGGATGACTTCGAGCCGGACTACGCTCCTGATGAAGCAAAGGACTCCGCGTGATGGCAGAAAAGCAGCGGATCGACCGTTTCCTCAAGCTCATGAACGACCGGGGCGCCTCCGATCTTCATTTCTCGGTTGGTCGCCCACCCATGCTGCGAGTTGGCGGACACATGGAACAGATCCGCTATCGCACCGTCAAAGAGACCGATCTCACCGATCTGCTGAAGCCGATCACCCCGACTGAGAGGTGGCAGGATTTTGTAGACACCGGCGATACAGATTTTTCGTACCAGGTCGACAGCATCGGTCGATTTCGCGTCAACCTCTTCAAACAACGCCGGGGATCGGGGGCGGTGTTTCGGATCATCCCCACCAATATCATGACGATCGAGCAGTTGGGTCTTCCGACGCAATTACGCAAACTGGCCTCGATCCGCAACGGTCTGGTCATCGTTACCGGACCCACCGGTTCCGGGAAGTCGACCACACTGGCCGCGATCATCGACCTGCTCAACGAGACCAAGGGCTATCACATCGTCACCATCGAAGACCCGATCGAGTTCGTCCACCCCAACAAAAAGTGTCTGATCCACCAACGCGAGGTCGGCACTCACGCACCCTCGTTCGCCGAGGCTCTGCGCGCTGCGGGTCGAGAAGACCCCGACGTCATTCTCGTCGGCGAGCTGCGCGACCTCGAGACGATTTCGATGGCGCTTTCGGCAGCGGAGCGCGGGACCATCGTGTTTGCGACCCTCCACACCAACAACGCCATCAAGACCGTCGACCGCATCGTCAGTGTCTTCCCGGCCGGCGAACAGGAAGGGGCTCGAAACGTCCTCGCCGAGGGCCTCCAGGGAGTCGTCGCGCAACAGCTGCTGCCGAAGGTCGGCGGTGGCAGAGTGGCGGCGGTGGAAATCGTCTTCGCGTCGCCGGCGATCTCGAATCTGATTCGCCGCGGCAAGGTCGGCCAGATCACATCGCTGATTCAGGGTGGCGTCAAACAGGGCATGATCGACATGGACGCGTCCATCCGGCAGCTCTACGAGGATGGTCGCGTGACCGCACGATCGGCCTACGACAAAGCCATCGACAAGGAGCTGTTCAAAGACATCATGGAAGAGGCCACCGGGACCGTCGACTGAACCGGCTCTCAGTGATCAGAATGGACGAAGCTGCGGATCGCGTCGAAATACGTGCGCCCGCCGACCAGCCAGGTCTCGGTGGGGCCGGCCCCCTGGACCTCGTGGAACTTCTTTGGCTGCGGCGCCGCGTCAAACAGCTTCCCTCCATATTCGAAGGGCGCCACCTCGTCGGCCCTCGAGTGAATCACGAGGAGAGGGCACCTGATACCCGAGATCTTCGCCAGAGAATCCATCCTGGTCCGTATCAAGAACTTCGGCACGAAGGGGTAGTGGCGGGCCGCCATGTCCGGGATCGAGGTGAAACTGGATTCGACGATCAGACCGCCGGGATCAATTTCCGTCGCCAGGTTGATCGCAACCGCGCCGCCCAAAGACTTGCCGAAAACCACGACCCGGTCCGGATCGACCCCGCGGTCGACGGTCACAAAACGCCAGGCAGCCCTCGCATCGGCATACAGACCCTTCTCTGACGGTTTGCCCTCGCTGCGGCCATAGCCTCGGTATCCGGCAACCACAACCTCCGCTCCGACCCGACTGGCGAGCTCGAGCATGAGATCCGCGCGATGGCTGAGGTTGCCGGCGTTGCCGTGGAAGAGCAAAAGCACAGGCCCTTCCGGATCCGGCTCTTCCGTCCGACACCACCACGAGTGCAGCTTGACGCCGTCTTCACTCGAGTAGAAGCAGTCCTCAAGGATGACACCGGGTTCACCCGCGACCACCTCCACATCCCACTCACCATCAGGGTAGGAGGTTGGGAAGAAAATCAGGGATTTTTCAAAAACAACCATCGTCAAAACAACCACCACGAAAACGGCGGCAAGAAGGGCGACCGCACGCAGAGGAGCACTTCCACTAATCACATCGAAAGTCGGGTACGTGGTTGTCG